>NZ_JBVHTY010000006.1:0-1019 GCF_055565615.1 Streptomyces sp. NPDC028368 | reverse complement strand
CGGTACCCCCCACGGTCGCCACCCGACGGACGGTCGTCCCTGCGGAACCCACCACGGTCGCCCCCGCGGTCGTCGCGCCGGTCGCCACCGCGGTACCCCCCACGGTCGCCACCCGACGGACGGTCGTCCCTGCGGAACCCACCACGGTCGCCCCCGCGGTCGTCGCGCCGGTCGCCACCGCGGTACCCACCACGATCGCCACCCGACGGACGGTCATCACGCGACGGACGGTCATCACGCCGGAAGCCGGGGCGGTCTCCACCCCGGTCATCGCGTCGCTCATCGCGCCGGAATCCGCCGCCACGCTCATCATCGCGACGCGGCCCACGCGGCCGGTCATCGCGCCGGTCGCCCCCACGGAATCCCCCGCGGTCGCCGCCCGACGGACGGTCATCACGCCGGAAACCACCACGGTCACCGCCGCGGCTGTCCCGCCCCGCGTGACCGCCACCGCCGCCGGCCGGGCGCCCGCCGCGGTCGCCGTCACGACGCGGACCACGGTCATCACGCCGGAAACCACCGCGGTCGCCGTCGTCGCGCCGCTGCGGCCGGCGCTCCGAACGATCGTCGGAAGAGTTGGTGGACATCGACGTGACTCCTGTCTTCGGTACTGCATTCATTCTCGCGCACCAACCAGTTCGGCGCGCTTCGGCAAAACAAAAAGGACCCTTGGTCCCAGCATGCACGCTGGGACCAAGGGTCCTTGAAAGATTGTTCGGCGGCGTCCTACTCTCCCACAGGGTCCCCCCTGCAGTACCATCGGCGCTGAAAGGCTTAGCTTCCGGGTTCGAAATGTAACCGGGCGTTTCCCTAACGCAATGACCACCGAAACCCTATCGGGTTCTAGCGAACAAGCACACTTTTTAGTTAAAAGAGTGGAACTTGGTTCAACCAGCGATTGCGACTGTTCGCAACCCGGGAACCACACAGTGGACGCGAGCAACTGAGGACAAGCCCTCGGCCTATTAGTACCAGTCAACTCCACCCGTTACCGGGCTTCCATATCTGGCCTATCAACC
>NZ_JBVHTY010000005.1:488385-516541 GCF_055565615.1 Streptomyces sp. NPDC028368 | reverse complement strand
GTTCCGTTTCCGGTTCGAATTCAGTTCCGATTCCCTGTCGGGGTCACTACTTTAGCGGAATTCCTCGGTGACTCATAATCGAGTCTGGAATCGAAATTCGGCATGCCGAAATCGCTCCCGTTGAGGGGCCGTGCAGTAGTGGTGTGCCGCGAAGCGGCGGGATGGCTGCCTGGGGCTTGATGGGCTCCGGGGCAACTCGGAGAACACTACGGATGGGGTAGAGGCGTGTCAACTTGGGTCAGTCGAGGTCTTTGAGGCGGCCTTCGGCGTCCGGTTGGGCGTCCTCCACGCGGCGCAGCAGGCGGGTCAGCACCTCGCCGAGGCGGTGGCGGTCGTCGCTGGAGAGGTCCTGGAGGAGGTCCTCTTCGAAGACCGTTGCCAGGCGCATGGCCTCAAGCCACTTCTCGCGGCCTTCGCGGGTCAGCTCGACGATGACGCGGACCCGGTTGTTCTCATCGCGCTCTCGGGTGACCAGGCCCTCGCTCGCCATGCGGTCGATGCGGTGGGTCATGGCGGCCGGCGTGAGGCCGAGGCGTTTGGCGAGTTCGCCGGGGCCCAGCCGGTAGGGGGCTCCGGAGACGACGAGGGCCTTGAGGACCTCCCATTCGGCGTTGCTCAGGCCGAGGGTTGCCGTCTGGCGCCCGTAGGCGACGTTCATCCGCCGGTTGAGGCGCTGAAGTGCGGAGACGACCTGCTCGACCTGGGGGTCGAGGTCCTGGAACTCGCGCTGGTAGGCCGCGATCTGTTCCTCGAGGCTCGGCTCGTTCGCGTCGGGGGCCGCATCTGAGAGCTCAGGCATGCGGCGCAGTATGACACGAAAGTCATTGGCGTCGAAGTCCTTCGTTGTGTACTCTTTAGATTCGAACTTTAGAGTTGAAGTCTTCAAGGTGTGACTGTCCGGTCCTGTCGGTGAGGCCTCGTCTCCTGGGTTCGTGTCTCTTATTCGTCTTTTGACTGACCTAGGTAGGTGAGTGTGACCACCGCGATGGGCGCCGCGCTGCGCCGGATCCAGCTGGGGAACGCACTGAGTGCGTTCGGTAACGGCTTCACGGTTCCGTATCTGTATGTCTACGTGGCCAAGGTGCGAGACCTCGGTGCGAGTACGGCGGGTGTGGTGCTGGCAATGCTGGCGGTGTCCGCGCTGGCCGTGCTGCCGCTGACCGGCCGGGTGATCGACCGGCGGGGTCCGCTGCCGGTGGCCATCGTGGGTACGGTCTCCGCTGCCATCGGTGCGCTGGGGCTGGGGCTGTCCGGCACCGAGCCGCTGGTGATCGCCTCGGCCGTTGCGCTCGGCGCGGGTATCGCGGTGATACAGCCGGCCCTCGCGACGATGATCGTGTGGTGCTCGACGACGGTGACCCGGTCACGGGCGTTCGCGACGCAGTTCTTTCTGAACAATCTGGGGCTCGGTGTCGGTGGGCTGGTCGGTGGCCTGCTGGTCGACGCCGCGCATCCGGCGAGTTTTGTGCGGCTGTTCGCCATCGAGGCCGTGATGTTCCTGGTGCTGGGTGCCGCGATCGCGACCGTACGGCTGCCGCGGGCGCCGAAGGTCGACGATGCGGTGCCGACCGAGGAGCGGCCCAAGGGTGCCTGGCGGGCGCTGTTCGCCGACCGGCGGATGGTGTGGCTGTGTGTGCTGGGCTTTGTGCTCTTCTTCGCCTGCTACGGGCAGTTCGAGTCGGGTCTGGCGGCGTACGCCACCGAGGTCACCCGGATCGCGCCGGCCACGCTCGGTATCGCGCTGGCGGCCAATACGGCGGCGATCGTGGCGGCGCAGTTCGTGGTGCTGCGGCTGGTCGAGCGGCGGCGGCGTAGTCGCGTGATGGCTCTGGTCGGGATGATCTGGACCGTGGCGTGGATAGGCGCCGGGGTGTCCGGGCTGGTGCACGGTGCGCAGGTCGTGGCGACGGCGCTGTTGATCTCGACGTATGCGTTGTTCGGGATCGGTGAGTCGATGCTGTCGCCGACGGTGGCTCCGCTGGTGGCGGATCTGGCGCCCGCCTCGCTGATAGGTCAGTACAACTCGGCGTTTGCGCTGGTCAAGCAGTTGGCGCTGGCCGTTGGGCCGGCGGTGGGAGCGTTGATGGTGGGGCACGGGATGTCCGTGGCGTACATCGGGATGCTCGTGGTGTGCTCGCTGGGGATCACGGGGCTGTCGCTGTGGCTGGGACGGATGCTGCGGCCGGTGCAGGACAACCCGCATCGGGTGGTGGCGGCGGTCCCCGCGCCGCGGTCGGAGCCGGTGGCCGCGGCCGTGTGAGCGGGCGGCTGCGCTAGCCGCGAGGCAGCGCGAATTCGCACCAGACGGCTTTGCCGCCGCCCGGCGTGCGGCGGGAGCCCCACGACGAGGCGATGGTCGCGACGATGGAGATGCCGCGGCCGGCCTCGTCGGCCGGTTCGGCGCGGCGGCGGCGGGGAAGGTGGTCGTCGCCGTCGGTGACCTCGATGATCAGGCGGCGGTCGGTGCGGCGGAGGCGGAGCCGCATGGGGGGCGTGCCGTGCTGGAGGGAGTTGGCGACCAGTTCGCTGGCGGCCAGGACTCCCAGGTCGTGCAGCTCGGGGGAGAAGCGCCAGGAGGCCAGGACTCCCGAGGCGAAGGCGCGGGCGCGCGGGGCGGCTTCGGTGCCGCCGTGGAGTTCGAGGGCGGCGTTGTGGAACAGCTCGGCGTCGTGGCCGGTCCGTTCGGGGTGCTGCAGGGCGAGGATGGCGACGTCGTCGTCGTGGGCGGCGGTGATGCCGAGGGCGCGGAGGAGCCGGTCGCACACGATGTCGGGGGCTCCCGTGGCGCCCGCGAAGGCCGCCTCCAGCGCTTCGACGCCGTGGTCGATGTCCTTGTCGCGGCGTTCGACGAGGCCGTCGGTATAGAGGACGGCGCTGCAGCCGGGGCCGAGGGGGACGGAGCCGGAGGTGTGCAGCCAGCCGCCGGTGCCCAGCGGCGGTCCGGTCGGTTCGGCGGCGCGGCGGACCACGCCGTCGGCGTCGCGGACCAGGATGGGCAGATGGCCGGCCGAGGCGTAGACCAGGCGGCCTTCGTTGGGGTCGTGGACGGCGTAGACGCAGGTGGCGATCTGGCTGGCGTCGATCTCGGCGGCCAGGCCGTCCAGCAGCTGGAGGACCTCGTGGGGCGGGAGGTCGAGGCGTGCGTAGGCCCGTACGGCGGTGCGGAGCTGGCCCATGACGGCGGCGGCGCGGACTCCGCGGCCCATGACGTCCCCGATGACCAGGGCGGTGCGGCCGGCGCCGAGGGTGATGACGTCGTACCAGTCGCCGCCGACGGCCGCGTCCGTACCGCCGGGCTGATAGGTGGCCGCCACGCACAGGTCGTCGGGCTGCTCCAGCTCCTGGGGCAGGAGGGAACGCTGGAGGGTGACGGCGGCCTCGCGCTGGCGGGCCTCGCTGGCGCGGAGGCGCTCCGCGGACTCGATCTGGTCGGTGACGTCCGCGCCGAAGACCAGCACGCCGCGGTGCGGGGCGACGCAGGCGACCTCCGGGTCGGGCGCGGGTCCGCTGGCGGCGACCTCGATCGGGGTGCAGGTGAAGGTGTAGTAGCCGTCGCGGGTACGGTCCTGGCCTCCGCCTCCGGGGACCCGGCGGGACTTGACCGTACGGGGCTTGCCGCTGCGCAGCACCTGGTCCATCAGGGGCAGCAGGCCGAGCTCGGCCAGCTCGGGGAGCGCCTCGCGTGCGGTGTGGCCGGCGGGGCGGGTGCCGAAGACGCCGGCGTAGGCGCCGTTGACGTAGGCGATGCGGTGCTCGGGGCCGTAGACGACCGCCACCAGGGCGGGGATGGTGCCGAGGATGTCGTGTACGGACAGCGCGTCGACGGTGGGCGGCGCTGCCACGGGGGCCGGTCCCTCGGTGGCGGGTGGTTCGGCGCGGGCGGCGGGGACCGATCCCGTACCGGACGTGGTCGACGTGTCGCCGGCCTCCGGTGGCGTGGCGGACGGTGACGGCGCGGCGGGTCCGGCGGGCGGCGTGGCGCGGTCGGACCGCGCGGCCGTGCGCCGCTGTGTGCCGGGGAGCTTGGCGCTCCAGCGCGTGAAGATCACGGAGGGATACCTCTTACTTCGCGTCGTCGCGCGGGATCGGGCCGTCGGCGTGCGGGTACTCCCCTTGGCTCCGCCCGGCCACAGGCCGGTGGAGTGTCGGCTGGGGGCACTCTCGGCGCCCTCTCGCGGAATGCAGCAAACGTCCAGAATCCTCGTGATTGTCACTCTTTGCAGATACGAGCCCACCCATGGTCACACGTCCAGTGTGGCCGACCGGACTGACATCCGTCAGACGTCGGGGCGTCGGCGTGGAGTTCCGCGCTCCGGTCCGCGCACGGTCTGAGACAGTGACATGACGTCAATTCCCTGGTCGGGCGGGATCGTCAACTGACTTCGTTGTGCCGGCCGGTGCCCGCCGCGAGTTCGAATTCGGCGCGCGGGTTCTCCAGCGAGCCGAGCGAGACGATCTCGCGTTTGAACAGGCCCGCGAGGATCCATTCGGCGAGCACCCGTGCCTTGCGGTTGAAGGTGGGCATCCGGCTGAGGTGGTAGGCGCGGTGCATGAACCACGCCGGGTAGCCCTTGAGCTTGCGGCCGTAGACATGCGCGACGCCCTTGTGCAGGCCGAGCGAGGCCACCGAGCCGACGTATTTGTGCGCGTAGTCCTTGATCTCGCCGCCGCGCACGGTCGCCACGATGTTCTCGGCGAGCACCTTGGCCTGGCGGACGGCGTGCTGGGCGTTGGGGGCGCAGGTCACGCGGTCCTCGTCGGGACCGGCGGGCGGGTCGGCCGTCAGGTCGGGAACCGCGGCCGCGTCCCCGGCGGACCAGGCGTGTTCGACGCCGTCCACCTGGAGCGCGGCGGTGCACTTGAGACGCCCGTGGGAATTGAGCGGCAGTTTGGTCGCGGCCAGGATGGGGTGCGGTTTGACGCCCGCGGTCCACACCAGGGTGCGGGTCGGGAGACGGGCGCCGTCGCTGAGGACGGCGATGCGCTTCTCGCAGGAGTCCAGCCGGGTTTCCAGCCGTACGTCGATATTGCGGGCGCGCAGCTCACGTACGGCGTAACGGCCCATGTCCGGGCCCACCTCGGGCAGGATCCGGTCGGTGGCCTCCACCAGGATCCACTTCATGTCCTCGGGCTGGATGTTGTGGTAGTAGCGCACGGCGAAGCGGGCCATGTCCTCCAGCTCGGCCAGCGCCTCCACGCCCGCGTAGCCGCCGCCGACGAAGACGAAGGTCAGCGCGGCGTCGCGGACCTCGGGGTTGCGCGTGGAGGAGGCGATGTCGAGCTGTTCGAGGACGTGGTTGCGCAGGCCGATGGCCTCTTCGACGGTCTTGAAGCCGATGCCGACGTCGGCCAGTCCGGGGATCGGGAGGGTGCGGGAGACCGAGCCGGGCGCGAGGATCACTTCGTCGTACGCCACGTCGATGTGCCCGGAGCCCGTTTCCTCGGCGGCCAGCGTCGTGATCGTGGCCGTGCGCTCGCTGTGGTCGAGGGCGGTGACCTCGCCGATGACGACATGGCACTGGGGCAGCACCCGGCGCAGCGGTACGACGACATGGCGCGGGGAGATGGAGCCGGCCGCGGCCTCGGGGAGGAACGGCTGGTACGTCATATACGGCTCGGGGTCGACCACGATGATCTCGACGCTGCCCTGCCGCAGCTCCTGCTTCAGCGTCCGCTGCAGCCGCAGGGCGGTGTACATCCCGACGTAACCACCGCCGACCACGAGAATGCGCGCCACTTCGTTGGAAGACACTGCCGTCACAGAGGTACTCCTCGCGAGGTCGACCCGACACCACTGTTCCATGACGCACCCCGGGAACGGCTTTGTCCACAGGCTCGACGAAATGTATGACCGGGGGCATCCGACGAGACGGACGGTCATCTTCCGCTGACGGGGCGGAAGGTGTGCAGGTCAGGGCCCTGGTGACGGGAAGCGGGCGGGTGCGCAATCGGGGCGGAACCGGTCCGTTGGGCCGATCGGGGGGCGCACTGTGCGGAACACCCCCTTCATTCTTGACCCGGGCTCAACTATGTTCGTATCTCGTTGGGGTGCACCCTCTCGTCGGTATGCCCCGACCGTCAGGGCGGGGAGTCTCCGGGGGGAGACGTCATTACCGGGGGAATCACTATGCATATTCAGGGCTCTCAATGGCCGACAGCCGTAGCCACCGCGGACACATCCGACGGCGGCGGGACCAACGGCCACAACATCGGCCACAACATCGGCCAGAGCAACGGACAGAGCAACGGCAACGGCAAGGTCCACAGCGGTGACAGCGTGGGACATGACGCCAAGGCCGGTGCCGGTCTCGGCGTCGGCGTCGGTCTCGGCGTCGGCGGCCGGAGCACGCCGCTGCGGGTGGATGCCCAGCGCAATCTGGAACATGTCCTGCGGGCCGCGCGCGAGGTGTTCGGCGAACTGGGCTACGGCGCACCGATGGAGGACGTCGCACGGCGGGCCCGGGTCGGCGTCGGCACCGTCTACCGCCGCTTCCCGAGCAAGGACGTCCTGGTCAGGCGGATAGCCGAGGAGGAGACCTCGCGGCTGACGGACCAGGCACGGACGGCGCTCGGCCAGGAGGACGACGCATGGTCGGCGCTCTCCCGGTTCCTGCGGACCTCGGTCGCCTCGGGCGCCGGGCGGCTGCTGCCGCCGAGCATCCTGCGGGTGAGCGCGGACGCCGAGCGGCCGGCCGACGACGTGGCCGAGGCGCGGGTGCCGCAGCAGCGGGCGGCGTCCGACACGGACGTGGAGGCGGATCTGCGCGTGGTCGCCCAGCGGGGCACGCCGGAGGATGCGCACGGCGAGACGGCGGTGGCCGCCGCGGAGGCGCCCGAGGGCGCGCCGGACAGCGCCGAGGAGACCGCCGGCGCGCAGGCGCTGCTGGAGGTCGTCGGGCGGCTCGTGGAGCGCGCCAAGGGGGCCGGTGAGCTGCGGGCCGATGTGACGGTTGCCGACCTCCTGCTGGTGATCGCCACGGGTGCGCCGTCGCTGCCCGACCCCGGTCAGCAGCAGGCCGCGTCCGCGCGGCTGCTGGAGATCCTGCTGGAGGGGCTGCGCTCGCGCCCCGTCGGGTGAGTTCCGGCTACCGGTTCCGTCCGGGCGGCCCCGTGAGGCGGGGGCTTCCGGACGGGCCGGACGGCCGCGCCGCGTCGTCCGCACGCTCCGGTGGCGGATGCCCCCCGTACGGGTGAAGGCTAGTGCGGTCGTACAAGAACGATCCTCGGATGAGTGGTTGCCCGTCGGGACCCTGAAGCCCGGACCCCCGGTGTGGCACGCTTGCGCGGTGTTCCGGTGTGACGGCGTGTTCGGGGGCCTGGGCGATGGGTGTTGACGGGCGGGACGAGCGGCGCGGCAGTGCGGCCGGGTTCGGCGAGCGGGGCAGGTCGGCCCCGCAGGTTCCCGGGCAGTCCGGGCCGCTGGGGGCGACTCCCCCGCCGGGCCGTGCCGGTGAACAACATGACCGTGCCGAGGACGCCGGCCGCGGGGTGCCGACGCAGCGCGGCCGCTCCGGTGGGCGGCGGGCGGCCGGCTCCGTGAACGATCCGGCTGCCGTCGGGAGCGGTGAACTCCCGCCGTCCGACGGCCAGTTGATCGCCGATATGCGGGCCGGCGACGATGCGGCGTACGAGGAGATGTACCGCAGGCACGCCGAGGCGGTACGGCGCTATGCGCGCAGCTGCTGCCGGGACACGCACACCGCGGAGGATCTGACCGGCGAGGTCTTCGCGCGCACGCTGCAGGCGGTGCGCGGTGGCGCGGGCCCCGATTCCGCGGTCCGTGCCTATCTGCTGACGACCGTCCGGCGGGTCGCCGCGGCCTGGGCGAAGACCGCGCGACGAGAGCAACTGGTCGAGGACTTCGCGGTGTTCGCGGTGTCGGCGGCCGGGTCGTCGATGGATGACGACACCGTGGATCTCGGCGCGGACGTCCGGGCCATGCAGGAGGCCGAGCAGTCGATGGCGATGCAGGCGTTCCGCAGCCTGCCGGAGCGCTATCAGACGGTGCTGTGGCACACCACGATCGAGGACGAGTCGCCGAGCAAGGTCGCCCCGCTGCTCGGGCTGACCGCGAACGCCACCGCCGTACTGGCGCACCGTGCCCGCGAGGGCCTCAAGCAGGCGTATCTGCAGGCGCATGTCAGCCAGTCGCTGACCGCCGGCGGCGACTGTGCGCGGTACGCCGACCGGCTCGGCGCGTACGCCCGGGGCGGGCTGCGGATGCGGGCCGAGCGGGGGCTGCGCAAGCATCTGGACGAGTGCGCCCGGTGCCGTACGGCCGCGCTGGAGGTCGCGGACGTCAATGAGCGGATCGGTGCGGTGCTGCCGGTCGCGGTCATCGGGTGGTTCGCCGCCGGGTACGCCGTCAAGGCGGCGGCCGCGGTGGTGGGGGCCGCGGGTGCGGCGGCGGGGGCCGGTGCGGCCGCGGCTGCCTCGGGGGGCGGGTCCGGTGCGGCCGGGGGTGCCGGGGGCGCCGCCCTGAGCGAGGGGCTGGGCGCGCCGGTGAAGGTCGGGATCGGGGTCGGGGTGACGGTGGTGGCGGGCGCGGCGCTCGCGCTGGCGCTGACCGGCTCCCCGCAGCCGCCGCCGGAGCCGCAGGCCAAGCCGCACCGGCCGGCGCCCGTCGCGCCGCAGACCCCTTCCCCCAGGCCGCCGAAGCACACGCCGAAGCCGCTCCCGCCGGCCCCCGGGCACGCGCCGGCCCCGAAGCCCACCCCCACGCCGACGCCTCCTCCCCCGCCCGCTCCGGCCCCTCCGAAGCCGACGCCCACACCCCCGCCGACCCCGACGCCGACTCCGACCCTGCCCCCGCCGAAGCCCACCCCGACGCCGCCGCCCCCGTCGACCGCGTATCACCTCAACTCGCTGTCGTACGACGTCACCGGCGACGGCACCGAGCCGGAGGTGCGGGCGTTCGGGAGCAGTTGGCTGTGGCAGCGGGAGCGGCCGCGCGTCGACGGGACGACGTATCCGCACGGGGTGACCGTGCACGGGCCGTCCTCGGTGCTGATCGATCTCAACCGCCGGTGCACCGCGTACGACGCGGTGGCCGGGGTCGACGATCTGAGCCTGGGACTGGGTGCGGTGCGCTTCTCCGTCTACGCGGATGGGGCGCGGCTGTGGCAGTCCGGCGTGATGCACGGCGGGGAGCCGGCGGTGCCGGTGCACGTTCCGCTGGCGGGCCGTAGGACGCTGCGGCTGGTCGTCGAGCCGGAGACGCCGGTGGATGTGGTGGCACTGGGCGACTGGGCGCGGTCGCAGATCAGTTGTCGCTGACGGCGGCGAGGACGGGGCCGGGAGGGTGAGGACGGGGCCAGGGCGGTGACGGCGGGGCCAGGGCGGGCGCTGCCCGGCGCGTCATACCGGCGACGCTCACAGCCGTGCGCGGGGCACCACACCCCCCGCGAGCGCCCGCTGGCGCGCCGCCGCGCCCGTCCAGCAGGTGCCGCGCCGTGCCAGCAGCCGCCGCAGCCACAACTCCGTGGAGACCAGCTCGGCGAGCCCGTCCAGCGGCAGCGGCTCACCCTCGGCCGCCGACCGCAGCGCCTTGCGCACCACCCGCGCCTCCACCAGCCCCGCGTCGGCGAGCAGCGGGGCGTCGAAGAGCCCGACCAGTTCGCCCACGGCGTTGCGCAGCCCGGCGCGTACCGAGGCCGCATGGGTCAGCTGTGAGGTGGCGCCCCATCCGGCCGGCAGATCCCGTACCCCGGCGCCGGAGAGCACCGAGCGCAGTACCGCCGCCCGCGCTCCCGGCTGCACCCGCAGGGTGTCCGGCAGGGCGCGGCAGGCGAGGACCACCCGGTTGTCGAGAAAAGGGGCGTGCAGCCGCTGGTCACGGATCTCGGCGGCCTGCTCGAAGACGCGGTGGTCGGCGGCCTGGCGGGCCAGCGACGCGCGGGCGCGCCGTTCTCCGGGGCGGCCCACGGTGGGCGAGCGGGTTGCCGCCTCGCTGAGGCGGGTCGACACCTGGGCCAGTGCCTCCCCGGTGAGCCAGCGTGCGGCGGGCCCCGGTCGGCACCAGGCGAGGGCGGCCAGCGAGGCGTCGACGGCGCCGCCGGCCACCGGTGCGTCGGCGAACTGCCGCTCCATGAGGCGCCGCGCGGTATCGGTGATGCCCTCTCCGTAGGGCGTACGGGCGAGCTTGCGGGCGGCGCGATAGACGGTGAAGGGGACGAGGACGGACTGCGCGGAGGGGCCGTCGGCCTTGGCCAGCGCGGTGACCGGGCGCAGCAGATGGCGCCGCCGGCGGTCCATGAGGAGGTCGGCGAGCCGGGCCGGGTGGGCGTCGAGGACCTGGCGGGCTCCGTTCCCGACGAAGTGGTCCGCGCTGCCCGCGAGCAGCCGTCGGCGGTGGCGGGCGGCGGTGATGAGGGAAGGGCCGGGCTCGTCCGTGAGCGGGCCGGATTCGAGGTCGGCGTACGGGAGGGCCTCCTCGCCCGCCGCGACGACGACATGGCGCAGGCGGGGGTTGTCGGCGATGCTGCGGGCGCGTTCCAGCTCGGCCTCGCGGTGGGCCTGGCTGCCGCCCGTGGAACGGTCGTTGAAGGTGACGGCGAGCAGGCGCGCGCCGTGGCCGTTGAGGGTGCCGGGCTGGCCGGGGAGGCCGGCGGCGAGGAGCGCGAGGGTCCCGGAAGCGCTGCCGCCGGAGAGGTCGGCGCCGATGCCGGGGGCCGGTGCGCCGCGGGCGGCCCGTCGCTCGGCGGGTCCCATGCCGGGCACCGGGCCGGGGTCGAGGCCGTCGGGGCCGTCCGGGTCGGGGGCGTGCCGGGGGCCGGACAGCCGGGCGCGAACGGCCTCGATCAGCGCCTCGCGGACCCCGTCCACGGCCTGCTCCGGGGCGATTTGGGGCGCGGCGACGGCGAGCGATGCGGCCGGCTCGAATGAGGCGATGTCGCGGGCGCCGCCGCGCAGTACCAGCGCATGGCCGGGCGGGATGCGGCGGACGCCTTCGTACGGCGTGCCGGCGCCGAGCGCCTCGGGGGCATCCGGGCAGGCCAGCAGCGCGGCGAGGTGGCCGACGTCGAGGCTGGCCTCTATGAGGTCGGCGAGCGGGAGGGCGGCGGTGGCGTAGGCGGTGCCGCCGGCCCAGGGGGTGTGGAAGACGGGGCGGGCGCCGGCCAGGTCGCCGGTGACGGTGATCCGCCGGCCTACCTGGACGACGGCGGTGTAGCTGCCCGGCCAGGCGGTGAGATGGCGCAGTGCGCCGCCGCGGGCCGCGAACAGGCCGACGCGCAGCTGGTCGTTGGTGGCACCGCAGACGCCGAAGACGGCGAGCCGGGTTTCGGGGTCGGCCTGTACGACGCGCACCTCGTCGGGCCGCCAGTCGCCTACGGCCCACAGCGGATCCGGGTCGCCCCACAGGAGTTGGGCGCCTACGGGGAGGACCGTGGGGCCCGCTCCGCCGGTGGCCGGTCCCGTGGCGGTACTGCTCCACCCCACCAACCAGCGCATCGCCGCCTCCACCCGATTCCCCGCCCGCCGAGGGGCCAACGGCCGCCCCGTACAACGGATTGCCAAGCTTTCGCCATGGTGTTGCGCGGACCATGCTGCCATGACAGCGGCGCGCGGGAGGCGTCGGAGAGAGGCCGGGGTGCGGGCGTTTCCCGGTGTGCGCGGGCGATGCGTCCGCCCCGGGTGGCCCCCCGTGTGGCCCCCGGGGCGGCCCCGAGTGAGCGGCGGCGTAAAATCGTCGCCCGTCGATTTTCGGCCAAAGTCCTTACTTTTCCGTCCAGTTGACGCATTCGGGCGCCGCGTCAACCGGTGGCGTGGCCGACCGGAGTCCGGCCGGAGATCGACCTGCGCGACGGTCCGGGAGGCGGGCTTCGCCCCCCGGACCGGACCGCCACCCGCGGGGAATGAGGTGGCGGTGTCCCCCAGCCCACTGGATCCAGTGCAGCGGGCCAACCCACGCAGAAGCCATGGAAGCGCTCCCGGCGGCGGGCGGCCAGCGCGCACGGACGGGCGCACGGGCACACGTACCCGGAGCACATGCCAATTCCCGCACCCCTGTTTGAACACGAATCTCGCCATCCGGGAGACCGACTCTTAACGGTCGGGATCCGGCGAACTACTCTGGGTGGACGCATGCTCCGGGGTACCGGGGAGGCTGTCGCTGTGTCGAGGGGTGCGCATGTCCAGGGATATACGCGGGCCGAACGAAAAGCTCGGCACCGTTCTCGCCCTCGCGGGTATCAGCAATGCCGGACTGGCGCGCCGGGTCAACGACCTCGGTGCGCAGCGCGGACTGACGCTTCGCTATGACAAGACGTCGGTGGCCCGGTGGGTGTCCAAGGGCATGGTGCCGCAGGGCGCCGCGCCGCATCTGATCGCGTCCGCGATCGGCAGCAAGCTCGGCCGGCCGGTGCCGCTGCACGAGATCGGGCTGGCGGACGCCGACCCGGCGCCCGAGGTCGGCCTGGCATTTCCCCGCGATGTGGGCGCGGCGGTGCGCTCGGCGACCGAGCTCTACCGTCTCGATCTGGCCGGGCGGCGGGCCGGCGGTGGCGGCATCTGGCAGAGCCTGGCCGGATCGTTCGCCGTCAGTGCATACGCCACTCCCGCCTCGCGCTGGCTGATATCCCCGGCAGACAGTTCGGTGGCGCGGGAGGCGGCCGAGGCGCGTGACAAGGATGCCGCGGCGGCCGGTGACGCCGGGATCCCGCAGCACGTCGGCCACAGTGACGTCTCCAAGCTGCGCGAGGCGGCGGAGGACGCGCGCCGCTGGGACTCCAAGTACGGTGGCGGGGACTGGCGTTCGTCGATGGTGCCGGAGTGCCTGCGGGTGGACGCGGCACCATTACTTCTCGCCTCGTACAGCGACGAGGTCGGCCGCGCGCTCTTCGGGGCGACCTCCGAACTCACCCGGCTCGCCGGGTGGATGGCCTTCGACACGGGCCAGCAGGAGGCCGCGCAGCGGTACTACATCCAGGCGCTGCGGCTGGCCCGCGCCGCCGCCGACGTGCCCCTGGGCGGCTATGTCCTGGCGTCGATGTCGCTCCAGGCGACGTACCGCGGCTTCGCCGACGAGGGCGTCGACCTCGCCCAGGCCGCCCTGGAACGCAACCGTGGCCTGGCCACCGCCCGCACCATGAGCTTCTTCCGCCTGGTGGAGGCGCGGGCGCAGGCCAAGGCCGGCGAGGCGCGCGCCTGTGAGGTGGCGCTGAAGGCCTCCGAAGGCTGGCTGGAACGCTCCCGCGGCGGCGACCCGGACCCCTCCTGGCTGGACTTCTACTCGTACGAGCGCTTCGCCGCCGACGCCGCCGAGTGCTACCGCGATCTGCGCCTGCCGCGCCAGGTCCGCCGCTTCACGGAGCAGGCGCTCTCCCGTCCCACGGAGGAGTTCGTCCGCTCCCACGGCCTGCGTCTTGTCGTGTCCGCGGTCGCCGAACTGGAGTCGGGCAACCTGGACGCGGCCTGCGCCGCGGGCACCCGCGCGGTCGAGGTGGCGGGCCGGATCTCATCGGCCCGCACCACCGAGTACGTCCGCGATCTGCTGCACCGCCTCGAGCCGTACGGCGACGAGCCGCGGGTGGTGGAGCTGCGCGAGCGGGCACGGCCGCTGCTGGCGGCGCCGGCCTAGGGCCTGTCCGGTAGCCGAGGCTCCGGCCGTGATCCACCGGACAGGCCCTAAGGAATGCGTGCGGCTCGGGCGGGCTGCCGGTCGCGGCTCGTCCTTGCCGCATTGTCAGTGGTGGCCGTCATGATGGAGTACGTCGTCGGCGATGACGTGCGGGTCCCCGGCCAGGGGCGGATCTGCGGGTCGCCGGTTGGGGAGGTGCAGTGGCGGCGTACGACTGCGATGTGCTGGTGATCGGTGCCGGCATCGTCGGGCTCTCCACGGCGTATGCGATCACGCGCGCCGCGCCGGGCACGCGCGTCGTGGTGCTGGAGAAGGAGCCGGGGCCGGCCCGCCATCAGACCGGCCGCAACAGCGGCGTGATCCACAGCGGCATCTACTACCCACCCGGCTCCCTCAAGGCCCGCTTCGCCCTCCAGGGCTCGGCGGAAATGGTCAAGTTCTGCGCCGAGTACGACATCCCGCACGAGGTCACCGGCAAGCTGATCGTCGCCACCAACCGCAGCGAGCTCCCGCGCCTGCACGGCCTGATCCAGCGCGGCCGCGAGCACGGCCTGCCGGTGCGCGAGCTGGGCCCCGCCCAGATAGCGGAGTACGAACCCGAGGTGCGCGGGCTGGCCGCCATCCATGTCGGCACGACCGGCGTGTGCGACTTCGGCGCGGTCGCCCGCCGGTACGCCGCGCTCGCCACGGACGCCGGCGCCCGCATCGTGTACGGCGCCGAGGTGACGACGATCGGCCGCCGCCCCGGCCGGGTGGCGGTCCGTACGACCTCCGAAACGGTCTACCGCGCCCGCGCCCTGGTCAACTGCGCCGGCCTGCACTGCGACCGGATCGCCCGCCTGGCCGGCGACGCCCCCGGCATGCGGATCGTCCCGTTCCGCGGCGAGTACTACACCCTCGCCCCGGAGCGCGCCTCCCTCGTCCGCGGCCTGGTCTACCCCGTCCCCGACCCCGCCTTCCCCTTCCTGGGCGTCCATCTCACCCGCGGCATCGACGGCGCCGTCCACATCGGTCCGAACGCCGTCCCCGCCCTCGCCCGCGAGGGCTACGACTGGCGCACCATCCGCCCCGCCGAACTGGCCGGCACCCTCGCCTACCCCGGCTCCTGGCGGATAGCCCGCCGCCATTGGCGCTACGGCGCCGGCGAACTCCACCGCTCCCTCTCCCGCCGCGCCTTCGCCGACGCGGTCCGCCGCCTTCTCCCGGCCGCCCGCGAGGAAGACCTGTGCCCGTCCCCGGCCGGCGTGCGCGCCCAGGCGGTCCTTCCCGACGGCACCCTCGTCGATGACTTCCTCTTCGCGGAGTCCCCCGGGATGGTCCATGTCCTCAACGCCCCGTCGCCTGCCGCCACGGCGTCGCTGCCTATCGGGCGGGAGGTGGCGCGGAGGGTTCTGGGGGTGATGGGGGGCTGAGGGGCGGGGTGGTGGGGGGCTCTTGGGGGGTCTCTTGGGGGGGTCTCCTCTGGCGCTCGCCTCTCGGGCGGCGCCTCTTGGGTGGTCCGCTCGTGGGTGCTTGGGGGCTCTGCTCGCGGGCGCTCGTCGCTTGGGCGCTCTCCGCTCGGGCGCCGTGCCCGGCCCGCCGCCGTCCCGGTCCGCCCCGCCCCCGCCTCCGTCCCGCTCTGCCCCCGCCCCCGCTTCCGCCGGCGTGGGCGGCTGCTCCCGACCTCGCCCCCGCCATCCGTAGAATCACCACACTGTGTCCGAGAACCCCGCCACCCCCGCCACCCCCGAAGCCGCCCTCCGCGAGGCCGACGCCCTCGAGGCCGACGGCCTGGAGACCGGCGCGCGGCCCGCTGCCGCCCCGGGCCCCACCCCGCAGGAAGCCGCCGCGCAGGATGCTCCTCGCCTCGGCGCCACCGCCGCCTCGGCGGCCGTGCCCCGCCGCGGCGAGCCGATGTTCCCTGACGGGACGGGCCCCGCCGCCGACCCCGCGGGCTCGCACCACGAGCGCCGGATCCGCTCCTTCCAGCCTCGCCGCAGCCGCGTCTCGCCCTCGCAGGCCGATGCGCTGCGCCGCCTGTGGCCGAAGTGGGGCCGGGACATCGACGGTCTCTCCCGTATCGATCTGGACGCCTTCTTCGACGGCCGGCCGGTCGTCCTGGAGATCGGCTTCGGCATGGGCGAGGCCACGGCGCAGATGGCCGCCGCCGACCCGGACACCGGCATCCTCGGCTGTGACGTGCACACTCCCGGCCAGGGCAATCTGCTCGGTCTCGCGGAGCGGAACGGCCTGTCCAACATCCGGGTGGCGAACGGCGACGCGATCATCCTGCTGCGCGAGATGCTCGCCCCCGGCTCCCTCGCCGGCCTGCGCGTCTTCTTCCCCGACCCCTGGCCGAAAAAGCGCCACCACAAGCGCCGCCTGATCCAGCCGGAGTTCGTCTCCCTGGCCTCCACCCGGCTCGCGCCCGGCGCCCTGGTCCACTGCGCCACCGACTGGGAGCCGTACGCCGAGCAGATGCTCGAGGTGCTCTCCGCCGACCCGACGCTGGAGAACCTCCACACCTCCTACGCACCCCGGCCCGACTTCCGGCCACTCACCAAGTTCGAGGGCCAGGGCCTGGACAAGGGCCATGTCGTCCACGACCTGATCTTCCGCCGCCGGCCGTAGCGCCGGGAGTCCGTCGTCACGGCCGTATCGTCACGGCCGTGGCGGCGCGACCGTGACGTGACCATCACCCCCCTACCATCACGCCCCCACGATCACGCCCCCACAGTCGACCGGAGCTCACGCAGGCCCCGGCCACAGTCGTCGCCGGGCGCAACGATCGGCGCGACGACGGACTGACGCACGGGCGCGACAACGGACCCGACGGACGGGCGCGACGACGGCCCCCTCAAGGGCGGCGATCACGGCCCCTCCTCCAGGTGCCCGACACCCCGGCACGGCTCGTTAGGGTCGATGGGTGTACCCGTCCCAGCCGCCCCCGCAGCCGCCCCTCCCGGCGTACGCACCCCACCCGCACCCGGACACCCACGAGCTTCACCCGTACCCCCACGCGACCCGGCACACCCACCCGCGCCGCCGGCCCGCGCCCTGGCACAGCAAAACCGTCCGCGCCCTCACCCTGATCTCGCTGCTGGCGCTCTCCGGCGTACTGATCCTCGCCATCGTCCGCCGCCAGACGGGCACCGAGGGGTTCCTGGTCGGCCTCGGCCTCGCCGTTTTCCCCGTACCGCTGCTCATCGCGGCGTTCTGCTGGCTGGACCGGATAGAGCCCGAGCCATGGCGCAACCTCGCGTTCGCCTTCGCCTGGGGGGCGTGCGCCGCCACCCTGGTCGCGATTCTCGCCAACGGTTTCGCCACCGACTGGCTGGCCGGGAACGTCCTCGGCGCGTCCCCCTCCGACGCCCAGGCCTGGGGCTCGACCGTCATCGCCCCGGTCGTCGAGGAATCGGTCAAGGCGGCCGCCGTCCTGCTCCTCTACCGCTTCCGCCGACGCGACTTCGACGGCATCACCGACGGCCTCGTCATCGCCGGGCTCAGTGCCACCGGCTTCGCCTTCACCGAGAACATCCTCTATCTGGGCAGCGCCTTCGGCGAGGACCAGTCCATGGGCCACTCCGGTCTGCACTCGCTCACCGCCGGCACCTTCTTCATCCGCATCATCGTCTCCCCCTTCGCCCACCCCCTCTTCACCATGCTCACCGGCCTGGCCTTCGGGATAGCCGCCACCCGCCACTCCCACCGCCGCGCCACCCGCGCCGCGCTCATCCTGCTCGGCCTGGGCACCGCCGTCCTCCTCCACGCCATCTGGAACGGCGCCACCTCCCTCGGCGACCTGGGCTTCCTCACCGTCTACGGCCTCTTCATGGTCCCCGTCTTCCTCACCCTCACCTGGCTGGCGATCTGGTCCCGCCACCAGGAACTCCTCTCCCTCCGCCGCTACCTCGCCCCCTACATAGCCACCGGCTGGCTTGCCCCCGCCGAACCCACCGCCCTGTCCTCCCTCAAAACCCGCGCCCTGGCCCGCGACATAGCCCGCCGCACCCAAGGCCCCAGCGCCGCCCGAGCCGTAACCGAATACACCACCCTCGCCACGGCCCTCTCCTTCCACCGCCGCCGCGCCCACCTCATGGGCCCCACACCGGACTTCAGCACCCGGGAGCACCAGCTGCTGCTCCACCTCTGGCATTACCAGCCCTGGGCCCAGGCGCCATTGGCCGAGGCCCTGACCCGGACACACCGGCCCGTGCCGCCACCTCTGCCGCACGGCCCGCCCCCTCAGCCGCCATACGATCCGGGCGGGGCAAGGCCGTACAGCTCCTGACGGCCTACGCCCGCCCCGTTAGCTGCCGTCAGCCATTCCCCACGCGACCGCTGAGGTAGAGCCCACCCACCCCACGGACGTGCACCAAATGGCCCCGATGCCGTGGTGTTCGAGGTACGGGGCGTAGACGCCTATGTCTTCCGAGAAGAGCCCCAAGAGGTGCGGCTTGGGCTCGTTCTTCCGCGTGTACCAGAAGTAGCGGTACTCCAGGAGCTGGCCCACAGCCTCTCGAACTGCCTGGGTGGCGTTCCCTTTCTTCACCGCCTTTGCCTCGACCAGCCACTCGGCGCCATCTGCCTGAAGCACAAGATCGCGCGGGTGCATCTGCGCCGTGATGGGAGTGAAGCCTCGTTCCAAGATGTATGGCCCAAAACGCTGTATCAGGCCTTCGTGAACTTGCTTCTTCCGTTGCTCACGTGCCGCGATCTGCACCCTGTAGTCATCGCCGGTCTTTGGTCGGAACCCGTCCAGCCCCTGGTGTGCGCCATGACCACGGCTGGTGTACTCCACGATCGGCCCGTTGGGGTCGTTCACGACCTCGATCTGCGGCTCCACATCAAGGGCTGCCTTGAGAATCGTGGTCATGTTGCCGAGATCCGCGCAGAGGTCGCCCTCGCTCGGCAGGTGATCGGTCTGGTAGCAGCGCGCGGCGACGCTGCTGGCCTCATACGCGCGTGGCCGCCAACCGGGATGCTTGAACTGTGGCTGGTCGGTCCAATCCGCAACCAGATCACGATGAAGCTCAGCCAGCAACGATCGGGCCCTGACTTCCAAGTGGGTACGGAGCCTCTGTCCCTTAGTCTCCAGCTTTTCGCTGAACACGGTGACCCCCTGCTGCAGCGTCAGCGCAACTGACTTCAGGTCCGCCGCAAAGATGTATGCCAGGTACAGCCCATCCGTGCCACGACCCCTGGCGGCTGGATCAAATACCCGAATCCACGGCGTCGCTGCGGCTCCGCCCTGTCCGCCATGCCCCTCCGCTTTCATGCCGTATGGCAAGGCCCCCACAAGTCGTGCGCCGGCCGCCTTCAGCACTTCCTGGCCGGGGTTCCCACTCGTGGTGGCGAGTGTGAGGTCGAACTTGTCGGCCACGTCGAGGAGGAGATCACGTATACCCATGGTCAAAAACTATCGAGAAACGAACAAAATTGGATAGAGATCGAGTCATGTCGATGCTTTTGAGCCACATCCTTGTCCACTCGAGCTGACGCAATTGGCGCGAGCTGTCAGTGTGTGCTGCTACAGCAGCATCCGGGGCAGACCACCAGAGAAGACACTCGCCCCAGGCCATGAAATGAATCGCCCGAAGGAAGCCCTCACCCGAGCCGACGGAAAAAATTCTGGCGGTAAGAACATACGAGACTGTAGGTACTCGCATTGCAGCCTTATCCTCACCAGCAAGACATGCTTGAACGACTGCACATCGAGCGTGAGATCCATAATCGCCATAGCAACTTGCTGGTTGCAGCCACCGGTACGGGCAAAACCGTTATGGCAGCAATCGACTACGTGAACCTCAAGCGGCAGAGTACCGACGGCCCTCCTAAACTCCTCTTCGTCGCGCACCGCCAGGAGATCTTGAAGCAGTCGCTCCGCACCTACCAACACGTACTGGGTGACACCGACTTCGGGGAATTGCACGTCGACGGAGAAGTCCCCTCGCACTGGAACCACGTATTCGCCAGCGTGCAGTCGCTGGGCCAGTCCGCCCTCGACCGGCTTGCCCCCGATCACTTCGACGTCATCGTCATCGACGAGTTCCATCACGCGGTTTCGAAGACGTACCGACGCATAATCGACCACTTCCAACCGGCTGAGCTCCTCGGCCTGACGGCGACCCCAGAGAGAATGGACGGGCACAATGTCCAAGATGAGTTCTTTGACGGTCGCATCGCTGCCGAGATGCGTCTATGGGAAGCGCTAGAGAACGATCTCCTCAGCCCATTCCACTACTTCGGAATCGCCGACGACACCGACCTCGAGGCGATCACGTGGAAACGTGGTGCCTACGACACGGTCGAACTGAATACGCTCTTCACCGGGAACCGCGCCCGCGCGCAGCTGGTCCTCAAAGCTGTCCACGACAGAGTGGCCGATCCGCTCACGATGAAGGCACTGGGCTTCTGCGTTTCGGTTGACCACGCCCAGTTCATGGCCGACTTCTTCCGTCAAGCCGGATTCAACGCAACGGCTCTCGACGGAACCACTCCATCAGCAGAGCGGGCACGCGTTCTCGCGGCGCTGCGTGACGGCGCGATGCAGGTTATTTTTTCCGTAGACCTCTTCAATGAAGGTCTGGACATTCCTGACGTCGATACGCTGCTTCTTCTGCGCCCGACGTCCAGCGCCACCATCTTTCTGCAGCAGCTCGGCCGAGGACTCCGACGTACACCAAAAAAAGCGGCGCTTACCGTCTTGGACTTCATCGGGCAGCACCGCAAGGAATTTCGTTTTGAAGAGCAGTTCCGTGCACTCACCAACCTGACGCGTAATCGACTTGCGAAACACGTCGGGCTGGACTTCCCGCAGCTTCCATCCGGGTGCCAAATCACCCTGGATCGCAAGTCAAAGGAAAGAATCCTCGAGAACATTAAGAGCCAAGTAGGTGTCAAGGTCACACAGCTTGCGCGCGAAGTGGCCTCGTACGCCGAACCCAATCTGGCTCGCTACCTAGAAGAAAGCCAGCGCGACCTGCGGGAACTCTACAAGTCGAATAACTCCTGGACGCGGCTTCTGCGGCGCGCGCAGCTGCTGCCCGAAGCCGCACCAGAGGGAGAGGAGGCACTCCTCAAGCGCATCTCAGCGTTCCTTCACGTCGACGACCCGAGGCGAGTGGCTGCTTATGCCCGCATGCTCGACGACAGCGCGCCGCCGTACGACACACTCGACCCCATCGATCAGGCGTACGCGCGCATGCTGTTCTTCTCGCTGTGGCCCCTAGGCGGCGGCTTTGCCAGCTACGCGCAGGGGTTTGCCACGCTCCGTCCCCACACTGCGTTCAGAGCCGAGCTACGTCAGGTACTCGCGTACAACCTGGAACACACGGAGCACTACCCTGTTCCTCTCATTGGAGACCACAGCGCTATCCCGATGATGGTCCATGCTTCGTATAGCCTCGAAGAAATTCTGCCTGCTCTCGGACAGGCAGCGGTGAACGGTTTCAAGCCTGGGCACTTCCGCGAAGGCGTGCGGTGGTGCGAGAGCATCAATACGGACGCACTCTTGATCACGCTAGAGAAGGATGAAAAAGACTTTTCTCCACAGACGCGCTACAAGGACTACGCGATAAGCCCAAAGCAGTTCCACTGGGAATCTCAGAATCAGACCTCGGATACGTCACCCACCGGACTGCGTTACCAACAACACAAGGAGTGCGGCTCACACGTGCTGCTCTTCGTTCGCCGATTCAAGTCGACGGACATCGGCGGCCCTCAACCCTGGATGCTCCTAGGGCCGGCCGAATACGTATCTCATGAATCCAGCAAGCCCATGGGCATTGTCTGGAATCTCGATCACCCGCTGCCTGCGGATGTCTTGACGTACGCAGGTCACAACGACGTCTGAACACCTGCGGGTTACCACCTCCCTTAACCGGCACCTCGCCCGCGTCTGCTGACGACCACACGTAAAGTCGGGGGGAGTTGTCCCTTGATGAGGAGGTTGTACTGATGGCCGGAGCTCCTACGGCGATAGTGGCCGCAGGTGGGATTGTCGGTGGCTACGGCGTAGCCCGCTGGACGAAGAAGCGGCCCCTCGGTGGGATCGCGCTGGCGGCGGCCGGGGCCGTGGCGGCGCGGGAGTGGCAGCGGAAAGCCGGCGGGGTTACGGCTGCGGCGCTTGGTGGGGCTTATGTGGCGGCGTTCGCCGGGTCTCATCCGTTGGCCAAGAAGATCGGGGCCTGGCCTGCGGTGTTTGCGGCGGCGGGTGCGGTTGCGGTGGCGTCGTGGGTGGCGGTGGACCGTCGGGCGTAAGCGCCAGGTCGCAGGGGTGTTTTACGGGTGCGGGCCGGGAAATGTCCCCGGCCCGCACCCGTCTGTGCGCCCCTGCGGTCAGGCCGAAGCCTCCGTGAGGAGGGCCAGTTCGGCCTCCGTGAGCGTCAGGTCGGCGACCGCCAGCAGGGCCGGGAGCTGGGCGACCGTGCGGGCGCTGGCGATGGGGGCGGCGACCGTGGGCCGGGCGGCAAGCCAGGCCAGGGCCACGGTGGCGACCTCGGCGTCGTGGGCGGCGGCAACGGTGTCGAGGGCCTGGAGCACGCGGCGGCCCCGGTCGGTGGACACGTGCTTGGCGGCGCCTTCGGAGCGGGCGCTGTCGACGGTCGCACCCGGGCGGTACTTGCCGGTCAGGAAGCCGGAGGCGAGGGCGTAGTACGGGACCGCGGCCACGCCGTGGCGGGCGGCCACGTCGGCCAGTTCGCCCTCGTAGGTGTCGCGGGAGACCAGGTTGTAGTGGGGCTGGAGCGCCACGTACCGGGCCAGGCCCTCGCGGGCGGAGAAGGCCAGGGATTCCTCCAGGCGCCGCGCGGAGATGTTGGAAGCGGCGATCTCGCGGACCTTGCCGGCCTGGACGAGGTCATTGAGGGCGGTGAGGAACTCCGCGACCTCGACGGACTCGTCGTCGTAGTGCGTGTAGTAGAGGTCGATGTAGTCGGTACGCAGGCGCGCCAGGGACTCGTCGACCGCGGACTTGATGGTGGCGGCGGAGAGGCCCTTGTAGTCGGGGTGGGCACCGACCTTGGTGGCGATGACGATGTCGGAGCGATTGCCGCGGGACGCCAGCCAGTTGCCGATGACGGTCTCGGATTCGCCGCCCTTGTTGCCCGGGACCCAGGCCGAGTAGACGTCAGCGGTGTCGATGAAGTTGCCGCCGCCGGCCACGTACGCGTCGAGCACGGCGAAGGACTCGGCTTCGTCGGCCGTCCAGCCGAAGACGTTGCCCCCGAGGGAGAGGGGGAAGACGGAGAGCGAGCCAAGTGTTTTGAGTGTCGCGGTCATGCGTTGTTGCAGCGTTGGGGGGCGGGGACTTATTCCCCGCCCCCCACTCGCGTAGGCCGTGCCGTCAGACGCCGACCCCGTGATCGCGCAGCCACGGCATCGGGTCGATCGGGTCGCCGGCCCCCGGACGGACCTCCAGGTGGAGGTGCGGGCCGGTGACGTTGCCGGTGGCGCCCACGCGGGCGATGACATCGCCGGTACTGACCTTGCCGGAGGTCTTCACCATGGAGGACAGGTGGCAGAACCAGAGTTCGGTGCCGTCGTCGAGGGTGAGGACGATGCGGTAGCCGTACGAGCCGGCCCAGCCCGCCTGGGTGATGGTTCCGGAGTGAACCGCCTTGACGGGAGTGCCGGTCGGCGCCGCGAAGTCCTGGCCGGTGTGGTCCGCGGCCCAGAGGTCGCCGGCCTGGCCGAAGCCTGCGGTGAGGGTGTACGAGGCCACCGGGGTGATGAAGCTCTTGGCCAGCTCGGCGAGGCGCTCGGCCTCCGCCTTCCTGCGGGCCGCCTCTTCCGCCTTGCGCTGGGCCTCCACTTCCGCCGCCTTCTTGGCCGCCTGGGCCTGTTCTGCCGCCTGCTGGTGTGTGGTGGCGTCCTTCGCGGCCCGATCGATGGCGGCCGATTCGGCGGCGTCGCGCGCCTCCTGCTCGGCGGCGCCCTGCTGGGCGTCCGCCTGCTGAAGGATGCGGTTGCGCAGCGCCTCGCCCGCGCCACCGCCCTGGGCGGCCTCGTGCCGGGTGAGGCCTGCCTGGGAGAGGGGACCGGAGCCGGACGAGGAAGAGGGGGAGGAAGAAGAGGGGGCGGAGGCCGACGAGGGGGACGCGGACGAGCCGTCGGCGTCCGAAGCGGAGTCGGAGCCGGAGTCGGATATGAGGTCGCCTACGCCGGGGAGGGAATGGACGTCCGGCAGCTTGTCGGCGATGTCGTCGGCCATACCGCCGATGTCCGGCATCGATATCGGGACCGGCGGCCGGTCCTCCGCGGTGGCCATGCCGCCCGCGCCGACCGCCGCGATGACGCCGACGCCCAGGACCGTACCGCTGCGCGCGAGTCCGCCGCTGCGCTGCTTGGCCACCCGGTGCTTGCCTCGGACGGACCGGACGGACTCCTCGGTGGGGTTCCACTCTTCCCACGGTCCGTCGCCGTCGCGTACGCCGTCACGTTCGCGGTCGCGCACCCCGCCCTGGTAGACGACGCCGGGTCCGTCGAAACGGCCTCGGTCATCGAACGGTCCCCGGTCATCGGGGTCGGCGGACGAAACCTCGGGGGCAGGCCTGTTGGACGCCACGGGGGCGCACTCCTTTCCTTCCTTCGCGCCTACCGGGTTAGCTGACGGGTTCGGAGCAGGAAGGTCTCCTACGGGCGCCTCTGGTGGAAGGCGTCCGATTCACCCCAAGGTGGTGGTTCCCCGGTTCCCTCGGTGCAGTTCATGCAGGTCGTGCAGTTCATGCAGGTCATGCAGGGTGTGCGTGCAGGTCGCACAGGTCGTGCAAGATCGTGCAGGTCGCGCAGCTCGTGCCGACCGGTGCGGATTCGCCCGTTCCGTACGGATGCTGCTGCGTGCCCTCAAGACATGCGTGGCCTGCTGATGTGCTGACGTGCCGACATGCGTGACGTGCGGGACGTGCATGGCGTGCGCTTGCGGGATTCGGCGGCGGCGCGCGGTGCCGTCTCTTGCGACGGCTGGGACAACCGTGCTCCGTTATCGGACAGTAATAGAGATCGCGGCGGTTTTCCAAGCCCTCCCGCGAATCCGTATCCCCTGCGCACGAGCTTTGGCGTGGACTTTTTCACCCACCAGGGGCGCAAACCGGGCGACCTGACCGCCCCTCGCCAAACGATTCCATGCTGATTGTGCGTCAGTTGTTATGCGGAGGGGTGCCTGCTCATTACGGAGCGTGAGAGCAGTAACGTCGGATCATGGTCGTCAACGTGGTCAACGTCGTCAACAGCGCGCAGACAGTGGCGGATCGGTACCGCGAGTTCTCCTGGCAGCAGGCGCGGGGACGGTCCGACGCGCACGCGGAGTTGACCGCCCGGATCAGCCACGACGCGGAGTTCTGCGACCTGCTGTCGGGGTCGCTGCCGGCCGGGAACAAACAGGAGCCGACCCTCCTCCTGGCCGCCGTCCGCTATCTCGACGGCCCGCACGCCGAGCAGGGACCGCGCGACGAGGCGGCGTACGGACGCTGGCGCGAGTGGACGATCCGGCACTGGGACGAGGTCCGTACGGTCATCATGCGGCGCACCGACCGGACGAGCGAACCGGCCCGCTGCGCCACCCTGCTGCCGCTGCTCACCCGCCTGCCGCAGCCGCTCGCGCTGCTGGAGGTCGGGGCGTCGGCGGGCTTGTGCCTGCATCCCGACCGGTATCGATATCGGTACGAGTACCGGTACGCGCGTGCTGACGGAGACCTCGGCGCCACCCCGGACGCCACCCCGGACGCGGGCCTCGGCACGCCCCCGGGAGCGGCCCTCGGCGCGGAGTTCGGGGCCCCCGGGAGCCCCGTGACGTTCCGGTGCCGTACGACCGCCTCCGGACCCCACCCCGTGCCAGAGGCCCCCACCGGCCTCCCCGACATCGTCTGGCGCGCCGGCATCGACCTCGACCCGCTCGACCCCGTCGCCGAACGCGATGACCTCCGCTGGCTCCAGGCCCTGTGCTGGCCCGGAGACGGGGACCGCGGCGCCGGCGGTCAGGACCGTGCCGACGGGCTCGCGGCGGCCGTCGAGGCGGTCCGCCCCGCGCCCCGCCCCCGGATCGTCCGCGGCGATCCGCTCGACGAGCTGCCGGCGCTGGCCGCCGAGGCCCCGCCCGAGGCGACGCTGGTCATCTTCCACGCGGCCGTACTGCCCTCCCTCCCGCCCGCCCGCCGTGCGCAGTTCGCCCCTCTCGTACGGTCGCTGCTCGCCGAACGCGGCGGCCCCGGCCACTGGATCTCCCACGAGCACCACACCGCCCTCCCCTGGATGACCGCCCCGGCCCACCAGACCCTGCGCCCCGAGGACGCCCACCTGCTGACCCTCGCGCTCGACGGACGCCCGGTCGCCCTCACCGGCCCGCACGGCGAGAGCCTCCACTGGCTTCCGGAGAACACACCCGCCCGCTGAGCCGCTCAACCGACAGCCGCTACTCCCCCAGCGGCCGCTGCACCGCCAGCAGCGCCATGTCATCCGCCTGCGGCCCGCCCGTGTGCCGGGCCACGTCCTGGGCCAGTACGTCCAGGAGGGCGTCCGGCCCGGGGAAGTGGTGGCCGCGCAGCCGGGCCGGCGCGTCGTAGAAGCAGCCGGCCCGGTCCCTGGCCTCGGTCACCCCGTCCGTGAACAGCAGCAGCAGCGATCCGGCCGGGAAGAACGTCTCGTCCACCCGGTCCGGCCACCCCGCGATCTCGCTCATCCCCAGTGGCAGCGCGGCAGAGGCGGGGTTCAGTTCGCACAGCCCGCCGTCGGGGGTGAGCAGCAGCGGGGCGGGGTGACCGCGGTTGAGGATGCGCAGGACGGAGTGCGTGCCGGACGGGATCTCCGCCAGGACGGCCGTGGTGAACCCCTCGAACTGGTCCAGCCCCTCGCGCCGCCCGCCCTCCCGTTGCAGCGCCCTCTCCAGCCGGCCCGCCACCGCCTCCAAGGTGGCCTCCTGTTCGGCCGCCTCCCGGAAGGCGCCGATGACGATCACCGCGGCCTCCACCGCCTCCAGCCCCTTGCCCCGTACATCGCCGACGATCAGCCGTACGCCGTGCGGGGTGTCCTGCACCGCATAGAGATCGCCGCCGATCCGGGCGTTGGCCTGCGCGGCCACATAGCGTGCGGCGATCGCGAGTCCGCCGATGCGGTCGGGCGGCGTGGGCAGCAGGGCGCGCTGGGCGGCCTCGGAGACGTCGCGTACGGAGGCGAGGCGGGCGTCGCTCCGCCGTACGACCCGGTTGATGCCGAGGGCCAGGAAGGCGACCACCAGGACGGTCAGGGCCTCGGTGACCGACTCGGTGTTGTCCTTTGTGCTGTGGTACGTGACGACCACGTACTCGCCCACGACCGCGGCGGCGACCGTCAGGGCCGTGGCGGTCAGGGAGTAGAGGGGCGCCGCCACCAGGGGAGCGGCGGAGAAGAACGGCGCGGCGGTGTACTGGGGCGGCGTGCCCATGTCGAAGGCGAGGCCGCCGACTATCAGGATGGCGGGGAGCCAGCGGGCCAGGCGGCGGCCGAACGGGGACAAGCGGGCGCGGCGTGCCTTCCGCTCCCGCTCGCCCGTGCCGTTCCCACCGCCTCGAAGCATCCGCACCGGCCTCTTCCCGGCCTCTTCCACCGCCAAGGCTTTCGCCGCTGCCAAGGCCTCCGATTCCCCAAGGGTTTCCGGTACGGGGCCGGTCGGCGAATCGTCATGGGCCGTACGGGTCACGGCGGGGGCGGACGGCTCTCGTACGGGTCACGGGCGGGCGGATGGGCCGTACGGGCCGCGGCCGGACACGTCGCCACGCCGGCCGACCGGTTGGCCACCCATGCGAAAGGCCCCGGCCGCTCTCGCGTACCGGGGCCCCTTCACTGGTCAGAGCCCTACAGGGCGTCAGAACTGGTGGGCCATCAGGGGCTCGAACCCTGAACCAATGGATTAAAAGTCCACTGCTCTGCCAATTGAGCTAATGGCCCGCACCGAGCAGCATAGCCCGAGCACGCGGCGCATCCCGAAGGCATTACCCATTGGGCCCCTCGACGAGGCGCCCGAGGAACCGGCGGCGAGCCGGTGCCCCTCGCCGGGACGCCCCGAAACCGGCGTGTCATGCCTCCGGCGATCCCCTCGGCACCCCCGTACGACACCGCCGCCGCCACCGCACAACGCGCAGGGCCCGTACGGCACTTGCGTGTCGTACGGGCCCTGCGGCGGATCAGCGGATCAGCGGTCAGCCGTTGCGCTTCCAGCGCGGCTTGTCCTCGCGGCGGCCGAAGGAGCCGGTCGCGGTGCCAGAGCCACGGTGCTCGTCCCGACGGCCGTACGGACGGTCGCCGCCACCGGAGCGGTCATCGCGGTTGAACGGGCGGTCGCCGCCACCGGAGCGGTAGCCACCGGACGGACGGCCCGCGGAGCGGTCGTCACGGTTGAACGGGCGGTCGCCGCCACCGGAGCGGTAGCCACCGGACGGACGGCCGGCGGAGCGGTCATCGCGGTTGAACGGGCGGCTCGGGCGGTCACCACGGTCGCGGTTGAAGCCACCACCGGAACGGTCATCACCACGGTCGCGGTTGAAGCCACCACCGGAACGGTCATCGCGACGGTCACGGTTGAAGCCACCACCGGAACGGTCATCGCGACGGTCACGGTTGAAGCCA
>NZ_JBVHTY010000005.1:29686-488291 GCF_055565615.1 Streptomyces sp. NPDC028368 | reverse complement strand
CGGACATCGCGACGGTCACGGTTGAAGCCACCACCGGAACGGTCATCGCGACGGTCACGGTTGAAGCCACCACCCGAGCGGTCGTCACGACGGTCGCGGTTGAAGCCACCACCGGAACGGTCATCGCGACGGTCACGGTTGAAGCCACCACCGGAACGGTCATCGCGACGGTCACGGTTGAAGCCACCACCCGAGCGGTCGTCACGACGGTCGCGGCGCTCGAAGCTGCCCCGGTCGTCACGGCGCTCGTACGAGCGGCGCGGCGCCTCGTCCGACGTCGCCTGAGCCGGCACGGCGGCGGCCTCGGCCGTCTCGGCCGTCTCGGCCGCCTCGGCGGTCGCGGCAGCGGCGGCGAGCGCCTCGGCCGGGTCCTCGCCACGCTCGCGGGCGGCGCGGGCGGTCAGCCGGTCGGCCTCCTCGCGCAGCTCGGTGGCGCGGCGCTGGAGGCGCTCCAGCTCACGGGTGAGCTCGGCCACCTCGCGCTCGGCCTGCTTGGCGGAGTTGTTGGCCCCGTCGGCCTGGACCTCGGTGAGCGACCGCGCACCGGTGATTTGGGCGACGTCGTCATCGAACGCACCGGCGCCGCCGACGATGTGGCGCGAGGCGTCCACGCCCGCGTCCTCCATCAGGCGGAAGATCTGCCGGCGCTGGTGCGGCAGGGAGAGGGAGACGACGGTGCCGGACTGGCCCGCGCGGGCCGTACGGCCGGAGCGGTGCAGGTAGTCCTTGTGGTCACCGGCCGGGTCGACGTTCAGGACCAGGTCGATGCCGTCGACGTGGATACCGCGGGCGGCGACGTCGGTGGCGACCAGCGCGTTGACGTAGCCGTCCTTGAAGTCGGCGAGGACGCGGGTACGCGCGCCCTGGGTCATACCGCCGTGCAGCGCGTCCGCCTTCACACCGGCGTCGACGAGCTGCTCGGCGATGCGGTCGGCGCCCAGCTGGGTGCGGACGAAGATGATGGTGCGGCCCTTACGGGCGGCGATGGCGGCGGTGACCGGCGCCTTGTCCTTGGGCTTCACGACCAGGACGTGGTGGGTCATGGTGGTGACGTTGCCCTGGGCGCTGTCGACCTCGTGGCTGACCGGGTTGGTCAGGTACCGCTTGACCAGCGTGCCGATCTCGTTCTCCATCGTGGCCGAGAACAGCATCCGCTGACCGCCCTGGGGCACCTGGTCGAGCAGCTCGGTGACCTCGGGCAGGAAGCCCAGGTCGGACATCTGGTCGGCCTCGTCGAGGACGGCCACCTGGACGGCCTCGAGGGAGCAGGCGCCACGGTTGATGATGTCGCGCAGCCGGCCCGGGGTGGCGACGAGGACGTCGACGCCGCGCTCCAGCGCGTAGATCTGGTTGCCCATGGACGTACCGCCGCAGACGACCTTCATCTTCAGGCCGAGGACGTCGCCGTAGGGCTGAAGCGCGTCGGCGACCTGCATCGCCAGCTCACGGGTCGGGGTGAGGATGACGGCGCGCGGCTTCTTCTTGTCGGTGTGACCGCCGGCCAGCTGGGCCAGGGTCGGCAGACCGAAGGAGAGGGTCTTGCCGGAGCCGGTGCGACCGCGGCCGAGGATGTCCTTGCCGGCCAGCGCGTCCGGGATGGTCGCGGCCTGGATCGGGAAGGGGGTGGTGACGCCGTTCTGCGCCAGCTTGCGGACGACGCCCTCGGGCAGTCCGAGATCGGCGAAGGTGATGGTCGGCTCGTCGGACTCGACGGTGTCGGTCGGCTCAGCGGACTCGACGGTGTCGGTCAGCTCGGCGGACTCGACGGTGTCGGTCAGCTCGGCGGACTCGACGGTGTCGGTCAGCTCGGCGGACTCGACGGTGTCGGTCAGCTCGGCGGACTCGGTCACCTCGGAAACCGTCTGCTCGTCGTCTGCGGGCATGACGGACTGCTCAGTGGAAATTGACATGCGAAATGCGAAACCTTCCGGAGTCTCGGCACGCGCCCAAACTCCGTGTGTTTCACACGACCGCCTCTATGCGGTCAGCCACGGCAAGGGAGAGAACGCGCCACGCGGCGCGCTTCTGTTCTGGCGCCGGGCAAATGGGATCAAACGATCTACCACCATACGCACCCTGCCCCCCTGAAGGCAAATGACCGTCTCGCCAACCGGGCTCCACCACCGTACGCGCCCCTTCCTCACGCCTCACACATCCGGCCAGTCACCCGGCTCGACCTGCGAAGACATCGGCCGGGACTCGGATTCCGACATCGAGGCGGACGGCGACTGACCCGAGGCCTGCGAGCTGGGCTGCGGGGGACCGCTCGGCGGCTGGGTCGGCTCCGCGGTGGGGGTGGTGGGGGTCGGCGAGGCCGGCGGGGCGGACGGCGGGTCGGACTGCGCCGGAGGCGGATCGGCGGGCCCGCCTCCGGGCGGGCGGCCGTGCCCGCCGTGGCCCTTCCCCTCGCTGGGCACCGGGCCGGACGGCTCCGCCGGCTGCGGCGGCGCGCTCCGCTCGGGCGCCGTCGGCGTCGCTCCCTCCGACGGTTCCGCGTCGCCCGCGCTGCCGTCCGCGGGCCGGTGCCTACCGCCGTGCCCCGGCGGCCGCGGCCCGGTGCCGCGCCCGTCGGCCGTCAGCCCACCGGGGTGCGGGGCGGCGTCCTTGCCGTCACCGTGCCGCGCGGCGTTACCGGGCGGTTTCGGCGGCTCCGGATCGCTGACGCTTATGCAGCCGGCCAGCGACGCGGCCAGCGCCGAGACGGTCACCGCGGCGGCGGTGACGCGCGAGAGCGGACGGGCGGCGGGGGACGGCGACGACGGGGACCTCACCGGGGCGGACGACGGGGACGCATCGTCCGAAGAGGTGGGGAACGGGGGAATCGATTGACCAGACGCGATCGGGTGCAAGGGCGGGACCTCCGGATCCGGAGCGCAGGGACGGCGGTACGGATGCCCTGCCCAACTCCCGCCGCCCGCCTGAGGACACGCACGGCACGCGCCTGATCCGGTCAGCCGTAGCCCAGCGCGTGCAGCCGCTCGTCGTCGATACCGAAGTGGTGTGCGATCTCATGAACGACCGTCACTTCGGTCTCCGCGACCACGTCCTCGTGCGAGGCGCATATCCGCAGCGTCGGCATCCGGTAGATCGTGATCCGGTCCGGCAGCACGCCCGCGTACCACTCACCGCGATCGGTCAGCGGCGTCCCCTCGTAGAGCCCGAGCAGCTCGGGGTCGCCGGCCGGGGGCTCGTCCTCGACGAAGACCGCCACGTTGTCCATCAGCCGGGTCAGTTCCGGCGGGATCCGGTCCAGCGCCTCGGCGACCAGTTCCTCGAACTCCTCGCGCGTCATTTCCAGCACACCACCATTCTCCCCCGTACCTCCGCCCTCGTGCGTCCCGCGGACGCACTCCCGGCGCGGCCCGCCCCACGCCTTCACCGGAGCCGTCACTCCCCGCTTAACGACCACCACTTCGGGGCATACGGGGCCAATGGACCGCTCGGCGCGCTCCCGGACACCGACCACCGACACCCCGCGTACGGCCCTGATGGCCGACGTCGCCCGGCCGCCGCACCCATACGGCCGCGCCCTTGGCCTGATAGCCGTCGCCGTCCTCGGCGCCTGGCTGGGACTGCTCGTCCTCGGCACCGCCCACGCCCCCGTGGGCCCGATGGACACCAGCATGGCGCTCCGCCCTTCCCTGACCGGCGGCACCCGGATCGATGTGGCGCCGCTGGGCGACCTGGAACTGAACAGCCACTACGCGCCACTACGGCTCGATGTCGCCGTCGACCGGCTGGATCCGGTCCGTTCCCAGGCTCTGGTCGACCACCCCGAACGGTTCTCCGGCCTGCAGGCCGAGGTCACCCGCGATGTCACCCGCGGCGCCATAGGACTGGCCTTCCACTCCGGCACCGCCGTGGCCTGCGGCGCCGCCGCCCTGAGCCTGGCCGTCCACCGCCGCCCGCGCCGCGCCCTGGCCGCCGGCGGCCTCGGCCTCGCCCTGCTCGCCGCCTCGGCGACCGCCGCGTACGCCACCTGGAACCCCAAGTCCGTCCTGGAGCCGAAGTTCTCCGGGCTGCTCTCCTCGGCCCCGTCCGTGGTCGGCAACGCCCGCAACATCGTCAGCGAATTCAACGTCTACCAAAAGGAGTTGGCCCGCCTGGTCACCAACGTCACCAAGCTCTACGACGCCACCTCGACGCTCCCGGCGTACCAGCCGGACCCCACCACCATCCGTGTCCTGCACGTCTCCGACATCCACCTCAACCCCGGCAGCTGGCGGATCATCGCCTCCCTGGTGAAGCAGTACCGGATCAACGTGATCATCGATACGGGCGACACCATGGACCACGGCTCGGCCGCCGAGAACCACTTCCTCGACCCGGTTTCCACCCTCGGCGCCCCGTACGTCTGGGTGCGCGGCAACCACGACTCGCGCACCACGCAGAAGTACCTGACCGGCCGCAAGCACGTCACCGTCCTCGACCACGGCAAGGTCACCCAGGTGGCGGGGGTGCGGATCGCGGGCGTCGGCGATCCGCAGTTCACGCCGGACCGCTCCGTGGTGGCGGCCGGAGACCCCGCGGAGCGCACGGCCGGCGGCCGGCTCGCCGACTCGCTGCGCACCCAGCGGCTGGCCGGCACGCCCGTCGACATCGCGCTGGCCCACAACCCCGCCGCCGCCACCGAGGCCGACGGCCTGGCCCCGCTGGCCCTGGCCGGGCACATCCACCACCGCGAGAACACCACGCTCCCCCAGGGCACCCGGCTGATGGTCGAGGGCTCGACGGGCGGCGGCGGGCTGCGCGCCGTACAGAACAAAAAGCCCGCGCCGGTCCAGGCATCGGTGCTCTATCTGGACCGTACGACCAAGCGGCTGCAGGCCTGGGACGAGATCACCCTCGGCGGCCTGGGCCTGTCCCGCGCCGAGGTCAGCCGCCATCTCCCCCGGGAGAACCAGCCCGGCGCCACCGTCTCCCCGAGCCCCTCGTCCGGCCCCTCCGGGCGCTCGACCAGGAGCCCTTCCCTCAGCCCCGGTAACCGCCCCCGGTAAACCGTTTTGGCGAACGGTCCTCCCATCCCATATGCTTCTCACGTCCCCGACGGCGCCGGTAACGACGCCAAGGTGGCCACCAGCCCTCATCGTCTAGTGGCCCAGGACGCCGCCCTTTCAAGGCGGTAGCACGGGTTCGAATCCCGTTGGGGGCACGTTTTACCGTGTGCGAGAATGGCTCAGGTTGCTTTCGCACAATGCAAGGTCCTGTGGAGCAGTTTGGAGTGCTCGCCACCCTGTCAAGGTGGAGGCCGCGGGTTCAAATCCCGTCAGGACCGCTGCGGCTGGGTAGCTCAGTTGGTACGAGCGATCGCCTGAAAAGCGATAGGTCGCCGGTTCGACCCCGGCCCCAGCCACACCCTTTGAACGAAGGCCCCGGTTCCTGGAACCGGGGCCTTCGTCGTATCTGCTCGGGGCCAATTACCCGCCGGCCCCTCCCTTTCCCTTGGGCTGCCGGAAGGCCAACTGGCCACCGGCGACGACCGCCCCCAATGCCACCAGGTGCGCCGCCCCCTTCGCCAGCCATACCCCCAGGAACGGTGCGCCGAAGAACATCCAGGCGACGAGCGCGATCCCCGCGGCCATCATGGCGAGGCCCGCTATACGTTGTAATCCGTTGGTCATGCGGCCCATCGTCGCCTACCCGTTCGAGAGCGGGCCACTTCATTGGCGCGGGCGGCAACGTCAGACGTCCGCCGCCTCCCGCCCACCCGGATGGCGGTGCCGCCACGCCCAGAAGACGGTGCAGGACAGCACCGCCCAGCCGGCCAGCACCAGATACGGGAAGAGGTGCTGGTAGCCGCCGAAGTAGACGGCGGTGTGCTGGGCGTTGACCGAGGCGCCGGGCGGCAGCCAGCGGCCGATGTGGCCGAGGGCGGACGGGAGCAACGGCCAGGAGACCGCGCCGCCCGAGGACGGGTTGCCCAGCAGGACCATCAGGCCCCAGGTGGGGATCATCGCCCAGCGGCCCATCAGGGTGTTGAACATCGAGAAGACCATGCCGGACGCGAACATCGTCAGCGCGAGGATCCCCCAGGACTGCAGGAACGGCAGGTGCACCGCGCCCAGCCACCAGTCGACCACCGCGACGATGGCGAAGCCGCCGAGCAGCGCGTAGAGGACGGTGAAGGCGATCCGTTCGGCCGGGTTGAGGGCGCGGGCGTGCACGCTGAGCTGGATGGCGCCGACGAAGCCGATGACCACGGCGGCCAGTGAGATGTAGAAGAGGGCGAGACCGCGGGGGTCGCCCCTCTGGAGCGGCTTGATGTCCCGGATGCGGACGTCCACGCCCGCCGCCTCGGCGACCCGGGCGCCCGTCTCGGCCAGCAGCTGCGCCACCGACGCGCCCGTGGCGCCCGCCACATCCAGCTCCACCACCTGCCCGCGGGACCGCAGCACGGCGAACTCCCGCTGTTCCTCGACGGCCCTGGCGGCCCCGGCGTAGGTGCCGTACTCGGTCAGCCGCAGCGTGCCGTGCAGCGCCTTCTCCATGCCCGCGGCGAACGCCCGCCCCTTGGGGACGTCGCGCAGGCCGACCACGGCCGTCGGGATGCGCCGGGGCGTCGGATTGGCCATGGCGTAGGTGTAGGAGCCGGCGAAGAGGCCGGCGGCCGCGGCGAGGATGAAGACGAGGACCATCGCGGGAAAGAACGGTGATTTCTTGGCCGCCGTCCATTTCTCCCTGGCGGTCAGCGGCCGTCCGTGGGCGCCGTGCGGCGCGGAATCGCCACGCTGATCGGACATGGGAAACACGCTAAAGGACTATTCCCCGGCATACCCGTGCAGATCACCCACCTGCGCACAGTGCCGGGGCGCCCGTCCGCAAATGGTTCGCCACTCGATTCGGCGAGGTGAGATCCTGGGGGTCGTATGTCCAGTCAGCCTGCCTCCGCCCTGCCCGACGACACCGGGCCCACCCTGCCCGCTCTGTCGGAGCGACTTCCCGAGTTGATGCTGCGCGACCAGCAGCGGCTGGGGCGCCGTCTCGACGGCGCACGCCGGATCCGTAAGCCCGAGGCCCGCGCGGCCGTGCTCGCCGAGATCTCCGACGGCATCGACGAAGCGGAGCTGCGGGTCGCCCAGCGGCGCGCCGCCGTGCCGGAGATCACGTATCCGGAAGAGCTGCCGGTCAGCCAGAAGAGAGACGAGATCTTCGCCGCGATACGCGACCACCAGGTCGTGATCGTCGCGGGCGAGACCGGCTCCGGCAAGACGACGCAGATCCCGAAGATCTGTATGGAGCTGGGGCGGGGTGTCCGCGGCCTGATCGGGCACACCCAGCCGCGCCGGATCGCGGCCCGTACGGTCGCCGAGCGGGTGGCCGAGGAGCTGCGGACGCCGCTGGGCGAGGCGGTCGGCTGGAAGGTCCGGTTCACGGACCAGGTCGGCGGCGACACGCTCGTGAAGCTGATGACGGACGGCATTCTGCTCGCGGAGATCCAGACGGACCGCGAGCTGCGCCAGTACGACACGATCATCATCGACGAGGCACACGAGCGCAGCCTCAATATCGACTTCATCCTGGGCTATCTGGCGCAGCTGCTGCCCAAGCGCCCGGATCTCAAGGTGGTCATCACCTCCGCGACCATCGATCCCCAGCGGTTCTCCCGGCATTTCGGGGAGGCGCCGATCGTCGAGGTCTCGGGGCGTACGTATCCGGTGGAGGTGCGGTATCGCCCGCTGCTGGAGGAGGACGGCCAGACTGCGGCTGATTTCAAGGACGCCGACCGCGACCAGATCACCGCGATCTGCGACGCCGTGGACGAGCTGCAGGCCGAGGGACCGGGCGACATCCTGGTCTTCCTCTCCGGCGAGCGGGAGATCCGCGACACCGCCGACGCGCTGATAAAGAAGAACCTCCGGTCGACGGAGGTGCTGCCGCTCTACGCCCGGCTGTCGCACGCCGAGCAGCACCGCGTCTTCCAGCGGCATACGGGCAGACGGATCGTGCTGGCCACGAACGTCGCCGAGACCTCGCTGACCGTCCCGGGCATCCGGTACGTCATCGACCCGGGCATGGCCCGTATCTCCCGCTACAGCTTCCGCACCAAGGTGCAGCGGCTGCCCATCGAACCGGTCTCGCAGGCCAGCGCCAATCAGCGCAAGGGCCGCTGCGGCCGGACGAGCGACGGCATCTGCATCCGGCTCTATTCCGAGGACGATTTCCTCACCCGGCCGGAATTCACCGACGCGGAGATTCTCCGTACGAATCTGGCCTCCGTCATTCTGCAGATGACCGCGGCCGGCCTGGGCGACATCGAGAAGTTCCCGTTCATCGATCCGCCGGACCGCCGCAACATCAAGGACGGCATCGATCTGCTGAGCGAGCTGGGTGCGCTCGATGCGAAGCAGAAGGATCCGAAGAAGCGGCTCACGCCGCTCGGCCGCAAGCTCTCCCAGCTGCCGGTGGACCCGCGGCTGGCCCGGATGGTGCTGGAGGCGGACCGTAACGGCTGCGTCCGCGAGGTCATGGTCATCGCGGCGGCGCTGTCCATCCAGGACCCCCGCGAGCGGCCCTCGGACAAGCAGCAGCAGGCCGATCAACAGCACGCCCGTTTCAAGGACGAGACGTCCGACTTCCTGGCGTTCCTCAATCTGTGGCGTTATGTCCGCGAGCAGCAGAAGGCGCTGTCCTCGTCGGCTTTCCGCCGGATGTGCCGGACCGAGTTCCTGAACTATCTGCGGATACGCGAGTGGCAGGACATCTACTCGCAGCTGCGTACGGTCGCCAAGTCCATGGGCATTCACCTCAGCGAGGAGGATGCCGCACCGGACCATATCCACACCGCGCTGCTCTCCGGTTTGCTTTCGCATATCGGACTGAAGGACACGGACGCCAAGAACGAATATCTGGGCGCCCGCAACGCCAAGTTCGCGGTGTTCCCCGGCTCCGCGCTCTTCAAGAAACCACCGCGCTGGGTGGTGTCCGCGGAGCTCGTCGAGACGTCCCGGCTGTGGGCCCGGGTGAACGCCAAGATCGAGCCCGAATGGGTCGAGCCGCTCGCCCAGCACCTGGTCAAGCGCACCTACAGCGAGCCGCACTGGGAACAGAAGATGGCCGCGGTGATGGCGTACGAGCGGGTCACGCTCTACGGCGTGCCGCTCGTCGCACAGCGCAAGATCACCTACGGACGGATCGACCCGGAGACCTCGCGCGATCTGTTCATCCGCAACGCCCTGGTGGAGGGCGATTGGCGTACCCACCACCAGTTCTTCCATGACAACCGCAAACTGCTCGGCGAGGTCGAGGAGTTGGAGCACCGCGCCAGGCGCCGCGACATCCTCGTGGACGACGAGACGCTCTTCGATTTCTACGACCAGCGCATTCCGGCGGATATCGTCTCCGGCGCGCATTTCGACGCGTGGTGGAAGCAGAAGCGGCAGGACGAACCGGAGCTGCTCAACTTCGAGCACTCGATGCTGATCAATGAATCCGCCGAGGCCGTCACCAAGGACGACTATCCGGATTCCTGGCGCCAGGGAAAGCTGAAGTTCAAGGTCACGTACCAGTTCGAGCCCGGCGCGGACGCGGACGGTGTCACCGTCCACATCCCCCTCCAGGTGCTCAACCAGGTCGCCTCCGAGGGCTTCGACTGGCAGATCCCGGGGCTGCGCGAGCAGCTGGTGACGGAGCTGATCCGGTCGCTGCCCAAGCCGATCCGGCGCAACTACGTGCCGGCACCGAACTTCGCGGCCCGCTTCCTGGACTCCACGGTGCCCCTGCAGGGCGCCCTCACCACCTCGCTGGCCGCCGGGCTGCAGCGGATGGTGGGCGTGCCGGTGCAGGCCGCGGACTTCGACACCGCCAAGATCCCCGACCATCTGAAGGTCACCTTCCGGGTGGTCGACGAACGGCGCCGCAAGCTCGCCGAGGACAAGGACCTGGAGGCGCTGCGGCTCCAGCTGAAGCCGAAGACCCGGGCCGCCATCTCCAAGGCCTTCGAGCAGGCCGCCGAACGCCCCGCCAAGGACCGCACGGGCGAGGGCGCGGCGCCGGCCGGCCCGGAGCAGCGCACGGGGCTCACGTCCTGGACGATCGGCGCGCTGCCGCGCACCTTCGAGACCCGGCGCGGGGGCCAGCCGCTGAAGGCCTACCCGGCGCTGGTGGACGAGGGCAGCAGCGTCGCCGTACGGCTCTTCGACACCGAGGCCGAGCAGCTGCAGGCGATGTGGGCGGGCACCCGCCGCCTCATCCTGCTCAACGTCCCCGCCAACCCCGCCAAGTTCGCCCAGGACAAGCTGAGCAACCAGCAGAAGCTCGCGCTGTCCCGCAATCCGCACGGCTCCATCCCGGCCCTCTTCGAGGACTGTGTGACGGCCGCCGCCGACCGCCTGATCGCGGCACGGGGCGGCCCGGCGTGGGACGAGGAGTCCTTCCGGAAGCTGTTCGACGCGGTGCGCGCCGACCTGGTCGACGCCACGCTGAAGACCATCCAGCAGGTCCAGGAGGTGCTGGCCGCCTGGCAGGCGTGCGAACGCCGCCTGAAGGACACCACGTTCCCCTCGCTGCTGCCGTCGCTGACGGACATCAGGGAACAGCTGGCGGCGCTCATCAGGCCGGGCTTCGTGACGGCGCACGGCGCCAAGCGGCTGCCGGACCTGATGCGCTATCTGGTGGCCGCCGACCGCCGGCTGCAGCAGCTGCCCACCAACGCCGAACGGGACCGCACCCGGATGGCGAAGGTGAAGGAGATGCAGGACGAATACGCCTGGCTGCTGGAGCAGTTCCCCAAGGGACGGCCGGTGCCGGCCGCCGCCCGGGAGATCCGCTGGATGATCGAGGAGCTGCGGGTGAGCTACTTCGCGCACGCGCTGGGCACCGCGTATCCGGTCTCGGACAAGCGCATCGTGAAGGCCGTGGACGCCGCCGCGCCCTGACGGGCGGGCGGCCGGCGGCATCGAGTTCGACCGCACCCCCTGACCTGCTGTAGAGTCTTGCTTCGCAGCCCGCCGCAAGCGGAAAGCGAAACGCAAGGTCCTGTGGAGCAGCTTGGAGTGCTCGCCACCCTGTCAAGGTGGAGGCCGCGGGTTCAAATCCCGTCAGGACCGCACTATTTACGGCCCGTATCCCCAGTGGATGCGGGCCGTTTTGCTGTGCTCACAGCGCCCGTACGGCCTTCGGGCCCCTCCGGCCGTCTTGACGGCGGCACGGGCCCCCGGTACTCACAGAGAAAGCATGGGGGCCGGGGAGGTGCGTGCGATGAGGACTGCGGCAAGGCACGAGACGAGGGCGCTGTTGCGGGCCCATCTGTCGGCCGCCACGAGGTACCGCCATCTGACGCGGCACTGCCCCGTCTGCCATCGGCTGCTCCGGCTCGTCATGGAGCCGCGCAAGGGCCGCTCGGGGGCGCCCACACCCGCGGAGCCCGCCGCCTCGTCGCCGGCCGTCTGTGGGCGACCTGCGGCGGAGGACCAAAGTCCCCCCACTCAGTGACCTGTGCCGCCTGCCCCACCCGTCTTGCGGTGGGAGGCTGTTGAGGCGGGACCGGGGAAAACGCATTACCGCAGCCGCCGCGTCTCCTTCAAGAAGTGCACCATGTGACGGGTGTCACCGAACAAGTTTCACGAAGTGCGGAACTTACACCCGTCCTACAACCAGTCAATTTAATATGTGCAATTGCACCACCCTCCGAAGACCCCGGATCGAGGGAGCGGGTCCGCGCAGGCGGGCCCCTCCAGGACCCCTGACGGCACCCTGGCCGCCGCCGGAGGCGACGTCGGCGCCAGGCCGACCCGGCCGCCGCGAGCGGCCGTAGAGCGGCCGTACACAAAAAAGATCGCGCTGGACCCGGCGGAGTCCAGCGCGATCGGTGACGTACCCAGATGGTGCGGGTGTGGGGCCTGTTGGGGCAGGCACCGCGTCATATGGAGCTGTAGTGCGGCAATGCGGGGTGGAGCAGGTCGAGCTATGTGGTGCGATGTCGGCATTTCCCGGGTTGGGGGGCCCGAAAACGGCCTGGTTATGCGGTTATTCAGGCCTCGCTGCGCTGCTGCGGGATACCCGCGAGCAGTGCGCGGACCTCAGCCTCGCGGTAACGCCGGTGCCCTCCGAGCGTGCGGATGGACGTGAGCTTGCCTGCCTTGGCCCAGCGGGTCACCGTCTTCGGGTCCACGCGGAACATCGTGGCAACCTCAGCGGGGGTAAGCAGCGGCTCGGCGTCAGGGGTGCGAGCGGTCATGAGCGGCCTCCTCGGGAGAACCGAACCATCACGGTTCTTTCCTCTAAATTCTGCACCTTGACCCGCGTTGCCCGAAATGGCGGACGCGGGCCGAGTCGGTTATAGGACGAACGGCTTGTCCTCGGCACTACAACTACACCATCTGTCCAGCCACGTCGGCCAAACCGATGGAATTGCCCTCTGAGGTGTTCAACCTCGGCGGAAGCCGATGGACCATGCCATAACGGACAGTCACTCGACCGTGACGATCAGTCACAACGTGATCAGGTGTCACAGACTCCTCAAGGAGCGCAATACCGATCTATCCGCCCTTAGTTGGACGGAAGGAGCCCCGGTAAGGCTCCTTGTCCTATTTTGGCACGAGGGTACGTCTTGGAGGCAAGGCCCGAAGTCAGTGCTTTAGGTCACGCTTGTTCCAATAGCCCGGATCAGGACCTACGTCCCGCACCTGTGGCCCTCAGCTGGAGAACTGGCGCTCGCGTACCGCACGCCACCGTTCCGCGAGCTTCTCGTAGGCGGCGCCGGCCCGCTCGCCGTCCCCGTCGCGCAGCGCCGCCAGCCCCTCCGCCACTTCCGCGGCGGAACGGTCCTCGGCGAGCTGCCCTTCGGGCACCGCGTGCACCAGGCCTCCGTAATCCAGCTCCACGAGGGAACGCGGGTGGAATTCTTCGAGCCAGCGCCCCACATCTACCAGGCCGTCGATCAGCGGACCCTCTTCCAGGGAGTCCCGCAGCGTACGAAGTCCGCGCGCGACCCGCCGTCTGGCCTGCACCATTGGCGTCCGGTAACGCAGCAGGAGACCGTCGTCACTCTTGGTGAACTCCCGCTCGACGTCGTCGAACAGCACGAACCAGCGCACCGGGACATGCCAGGTGGCGGCACGGATCCAGGGCCGGGCCTCCGGGTTGCGCTCGCGCCACTGTTCGTAGTCGGTGGCCGCCTGCCGGCGCACCACCGGGGGCAGCGCCACGTCCAGCACCGACGCCGGCAGCAGCTCCTCCAGCCCCTCCAGGGCCTGCCAGCCGCGCAGCCGGGTGCGCCACGGGCAGACGCAGGTCACGTCGTCCACGACGGCGATGAACGCGTCCGCGCTCTCGTGGACCGGCACCGGTACCGGCGGCACCGGCAGCAGATCGGCCAGCGCCCGGCGCTGTTCGTCCTGCGCGGTGGGGGTTTCCTCGCGCTTGGCGTAGCGCGCCCAGTGAGAGCGTTCCGGCTCGGGGAACGCTGCGAGCGGCTCATAGACCCGCAGATACGCCACATACGGGACCATCACCGACGACGCCAAGGCCACGCCCGCTCCTTCACAGGAAAGTCCGTTCAAGGGCCGTTGAAAGGGAAGCCCGCCACCAGGAGCTGTCTGCCCCGCCCGGCCCGGGATACGGCAAATCGTCCCATGCCCTTCCCTCGCGAGGGGGTGATCCCCGGTACCCGGCCGATCAACCCGCAGCGCAGGTCTTACGCTCTTCACAACCGGCCCTCCCCACCCGCAGGGGGGCGTCCTCCGCGACTTATGGGAGTCACCACCGTGACTGACGTACGTCCTGCCTCCGTCAGTGTCGACGGCGGCGTTCTGCAGAGCCTGTTCCGGTCGGAGCAGGGCGGCCATGAGCAGGTCGTTCTCTGCCAGGACCGTGCCAGCGGCCTCAAGGCCGTGATCGCCATCCACAGCACCGTCCTGGGCCCCGCCCTCGGCGGCACCCGCTTCCACCCGTACGCCTCCGAGGAGGAGGCCGTACAGGACGCGCTCAACCTCTCGCGCGGCATGTCCTACAAGAACGCCCTGGCCGGGCTGGACCACGGCGGCGGCAAGGCGGTGATCATCGGCGATCCCGATGTGATCAAGACCGATGAACTGCTGCTCGCCTATGGCCGGTTCGTGGCTTCCCTCGGGGGCCGCTATGTCACCGCGTGCGATGTCGGTACGTACGTCGCCGACATGGACGTCGTCGCCCGTACGAACAAATGGACCACCGGCCGCTCCCCCGAGAACGGCGGCGCCGGCGACTCCTCCGTGCTGACCGCCTACGGCGTCTTCCAGGGCATGCGTGCCTCGGCCCAGCACCAGTGGGGCGACCCGACGCTGCGCGGCCGCAAGGTCGGTATCGCGGGCGTCGGCAAGGTGGGCCACCACCTGGTCGAGCACCTCCTCCAGGACGGCGCCGAGGTCGTGATCACGGACGTACGCACCGAGTCCGTGGACCGGATCCTCGCCCGGCACCCCCAGGTGACCGCCGTCGCGGACACCGAGACGCTGATCCGCACCGAGGGCCTGGATGTGTACGCACCGTGCGCCCTGGGCGGCGCGCTCAACGACGCCTCGCTGCCCGTGCTGACCGCCAAGGTGGTGTGCGGCGCGGCGAACAACCAGCTCGCGCACCCCGGCGTCGAGAAGGACCTGTCCGACCGCGGCATCCTCTACGCCCCGGATTACGTCGTGAATGCCGGCGGCGTCATCCAGGTGGCCGATGAGCTGCACGGCTTCGACTTCGACCGGTGCAAGGCCAAGGCGACGAAGATCTTCGACACCACGCTGGCGATATTCGCTCGAGCGAAGGCGGACGGCATCCCGCCGGCCGCTGCCGCCGACCGGCTCGCCGAGGCCCGGATGGCGGCGGGCACGCCCGCCTGACCTGCGGGGGGGCAGCTCGCCACGCGATCTCCTGGCCGAAAACATGCCCTTGCGCGGCCCGCCACGGGAGGTTGAGGAGACTTCGCTCACCACCCGTCGGCGGGTCGCCGTACAGGACAGGTTAAAATCGCAGATGACCAGCGGGGAAAGGGCGACCCGCAGGTCATGCCGAGCGGTGGGTGATGCGGGCGACGTACCGTATGGCCGCGGAAGCAGGTACCGTTAAAGCTCTACGGGCCGGTCTCTCTGTCGAGAGCCCGCTCTGAATCATGAACGCGTGTCAAGACTCTGGGGCCATTGAGCCCCGTCATTGAGGGGGTCGACCCATGGGGCGCGGCCGGGCCAAGGCCAAGCAGACAAAGGTCGCCCGCCAGCTGAAGTACAGCAGCGGTGGGACGGATCTCTCACGACTGGCCGACGAGCTGGGAGCATCGCCGTCGAGCCAGCAGCCGCCGAACGGGGAACCGTTCGAGGATGACGAGGACGACGACGACCCGTACGCCCAGTACGCGGATCGGTACAACGATGACGACGAGGACGAGGGAGACTCCTCCGACCAGCGTCGTCGCGCCTGACGCTCTGTGCGTACGCGGCACCGAGAAAAGCATCAAGGACCCGGTCCGGGCATGTGCCCGGAGCCGGGTTCTGTGCTGCTCAGGTAGTTCTGTGCTGCTCGGAGGATCAGAGGATCTGCGCTGCCCGAATGATGGCGGGTGACGGCGCAGCGCGCCGCCGGGGCCGCCGGTGCGGCGGCCCCCTGCCTCGGTTGGCTGTAGCCCGGCCGACCGCTCAGCCGGCGTAGTCGCCGGTCAGCGTCACGGCCTCGGTGTGCTCGCCGCGGTCGACGATCTCGCCGCTGACCCAGGCGTCCACTCCGCGGTCCGCCAGCGTGGTCAGGGCGACGTCCACCGACTCCTGCGGGACCACGGCGATCATGCCGACGCCCATGTTCAGGGTCTTCTCCAGCTCCAGGCGCTCGACGGAGCCCGCGGAGCCGACCAGGTCGAAGACCGGGCCCGGCGTCCAGGTGGAGCGGTCGACGGTGGCGTGCAGGCCGTCCGGGATCACTCGGGCGAGGTTGTTGGCCAGCCCGCCGCCGGTGATGTGCGAGAAGGCGTGCACCTCGGCCGTACGGGTCAGTGCCAGGCAGTCCAGCGAGTAGATCTTGGTGGGCTCCAGGAGCTCCTCACCGAGCGTGCGGCCGAACTCGGCGATCTCCTGGTCCAGGGCCATGCCCGCCCGGTCGAACAGCACATGACGGACCAGCGAGTACCCGTTCGAGTGAAGTCCGGAGGACGCCATCGCGATCACCGCGTCACCCGTACGGATGCGATCGGCGCCCAGCACCCGGTCCGCCTCGACGACGCCCGTACCGGCGCCGGCGACATCGAACTCGTCCACGCCCAGCAGCCCCGGGTGCTCCGCGGTCTCGCCGCCGACCAGCGCACAGCCGGCCAGGACGCAGCCCTCGGCGATGCCCTTGACGATCGCGGCGACCCGCTCCGGGTAGACCTTGCCGACGCAGATGTAGTCGGTCATGAACAGCGGCTCGGCGCCGCAGACGACCAGGTCGTCGACGACCATGCCGACGAGGTCGTGGCCGATGCTGTCGTAGACGCCCATCTTGCGGGCGATGTCGACCTTGGTGCCGACGCCGTCGGTGGCCGAGGCCAGCAGCGGGCGCTCGTACCGCTTGAGGGCGGACGCGTCGAAGAGGCCGGCGAAGCCGCCGAGCCCGCCGACGACCTCGGGGCGGGTGGCCTTCTTCACCCACTCCTTCATCAGGTCCACGGCACGGTCGCCGGCTTCGATGTCGACGCCCGCGCTCGCGTAGCTGGCACCAGTGGACTCTGCAGCGGACATGGCTGAGAACTTTCGTTGTGGGTGTGTACGAGCTCTACGGGCGACGCAGCGCGTCGGCGCCGCCGACCCCGGCCGTGAGCGACTGCACGCCGTCCACGTCGGACTTCGTCGGGGCCCCGGTCTCCGACTCCAGGAGGTGCTTGCCCAGCAGCCCCGGGTCGGGCAGCTCCATCGGGTACTCGCCGTCGAAGCAGGCGCGGCACAGATTCGGCTTGGCGATCGTGGTCGCCTCGATCATGCCGTCGATGGAGATGTACGCCAGGGAATCGGCGCCCAGCGACTTACCGATCTCTTCCACGCTCAGGCCGTTGGCGATCAGCTCCGCGCGGGTGGCGAAGTCGATGCCGAAGAAGCACGGCCACTTGATCGGCGGGGAGGAGATCCGGATGTGCACCTCGGCCGCGCCGGCCTCGCGGAGCATCCGCACCAGCGCGCGCTGGGTGTTGCCGCGGACGATCGAGTCGTCGACGACCACCAGGCGCTTGCCGCGGATGACTTCCTTGAGCGGGTTGAGCTTGAGACGGATACCGAGCTGGCGGATGGTCTGCGAGGGCTGGATGAAGGTCCGGCCGACGTAGGAGTTCTTGACCAGGCCGGAGCCGTACGGGATGCCGCTGGCTTCGGCGTAGCCGACCGCGGCGGGGGTGCCGGACTCCGGCGTCGCTATCACCAGGTCGGCGTCGGCCGGCGCCTCGGCGGCCAGCTTGCGGCCCATCTCCACCCGGGAGAGGTACACGTTGCGGCCGGCGATGTCGGTGTCCGGGCGGGCGAGGTAGACGTACTCGAAGACACAGCCCTTGGGCCGGGCCTCGGCGAAGCGGCTGCTGCGCAGGCCGTTCTCGTCGATGGCGACCATCTCGCCGGGCTCGATCTCCCGGATGAAGCTGGCGCCACAGATGTCCAGGGCGGCGGTCTCGGAGGCCACCACCCAGCCGCGCTCCAGGCGGCCGAGGACCAGCGGGCGGATGCCCTGCGGGTCGCGGGCGGCGTAGAGCGTGTGCTCGTCCATGAAGCAGAGCGAGAAGGCGCCCATGACCTTGGGGAGCACGCGGGGCGCGGCATCCTCCACGGTCAGCGGCTTGCCGTCCTCGTCGACCTGGCCGGCCAGCAGGGCCGTCACCAGGTCGGTGTCATTGGTGGCCGCGACCTGGGTCGCCCGGCCGCCCTCACGGGGCAGCGCGGCGACCATGTCCGCCAGCTCCGCGGTGTTGACCAGGTTGCCGTTGTGGCCGAGCGCGATCGAGCCGTGCGCGGTGGCGCGGAACGTCGGCTGGGCGTTCTCCCACACCGAGGCACCGGTGGTGGAGTAGCGGGCATGGCCCACGGCGATATGGCCCTGGAGGGAGCCGAGGGAAGTCTCGTCGAAGACCTGGGAAACCAGGCCCATGTCCTTGAAAACGAGGATCTGGGAGCCGTTGCTCACCGCGATGCCCGCGGACTCCTGTCCACGGTGCTGCAGCGCATACAGCCCGAAATAGGTGAGCTTGGCGACCTCTTCACCCGGAGCCCAGACACCGAAGACGCCGCAAGCGTCCTGGGGGCCCTTCTCGCCGGGGAGCAGGTCGTGGTTGAGTCGTCCGTCACCACGTGGCACGTCCCCGAGTCTAGGGCAGGTCGCGCATTCATCCGAACCGGGGATGGTCCCGAACCTGGATGACTGCATGAACGCAGCGTTAAGCGTGCTTGACGCGGCCGCGCGATCACGGCCAGGATTTCTGCTCATGCAGACCCCGCAGCCCTTGGCGCGCCTGGTGTGTCGCCGGGTGCCCCGCCTCGCGCGGCCTCTGGTGCGGCGCCGCCACGTCGACCTCGGTCACGTCGCCAGCGCCATCTGTCGCTGTGCGTCTGCGCAGTAGCCACGGGTAGCGACGTCTTCGCTCACGCGTCGGCGACACCCTCACTGAGCTGCGTCTTCTAGCGTTTTCAGCCACTCACCCTGTATGGCGGATTTTCCCTGCATCCGGCTTTTATGCCGAATGGGCCCCGTCCTGCCCGTGTGAGATACGCGACGCCCCGAGTGCCGCCGCCGTCCCCGGGGGCCGACGCGCCGCATCACGGCCCATCACGATCTCCCTGGAGAGCCGAACCGATGTCTTCCGTCGACCCTGCCCACCCTTCCGCGCCCGAAAAGTCCGATGGTTCCGCAGGCGCGTCCGCCATATCGCGGCGCAGTTTCGGCGGCCTGGCCGGCGGCGTGGGTGCCGTGGCCGCCGTGGGCGGTCTCGGTGCCGTGGCAGGCGCGCCGAGCGCCGCCGCCGCCGAACCGCCGCGGCCCCATGAGCGGGCGTTCCGCGCCGTACCCGGCCGCCATTCGCGCCGCCCCAACATCCTCTTCATCCTCGGGGACGACCTGGGCTGGGCCGATCTGTCCTCCTACGGATCGCCCGACATCCGTACGCCCCATCTGGACCGGCTCGCGCGACAGGGCGTGCGCTTCACCCAGGCCTACGCGGGCTCCGCGACCTGCTCGCCCACCCGCTTCAGCCTCTACACCGGTCGCTATCCGGGCCGTACGAAGGGCGGCCTGGCCGAGCCCATCGCCGACAAGAGCGTGGGGCTGGACCCGCACCACCCCACCCTCGCCTCGCTGCTGCGCACCGCCGGCTACGACACCGCGCTGATCGGCAAATGGCACTGCGGCTATCTGCCGGACTACAGCCCCACCAGGTCGGGGTGGAACACATTTTTCGGGAACTTCGGCGGGGCGCTGGAGTACTACTCGAAGCTGGGGCTCGCCGGGGAGTACGACCTGTACGAGGGCGACGCCGAGTACAAGGACCTGCGGTACTACACGCGGATCATCACCGAGCGGGCCGTCGACTACCTCGCGCGCGACCACGACAAGCCCTGGCTGCTCAATCTGAACTTCACCACTCCCCACTGGCCGTGGATCGCGGACGGCGACCAGGCGGAGAGCGCGAAGATCGTCCGCCGGATCAAGGCGGGCGAGCCGGGCGCGCTGTGGCACGAGGACGGCGGCTCGCTGGAGAAGTACCGGGAGATGGTCGAGGACCTGGACCGCTCGATCGGCGAGGTGCTGGCCGCGCTGAGGCGCTCCGGCCAGGAGGAGGACACCCTCGTCTTCTTCGCCAGCGACAACGGCGGCGAGCGGTGGTCGTACAACTGGCCGCTGTCCGGGAACAAGGCCTCGCTCCAGGAAGGCGGCATCCGGGTGCCGACCATCGTGCGCTGGCCGTCCCGGCTCGACGGCGGCCAGGTCAGCCATGAGCCGGTGTTCACCCCGGACTGGACGGCGACCCTGCTGGAGATCGCGGGGGCCCGCCCGGACCGCGCGTACCCGCTGGACGGTACGAGCCTGGCGGGCTATCTGCTGCGCGGTGAGCGGCTCGCCGAGCGCGATCTGTTCTGGCGGGTACGCGGCGAGCGGGCGCTGCGCCGCGGCGACTGGAAGTACTACCGGGGCAAGGACGGCAAGGACCGGCTGTTCGACGTGGCGAACGATCCCCGCGAGCAGGCTGACAAGGCGACGGACGACAAGCAGCTGCTGGGGCGGCTGCGGGCCGCCTGGGAAGCCGTGGACGGGACGCTGCTGGCCTATCCGGCGAAGTAACCGGCACGGGATCGGTACGGGACTCCGGTCAGCTCAGTACGGGCAGATACCCGCCGATGTCGGCGCGCTCACCGCTGGCGCTGACGGCCGCCGCCTCCAGCGCCTCGCCCCATGCCGCACGGCCGGTGGCGAGGCGCAGCCAGGTCAGCGGGTCGGTCTCGACGACGTTGGGCGGGGTGCCGCGGGTGTGCCGGGGGCCCTCGACGCACTGCACCACCGCGAACGGGGGCACCCGCACCTCCACCGACCCGCCGGGCGCCTTGACTGCCAGCGCGTCGGCCAGCAGCCGGGTGGCTATCGCCAGGGCCTGCCGGTCGTACGGGATCTCCGCGCCCAGCGCCGCCGCCAGGTCATCGGTGTGCACCACCAGCTCGATACACCGGGTGACCAGATAGTCCGCCACCCGCATCGCGCCGAGGCGGGTGGTGATGACGCGGTCGTCGGCGGTGCGCGGAAGCACCTCGGCGAGCTCCTCGGCGGTGCGCGTGAGCAGCTCGAGCGGATCGTGCGCGGCGGCCAGGGCGCGGGTGTCGTCGTCGATCCCGGCGGCGAACCGGACGGTGGCGGACGGCCAGTCCAGCAGCTCGGTCTCGACGGCCGGCGGGGCCGGCTCCCGCAGATTCCGCGCCACGCTGCCGATCGCCATCGACAGATGCGCGGCCAGCTCCCGCACCGTCCAGTCGCCGAGCCGGGTCGGCAGCGCGAACTGCTCGGGCGTCAGATCCGCCACGGCCTGACGGACCTGATCGAACTGGGCCGTGACGGCGGCACGGGTCTTCTTCGCGTCGTACTGGCGAACGCGCGGCTTCCGGGCGGCGGATGACATGAGATCAGCGTAGGCGGCACCACTGACAGCCGCCCCGGGATTCAGTGGCCCGGCGTCGCCACCGGCCCCGCAACGGCCACGAACCTCTCGCCGTTGTGCGGGACCCCGAGGCCACGCCAGGTGAAGGGCACGCCGTCGGCGGTGTCCGGTTCGGCGGTGTTCATGAGCTGGAAGTGGACGTGCGGTTCGGTGCTGTTGCCGGAGTTGCCGCACTGGCCGAGCTGCTGTCCGGCCCGTACCCGGTCGCCGGGACGGACGGTGAGCGAGCCGCGCCGGACGTGGGCGTAGAGCGCGTACGTACCGTCGCCCAGGTCGAGGATCACATGGTTGCCGATCACGCGCCGGGCGCCGCCCACCGGGCGGACGACCGCCTCGACGAGGAAGAAGTAGGCGAGCGCGAGCCAGGACGTACGGCTGAGGTGGTCGCGCTGGCCGTCCTCGGCGTGTACGACGGTGGCGTCGGCGACGGCGAGCAGATCCGCGCCGAACGCCGGGAAGTCCTCGTTGCGCCGCGCCAGGGGCCACCAGCCGAACCCGGGGCGGCAACGGTCCTCCGGCTCCGCCGTGATGTCGATGGCGTAGGCCTGTCCGTAGGCCCGTGTGCCATGACTGGGGACCTTGTCGGCGGGGCTGTTCAGCGCCCTCCAGCGGCCGGTGACGGGTGCGGCGATCGCTACCGCCTCGGCGGTGGACTCGGTCACCGGGCGCTCCTCGGCCCCGCCGGCCCTGCGGTTCACCCCGAGCCCGATCACCAGCCACAGGCCGAGCGGGATCCAGCCCCACCAGTAGAGGCCGTCGACGAAGTAGCTCGCGACGGATATCACCAGGAAGGCCGCCAGGCAGACACGGGCGGCCCACTGGGAGATCTTCCGCAGCGACCGGGACCGGGCGGACCGGGACCGGGTGGAATGGGTCTGGGTGGACTGGGTCTGGGTGGACTGGGTCTGGGACTTCATCGGTGTTCCCCCTGGAATCGGCCGGGCGGCGTCAGCGCTCGGCGGCGGTCAACATCACCAGCAGCGGTACGACCCGGGCGACCGGTACCTCGTATCGGCCGCGGGCGGCCGTGTGCAGCCAGCCGGCGGCGGTCAGCTGCCGCAGATGGTGGTAGATCTGGCCGGTCGTACCGGTGCCCTCGAGCTCGGTGAGTTCGGCGGCGGTGCACCGGCCACCGAGGATCTCGCGCAGCAGACGCAGCCGTACGGGCTGGCCGAGCGCCGCGAAGGACTCCGCGGCCTCGCCCCAGTCGCGGTCCAGCACGCTGTCGGTGACCAGGCCGTACTGCCACTCGTAGCGCTTGCCGGAGGGCGTCCGTACGGCGCCGGTGAACAGCACCCCGCCATTGTCCGCACCCAGCTCGGCGAGCTGCTCCTTCAGGCCGCGCAGGGCCCACAGGTCGTCTCCGGCGTCCCGTTCGGGCGCGGGCGCGGGCTCGGCAGCCCGCTCGGAGGCCTGCTCCAGCGCGGCCAGGCGGCGCTCCAGATCGGCGACCCGCTGCTCAAGATCCATAGGCAGATGTTACGTAATTACGTAATCGCTGACAAGTCTTGTCCCGGAAGCCGAAACGGCCCGCCGGGCGTACCGGCGGGCCGTTTCGTGGGACGTACGGAAGAGCAGCGCTCAGGCGATCAGCGCCGGGATCGTCGCCTCATGCGACTCCTTCAGCTCGCTCAGCGGGATGCTGAACTGCCCCTGGAGGTCGATCTCCGCGCCGTCGATCACGCCGATGCGGGTGGCCGGCAGCCCCCGCGCACCGCACATGTCGGTGAAGCGAAGCTCCTCGCTGCGCGGAACGGCGACGATCGCCCGGCCCGCGGACTCCGAGAAGAGGAAGACGAACGGGTCGATACCGTCCGGAACGACCAGGCGAGCGCCCTTGCCGCCCCGCAGGCACGACTCCACCAGGGCCTGGACCAGACCGCCGTCGGAGAGGTCGTGCGCCGCATCGACCATGCCGTCGCGCGAGGCCGAGATCAGGATCTCGGCAAGCAGCCGCTCACGCTCCAGATCGACCTTCGGCGGCAGCCCGCCGAGGTGGTCGTGCACCACCTGCGACCACGCCGAGCCGCCCAGCTCCGCGCGGGTGTCACCCAGGAGGTAGATCAGGTGGCCCTCGTCCGCGAACGCCATCGGCGTACGACGGTTGACGTCATCGATGACTCCCAGCACCGCGACCACGGGCGTCGGGTGGATCGCCACGTCGCCGGTCTGGTTGTAGAGCGAGACATTGCCGCCGGTGACGGGCGTACCGAGCGTCTGGCAGGCGTCGGCCAGACCACGGGTGGCCTCGGCGAACTGCCACATGACCGCCGGGTCCTCGGGCGAGCCGAAGTTGAGGCAGTCGGAGATGGCGAGCGGCTTGGCGCCGGTGGCGGCGACATTGCGGTACGCCTCGGCCAGAGCCAGCTGCGCACCCGCGTACGGGTCGAGCTTGGCGTACCGGCCGTTGCCGTCGGTGGCCACCGCCACGCCCAGGTCGGAGTCCTCGTCGATGCGCACCATGCCGGAGTCCTCCGGCTGGGCGAGCACGGTGTTGCCCTGGACGAACCTGTCGTACTGGTCGGTGATCCACGCCTTGGAGGCCTGGTTGGGCGAGGCCACCAGCTTGAGGACCTGCGCACGCAGCTCCTCGGCGTTGGCCGGCCGCGCCAGCTTGCCCGCGTCGTCCGCCTGGAGGGCGTCCTGCCAGTCCGGGCGCGCGTACGGCCGGTGGTAGGTCGGGCCCTCATGGGCGACGGAGCGCGGCGGTACGTCCACGATCTGCTCGCCGTGCCAGAAGATCTCCAGCTGCGAGCCGTCCGTCACCTCACCGATGACGGTCGCGATGACGTCCCACTTCTCGCAGATCTCCAGGAAGCGGTCGACCTTCCCGGGCTCGACGATCGCGCACATCCGCTCCTGCGACTCGCTCATGAGGATTTCCTCGGGCGAGAGGGAGGAGTCACGCAGCGGGACGGTGTCCAGCTCGACGCGCATACCGCCCGAGCCGGCGCTGGCCAGCTCGCTGGTGGCGCAGGACAGCCCGGCGCCGCCGAGGTCCTGGATGCCGTCGACCAGGTCTTCCCGGAAGATCTCCAGGGTGCACTCGATGAGCAGCTTCTCCTGGAAGGGGTCGCCCACCTGGACGGCCGGCCGCTTGGCGGGCTTGCTGTCGTCGAAGGTCTCCGACGCCAGCACGGAGACGCCGCCGATGCCGTCGCCGCCCGTGCGGGCACCGTAGAGGATGACCTTGTTGCCGGCGCCGGACGCCTTGGCGAGGTGGATGTCCTCGTGCTTCATCACGCCCACGCAGAGCGCGTTGACCAGCGGGTTTCCCTGGTAGCAGGGGTCGAAGACGACCTCGCCGCCGATGTTGGGCAGGCCCAGGCAGTTGCCGTAGCCGCCGATGCCGGCGACGACACCGGGGAGCACCCGCTTGGTGTCGGGGTGGTCGGCCGCACCGAACCGCAGCGGGTCCATCACGGCGACCGGCCGGGCGCCCATCGCGAGAATGTCGCGGACGATGCCGCCCACTCCGGTGGCCGCGCCCTGGTAGGGCTCGATGTACGAGGGGTGGTTGTGCGACTCCACCTTGAAGGTGACCGCGTAGCCCTGGCCGACGTCGACGACACCGGCGTTCTCCCCGATGCCGACGAGCAGGGCGTCGGTCTTCGGGGCCTTCTCGCCGAACTGCTTCAGATGGACCTTGCTGCTCTTGTAGGAGCAGTGCTCGGACCACATGACCGAGTACATGGCGAGCTCGGCGCCCGTGGGACGGCGGTCCAGGATCTCCCTGATCCGCTCGTACTCGTCCTGCTTCAGGCCCAGTTCGGCCCACGGCTGGTCGACGTCGGGCGTCTCGGTTGCGTGCTTGACGGTGTCGAGAGTCATGCGTTGACCAGCTTCTTCAGGATCGAGGTGAAGAATCCGAGGCCGTCGGTACGGCCCGTACCGATCAGCGGCTCGACGGCGTGCTCGGGGTGCGGCATGAGGCCGACGACATTGCCCGCCTCATTGGTGATGCCGGCGATGTCCCGGAGCGAACCGTTGGGGTTCTTGTCCAGATAGCGGAAGGCAACCCGGCCCTCGGCCTCCAGCATGTCGAGCGTGCGCTCGTCGGCGACGTACCGTCCGTCGATGTTCTTCAGCGGTACGGAGATCTCCTGGCCGGCCGTGTAATCGGTGGTCCAGGCGGTGGTGTCGTTCTCCACCCGCAGCTTCTGGTCGCGGCAGATGAAGTGCAGATGGTTGTTGCGCAGCATGGCGCCGGGCAGCAGGTGGGTCTCGGTGAGCACCTGGAAGCCGTTGCAGATACCCAGAACCGGCATACCGGCCTTGGCCCGCTCGATAACGGTCTCCATCACCGGCGAGAAACGGGAGATGGCCCCGGCCCGCAGGTAGTCGCCGTAGGAAAAGCCGCCGGGCAGGACCACGGCGTCGACCTGCTTGAGGTCCTTGTCCCGGTGCCACAACGGCACCGCTTCGGCTCCGGCCACTCGGACCGCACGCTGGGTGTCGCGGTCGTCGAGTGTGCCGGGGAAGGTAATGACTCCAATACGAGCGGTCATGATCCGGCCTCGGCCGGCTCGTCAACCCGAACGGTGAAGTCTTCGATAACGGTGTTTGCGAGGAAGGTCTCGGCCATCTCGTGGATGCGAGCGAGGGCGGCGTCATCGACCGGACCCTCCACCTCGAGTTCGAAACGCTTGCCCTGACGGACGTCGGCGATCCCCTCGAAACCCAGGCGTGGCAGTGCGCGCTGCACCGCCTGCCCCTGCGGGTCGAGGATCTCCGGCTTGAGCATGACGTCGACTACGACGCGTGCCACTGGCACTCCCGGTGGTGTGGTGCGTAAGGCGGTGACCTCACAGTACCGTGTTCGAAAATCTACGCGCATAGATATCCGGCACCTCCATCACGGTCCGGTATCGGCCGGAGTGCGCGCCAAGGAAAATCCTCGAAAAGATCTAGGGTCCGGATTGCGGAGGACACGCTGAGAAAATTAACTGGGCTTCACAATGCAATGCTCATCGCTGTACAAATGAAAAAGCATTGATCCCAATCAGCCGGATCTGCAGCATCGCCCCATGTCAAGACGGGGTTGCTGCACGAAAGGACCGATATCCGTGGCGCAGCGCGTAGTAGTAACGCTCTCCGATGACATCGACGGCGGAGAAGCCGCAGAGACGGTCACCTTCGGATTGGACGGGAAGTCGTACGAGATCGACCTCAATCCCGCCAATGCGAAGAAACTGCGCAGCGCACTCGCCCCGTTCGTCGAGGCGGGCCGCAAGCGGTCGAAGTCCGGCAAGGCCTACCACCGGACCGCAGTGACCCCCGACCCCGCGGCGGTCCGGGCCTGGGCCCGCTCCAACCAGATGGACGTCCCCCCGCGCGGCCGGATCCCCAAGAAGGTTTACGAGGCCTTCAACGCCGCCAACCACTAACCAACTTGCCGGCGCTCCGCGACCCCGTGCAGCCGACTTGCACAGCACCCCTACTGATCAGCTAGAGTCTGGAGCACGCCGAGGGGCGAGGCCGAAAGGCCGGACCTCACGGAGTCACGCGGGTGTAGCTCAGTAGTAGAGCGCCCCCTTTCCAAGGGGGAGGCGCAGTGTGCAATCCCTGTCACCCGCTCTGACTGCTCAACCGATCCTTGGCCGTAAGAAGTCAAAGGATCAGGTAGAGTAGCTGTCGCGCCGCTCGGTGAAAGCCGGGTGGATGCCTGCGGACGTAGCTCAGTTGGTAGAGCGCAACCTTGCCAAGGTTGAGGTCGCGAGTTCGAGCCTCGTCGTCCGCTCAAAAAAGAAGGCCCCGGTCATCGCGACCGGGGTCTTCTTCGTTTCCCGGTGGGCTCTCCCCCTTACCTCGCGTCCCCTTCCCTGCTTCCACCCGCGCAACTGACATTTGTCATCAGCTGCGATGACAGGTCGCACTGCCGGGAGCGCGGAAGCGGCGGAACGCTGGATACATGAACTTCGGGGAGACAAACGGCGGGGCTATCGCCCGCGGCAGCGCCAGGATCGCCCGATCCGGGGAGCGCGTGATCGACGTCACGGGCCTGCGCAGACAGTACGGGAGCGCCGGCCGGCGCTCGAGCGCACGGAAGAGCTTTGAGGCGGTGCGCGGGATCGACTTCTCCGTCGCACGCGGGGAGCTGTTCGCGCTGCTGGGGACGAACGGCGCGGGCAAGACCTCCACCGTCGAACTGCTGGAGGGGCTGGCCGCACCGACCGCGGGACGGGTGCGGGTGCTCGGCCACGATCCGTTCACCGAGCGGCGGCGAGTGCGGCCGCGTATCGGCGTCATGCTGCAGGAGGGCGGCTTTCCGCCCGAGCTCACACCCGCCGAGACGCTGCGGCTGTGGGCGGGGTGCACCAGCGGGGCGCGGCCGGTCGATGAAGCCCTCGCGTCCGTGGGGCTGGCACGTCGGGCGGACGTCCGGGTCAAGCAGCTCTCCGGGGGCGAGCGCCGGCGGCTGGACCTCGCGCTGGCCCTGCTGGGACGGCCCGAGGTGCTGTTTCTCGACGAGCCGACGACCGGACTGGACACCGAAGCGCGGCACCAGACGTGGGATTTGGTACGGGAGCTGCGCGACGGCGGGACGACGATCGTGCTGACCACGCACTATCTGGAAGAGGCCGAGGCGCTGGCGGACCGCCTGGCGATCTTGCACAACGGCCGGATAGCGGCGGCCGGACAGGTTGCGGAGGTGGTTGCCACGCAGCCCTCGCACATTTCCTTCGAGCTTCCCGAGGGCTTCTTGCTCGGAGATCTTCCGCCGCTGGGAGAGCTGGGCGTCGTCGGGCACGAAACGACGCGACGCACGGTCCGGCTGCGGACGGATGAGCTGCAGCGGGCGGCCACCGGACTGCTGGTGTGGGCGCGGGACAAGGGGATAGCGCTGCGTGGCCTGGATGTCAGATCCGCATCCCTCGAAGAGGCATTTCTGCAGATAGCAAAGGGAGCGGAGAAGGAGACGGAGACGGGGATGGAGACGCAGAAGGAGAACGAGAAGGAGGGGGCGAGCGTATGAGTGCGGGAGTGATGAACGTGGCTGTGGAGGAGTGCGCGGAAGTGCGTGCGGGAACCAGTGCAGGAACCAGCGCGGGAGCGCGGCTACTCGCCCTCGGGCGGGCGGAGTTGACGCTTCTCGGCCGTAACAAAACCGCGCTGTACATGACGCTTTTCGTGCCCGTCGCGCTCGCGTTCGCCATGAAACAGACGCTCGGCGGAATGGACCTGTCGGGGACGGGGTTGTCGATGGGCACGGTGCTGCTGCCCGCGACGCTCGGCTATGTCCTGCTCTTCGGCGTCTACTCGAACATGACCGGCGCGTATGTCGCCCGTCGCGAGCAGCTGGTTCTCAAGCGGCTGCGCACCGGCGAGCTGTCCGATCCGGAGATCCTGGCCGGGACGGCGCTGCCCTCGGCGGTGTTGGGGCTGGTGCAGTGTGTGCTGCTGGTCGTCCTGGGCGGAGTGGTGCTGGATGTCGAACAGCCCGACTCTCCTGATCTGCTGATCGCCGGGGTCCTGATCGGCATGGTCATCGTTGTGGCCTTCGCCGCGGCGTCGTCCGCGCTCGCCAGAACGACCGAAGCCGCACAGCTGGTCACGCTCCCGTTGATGGTGCTGTCGCTGGGCGGGTCCGGCATAACGGTTCCGCTGGACATGCTGCCGGACGGGATCTCGGCCGTACTCGAACTGCTGCCGCTGTCACCGGCGATGGAGCTGATACGGGCCGGCTGGACCGGCGAAGCGGATTCCGGGGAGGTCCTCAAGCAGCTGGTCCTCGGATTGGTGTGGGCGGGAATCGCGGTGTTGGCTGTGCAGCGGTGGTTCCGCTGGGAGCCGCGGCGCTAGCGGCGTACGACGGCAAGCGGGGCGTACGCCGAACGGGAACGGGAACGGGGGCAGAAACTCATGATCGGACGGCTGCTGGCGAACTGGCGGAAGCGGACCCGGTTTCAGCAGGTGGACGCGTATTTCCGCTGGACGCTGGCCCTCGTTCCCTGGATGACGGCGCTCGGCTGCGTGCCGCCGGTGGTCAGTGCCGCCGCCGAGGGGCCGCTGGTCCTCGCCCTGGCCCTCGTCGCCCTGGGGGTGAGCGTGGTCCAGGGGATCGTCATGATCAAGGTGTTCCGGCACGCTCTGCGGCGCTATCTCGGACAAGGCCCGGCACCGCACCGCCTGCTGATCGCCTCGGCCGCGCTGGCCCTCGTCATCGATATCGCGCTCTTCGCGCTGATGGTGATGAGGGCAAACGGCAAAAACAGCGGGGAGCTGGCCTATGCGGCGCTTGCCGCGGTGGGGGCGGTCACACCGCCCTGCATGGGCTACAGCCTCGCCGTGTCCAAGAGGCGGTACCTGGCCTCGACGGGCATCGCGGGTGTCGGACTGACGGTGCTGGTCGGATTGCTGACACAGATGTGGGGGTTGTCGCTGCTCGCCGCGGCCTACCTGGTCGGCGCAGGACTGTGGAGTTTTGCGCTGGCCCGGCCCTCGGGGTGGGTCATCGCCGTGTTCGGGGAGCTGGACGCGGCGCGCAGCACCCAGGCGCGGCTCGCGGTGGCCGAGGAACGGCTGAGGTTCGGCCGGGATCTGCACGACGTGATGGGCCGGAATCTGGCGGTGATCGCGCTGAAGAGCGAGCTGGCGGTGCAACTGGCCCGGCGGGAGCGCCCGGAGGCGGTTGACCAGATGGTGGAGGTGCAGCGGATCGCCCGGGAGTCGCAGCGGGAGGTGCGGGAGGTGGTGCGCGGATACCGAAAGGCCGACCTGCGGGCGGAGTTGGCCGGGGCGCGCTCGATATTGCTCGCGGCCGGCGTCGACTGCCGTATCGCGGGCGAGGAGGGTACGCAGCTGTCGCCGGTGGTGCAGTCCGCACTCGCCTGGGTCGTACGCGAGGGCACCACGAACGTACTGCGGCATGCCGCCGATGTCCGTCGCTGCACCATCCGGACCCGTGTCGATCCGCAGCGCTCCGTACTGGTGCTGACCATGGAGAACGACGGTGTCACGGCGCCGTTGGGTGCCATGCCCCGGCCCGCGTCCGGCAGTGGGCTCAAGGGTCTGCGGGAGCGGTTGGAGCCTTTGGAGGGGACGTTGGAGGCGGGTCAGGGGTCCGGGGGCTGCTACCGGCTGACGGTCGAGTTGCCGGTAGGGGAAGGGGCGGGTGGCGGTGAGCTTGTGGGTGTGGCCGACGGGATGGCGGGTGGGGTGAGTGACGGGTGAGTGAGCGGGCCATTCGGGTGCTGCTGGCGGATGACGAGCATCTGATCCGCGGGGCGCTGGCGGCGTTGTTGTCGCTGGAGGACGATCTGCTGGTGGTGGCGGAAGCCGCGTCGGGGCCGGAGGCCCGTGCGATGGGGCGGGCGCATGAGCCGGATGTGGCGGTGCTGGACCTGCAGATGCCGGGGGCGGACGGTGTGGCGGTGGCCACATCTTTGCGGGACGAGGTGCCGGGGTGCCGGTCGATGATCGTGACGAGCCATGGGCGGCCGGGGCATCTGAAGCGGGCGCTGGAGGCCGGGGTGCGGGGGTTCGTACCGAAGACGGTGTCGGCGCAGCGGCTGGCGGAGATCATTCGTGCCGTGCATGCCGGAAACCGCTATGTCGACCCGGAGTTGGCGGCGGATGCGATCAGCGCCGGTGATTCGCCGCTGACGGTCCGGGAAGCGGAGGTGCTGGAATTCGCCGGGGCCGGGGCGCCGGTCGCGGAGATCGCGCAGCGGGCCGCGCTGTCGCAGGGGACGGTGCGCAACTACCTCTCGTCGGCCACCGCGAAGCTGGGCGCGGAGAATCGCCACGCGGCGGCGCGCCTCGCCCGCGAACGGGGGTGGCTATAGTGGACCCCGCACCGCACGCTTCGGCGGCGGTCAGGCGGACGTAGCTCAGTTGGTAGAGCGCAACCTTGCCAAGGTTGAGGTCGCGAGTTCGAGCCTCGTCGTCCGCTCAGGGAAGTAACGGGAAGGCCCCGGTCGGTAGGGATATCGACCGGGGCCTTTTCGTGTGCCCTGGCGGGCCGCGCCTGCTACGACCAGGCCAGACCGGTCAGACGCTCGTAGGCCTCGATGTACTTGGCGCGGGTGCGGTCGACGATCTCCTGCGGGAGGGCCGGCGGCGGCTCCTCGCCCGTACGGTCCCAGGCCGCGGCCGGGGAGGTCAGCCAGTCACGGACGAACTGCTTGTCGAAGGAGGGCTGGGCGCGGCCCGGCTCCCACTCGTCGGCGGGCCAGAAGCGGGACGAGTCGGGCGTGAGGACCTCGTCGGCCAGGGTCAGCACCTTCTCGCCCCCGGGGCGCTCGTCGAAGCCGAACTCGAATTTGGTGTCGGCCAGGATGATGCCGCGCTCGCGGGCGATGTCACGGGCCCGGCCGTAGATGGCGAGGGTCGTCCGGCGGAGCTCGGCGGCGACGTCGGCGCCGACCTGGTGGGCGACCTCTTCGTAGGAGACGTTCTCGTCGTGGTCGCCGACGGCGGCCTTGGTGGCCGGGGTGAAGATCGGCGTGGGCAGTTCGGAGCCGTTCACCAGGCCTTCGGGCAGCGCCAGGCCGCAGACCGTACGGGACTGCTGGTATTCGGCGAGGCCGGAGCCGGTGAGGTAGCCGCGGGCCACGCATTCGACCGGGACCATGGCCAAGGACGTGCAGACCAGGGTGCGGCCGGCCCAGTCGGCCGGGGCGCCGGCCGGGACGTCGGTGGAGATGACGTGGTTGGGGGCCAGGTCGGCGAGCTGCTCGAACCACCACAGGGACAGCTGGGTCAGGACGCGGCCCTTGTCCGGGATGTCGGTGGGCAGCACCCAGTCGTACGCGGACTGGCGGTCGGTGGCGACCATGATCAGTTGGCCGTCGGCGTTCTGGTAGAGGTCGCGCACCTTGCCCGTGTGCAGGTGGGTAAGCCCCGGGACCTGCACAGGCTCGGGCTTTTCTACGAATCCGGACACGCTGCCTCCGCGTAGGTTGATCCAGGAGTCGCCACGATTCTCGCGCATACGGAAGGGGATCTTCGCCTCAGGGTGGCCGGGCCCCGATCAGGACACCGCGCGGGTTCCGCGGAGGGCGACGACGGCGAGGGTGAGGACGGCCAGGACAGCGGCGCCGGCGAGGATCGCGGGCGGCGAGAACGCACCGGTGAGCAGGGTGAACGCGTACGGGGCACAGAAGCCCAGGTAGCAGACGGTCCAGAAGCGTGCGGTGAGGCGGGCCAGCCGGTGCGGCGGGGCGAGGGCGGCGACCTCGGTCAGGCCGTATGCCACGCACAGTCCGTATCCGGCGCCGAGCAGGGCCGCGGCCGCCAGGGCGACGGCGGGCTGGGTGTGCGCCACGGCGAGAGCGGCGATCAGAAGGCCGACGGCGATGGCGGTCAGTCCGGCGAGGGCGGTGGCGATGCGGTGCCGGGCGGCGAGGCGGCGGGCGAGCGGGGCGACCAGGAGGCCGGCACCCGGGGTGACGGCGGTGACGATGCCGGCATAGACGGTCTGCCAGCCGTCGAGGTGGGCGTCGACGAGTCCGGGGACGACGGCGAAGGCGAGGGCGGGGGCGGCGAACACCCAGGGGGCGACGGGCAGGACGAGGCGGCGGAAAGTCCGGGCGAAGTCCTCGGCGGGGGCGGGAACTCCAAGCGCGGGCCCCGAGTTCACTGTGTGTAGCGGAGAGGTTCTGGAGGGTGAGGATTCAGGGGCGCGGGCGGCGGAGATGCCGGCGGCCGTGGCGAGGAGCAGATGGGGGACGTAGGCGATGACCATGGGGTGCGGGGACCACTGGGCGATGAGGGCGGCGGCGAGGCCGCCGGTGGCGAAACCCGCGGACAGAAAGAGGCCGGAGCGGCGGGCTGCGGCGCCGGGGGTGGCGGCGGTGCCGTACGGCGGGGAGGAGAGTTCCTTGATCCAGACGCTGCCCGCGGTGAGCAGGGCGCCCGCGCCGACGCCGGTCAGGAAGCGGCCGGGCCAGAGCAGCCAGGCGGCGGCCGGGCCCACCATCAGAAGACAGGTCGACAGAAAGGAGACGGCGAGAGCGACGTAGACGACAGGGCGGCGGCCGTGGCGGTCGGCGAGGGGACCGCCCAGGAGGAGGCCGGGGATCAGGCCGAGGACATAGACGGCGAAGAGAGCGGTGGTGGTGGCGGTGGTCAGACCCAGGTCGGCGCGGTAGGCGCCGAGGAGGGCGGAGAACTGGTTGGCGCTCCAGCCTGAGGCGGTCATCAGCCAGCCGGCACGGAGCCAGTGGCGGGCGCCGTGCGGGTGGCGGCCGGTGGCAGATATTGCGCCAGGGGTTGCCGTGGTCGTCATGAAGCCATGTGTACGGGCCGCGCGGGTGTTGGCGCCTCCCCCGTTCAGGAAAGGTGAACGGCCAGGGGAGTCGGCCGCAGCCCCCGCTTATCGTGGCGCGTATGGATCTGCGACGGCTGTCTTCCTTCTTGGCGGTGGTCGAGGAGGGGCACTTCGGGCGGGCGGCGGCGCGGCTGTTTCTGTCGCCGGCGGCGGTGACCGGGCACGTACAGCAGCTGGAGCGGGAGTTCGGCACCCCGTTGCTGGAGCGGAATCCCGTGGCGCCGACCCCGGCGGGGCGGCGGCTGGTCTCGCATGCCCGTGCGCTGCTGGCCGCGGCCAACGCCGCCATGGACGATGTGGCGGAGGCGGCACAGGAGACGCCGCCGACGCGGCCGCTGCGGGTCGGGGTGATGGGGCACGGATCGGCCGAGGTGACCCCGGCGGCGGTCAACGCCTTTCGCCGGGCGCGGCCCGAAGTCCCTTTGTCCCTTGTGCAGTTGACGTTCACCGAGCACTTCAGTGCACTGCGCGAGGACCGGGTGGATGTGGCGTTCATGCGGCCGCTGTTCCAGGCCGAAGGGATCGAGGTCGATGTGCTGACGACCGAGCAGCGGGTCGTGGTGGTGCCGGCGGCGTCCTCGCTCGCGGACGCGGAGCGGGAGGGCGTGCGGCTGGCGGACATCATCAACCTGCCCTTTCACCGCCTGCCTCCGCACACGCCGCGGCCCTTCACCGACTACCTGTATTTCGGCGAGGGCCAACGGCGCGGCCTCGACTACACGCTGACCCCGCAGGACTGCCTGACGAGCGTGGCCGCGGGCCGGGGCGCCGGCTCGGCACTGAAGTCGTTCGCGCGCTTCTACCCGTGGCCGGGGACGGTGTACATACCGGTGCTGGACGCACCGTGGGCGCACAGCGTGCTGGCGACCCGGGCCGGGGACGCGAATCCGGAGGTGCGGATCTTCCGTGCGCTGACGGTGGCGCTGGCACGGGAGCTGGGGCCGACGGCTTCTCGGTAGGGCTCGCGGAGGGAGGGGCGGGCCCTTGCGGCTTGCGGGCGCGCAGGGCGGCGTGGCCCGTCGGGCGGCGGGCCCGTACGACGGCAAGCCCCTGCGGCTGCGGGCCCGTACTGCGGCGGATTTTTGCGGCCGCGGCCCGTACAGCAGCGGCCCGTCAGGTGCGCGGACCTCCAAGCGGGCGGCCCGCCCGCTCGTGCGGGCGCGGCCGTCAGTCACGCTTGCAGATTCAGTCGCGCTTGCAGATGCGGTCCAGGAGGTTGGCCGTGGCGCGTTGGACGCGCTGGTCGACGTGGCCGGGGCGGTCCAGGGCCGGCGACCAGGCGAAGGTGCCAGAGGCGAAGACCAGGGCGCCGCTGGGGGCGCGGTAGAGGGAGGTCTCCTGATGGCGGGTGGTGCCTTCGCCGTCGCGGTACGGGGAGTGGGCGAGCAGAATGCGCCGGGTGTGGTCGGGGAGGGCCGTGCGCGGGAAGTAGCGGTCGGCCTCGCCCGCCACCAGGCCGGGAAGTTCGTCGCCTTCGTGGGCTCCGGTGGCCTCCCAGAGCCAGTGGTCGCCGTTGCGGACGACAAGGGGGGCCGGTTCGGGCACCCGGCCCGCGTACTGGATGCCCATCAGGCGCTGCTCCGGGTCGCCCATCTCGCGCCACAGGGACGGGCGGCCGGGACCCTGGCGTTTGCGGCAGTTGAGGAGGGAGTCCGGGCCGGAGGGGGACGGCGAGAGCTCGACCTGCCAGTACATGGTGTTGGCGGAGAGGAAGACCAGGGAGGTGCCGGAGTCGCGGGCGTGCTCGACCGTGCGGCGCATGGGGACCGACCAGTATTCGTCGTGGCCGGGGAAGACCAGGCCTCGGTAGCGCGTCGGGTCGACCCGGCCGGCGTGCAGATCGCGGGCGTCGGCGTAGGCGAGGTCGTAGCCGTAGCGCTCGGCCCAGCGGATGAAGTCATAGGCGTGGCCGACATGCAGGGGGAGGCCGGCTCCCGCGTACGGGCGGTCGAAGGAGACGGTGGTGGCGGCGTCCTGCTCGCCGAGCAGCGCGCCCTTCTCGTCCCACGCGTGGTAGAGGCTGGCGCCGGTGCGGCCGTCCTCCGGGTAGAGGTTGTACGCCTGCCAGGTGATGTCCGGCAGGAGCAGGAGAAGGTCGGCGGGATGGTCGTCGCGGACCGTGAAGGGGATGTGGGAGCGGTAGCCGTCGGCGGTGGTCAGGACGGCCACGTAGGCGCCGAGCTGCCAGTAGGCAGGGACCTGGAGGCGCCAGGACAGCCACCAGTGGTGGCAGGAGATCGTGCGGTCGACCGTGAGCGGAGTGGGCTGCACGATGCCGGCCAGGCGCGGGCTGGTCGTGATCTTGTAGGCGCCGGCCCCCGCGTAATGGCCGATGCGGTAGATGTCGATGCTGAACGGCTGCGGCGGGTCGACCGAGACCCGGAAGTCGATGGCCTCGCCCGGAGCCACCGCGCCGGTGCTGGCGAAGCCCTTGATCTGGCGGCGGACGTCATCGGCGGTGCGCGGGCCGTTGTGCTTCCGCGGCGCCGGAACCCGCAGATCGCCCTGGGCGACCGCGGGATCGACGTACCAGGGGACCACCTTGCCGGAGTCGAAGTAGTTCTCGCTGCCGCGCAGCCACGGCAGCGGTCCCTGCCCGAACGGGTCCGTGACCGCGTGGGCGAGAGCGCCCGACTCCCAGCGCCTGATCTGTTCCGTGCCCACCTTCCGCTCCCCTCCCGCGTCCCCATTGGCCGCGGCCGACATCGGCCGTTTCGGTATGACGGGTTGCGTTATGTCCCCACCGCACGCATGCGGCTCCATGCCCAGCACATCACATTACGCACCCACTTCGTCACCCTTCGTCGTGAATTTAGAGCCCCTTGGCCCGAAACACGAACTGGAGGGGAACATTCAGCCGGTGCGGCCGGGGCCTGAGCCCCGGCTCACACCAGCCTGACCGGCTTCTCCGGGCGGACGCCGACCGTCGTCAGCCAGCCACGGAGCGGTTCGGCGTCGCCGTCGTCCACCAGGCTGAGCACCGGGAGGCCGAGGTCGGCGCGGCGGGCGCCGTCGACCAGCAGGGCCGGGCCGTCCAGCCAGTCGAGGCCGGGGGTGGCACCCGCGGTGTCCACGGCGGCGCAGCACACCATGGCCGTGACGTGGTCGGCGAGCAGCTCGCGGCCCGTACGGGGCGGCTGCAGCGGGAAGAGCGGGAGGCCGCCCTCGGCCAGGCCGTCGCCCCAGGCCACGCCCGCCGCGGCGTCCTGCGCGAAGGTGCCGCAGGCGGCCTGGCGGGCCGCTTCCTCGCGCTCCTCGCGGGCGACCTCGGCGCCCAGCCGGGCGGCGACCAGGTCACCCGCGTGGTCGTCGCGGGCGAGCCGGTCGATGACCCGGGCGAGCGTCGGGCCCGCCGCGGCCGCCGCCAGGTCGTCGGCGGTCAGGCCGGGAGGCGGGTGGCCGGCGGGTGTGTGGCCGGTGGGCGTGTGGCCGGTGGGCGTGTGGTCGGTGGGCGTGTGGCCGGGCGTGTGGCCGGTGGGCCGGTCGGCCGAGGGCCGGGAGGCCGCGGCCGTACGGGCGGGGGTACGGGCGTACGAGCGGGCCGCGCCCGCCGCCGAACCGGCCGCCGTGCCCGCCGTCGTGCCCGCCGCCGTGCCCGCCGCCGTCGGCGTTCCGGCCGTCGGGCCCGGTCCCTGGCCGGCCGGCGGGAGGTCCGCCGCCGGAAGCTCGTCCAGGACCCGGTGCAGACGGGCCGCCTCCAGGCGCCACTTGCGGTCCACGACCTCCTCCGGGTACTGGTTCCAGCCCACCGGGGACCAGTCGGGGCCTGGCTCGGACGGGCCGCCGTGGAAGAGCCGGGCGGCCAGCAGGGAGGCGGCGCGGTCGATGGCGCCGGGCTCCTCCAGGAGGTCGCAGGCGGGCCGTTCGCCGAGCCGGGAGGCGAAGCCCTCGGCGAGGCGGTCGCGGCGGGAGAGCTCGGTGAGCGCGGAGACCACCCCGGCGTCCAGCCGGGACGGCCAGCGGCCCATCCGCCAGGCGGGCAGCGCCACCCGGGTCAGCAGCCGGTCCCAGCCCGCGTACGCCAGCCCGACCTGCTCCTGGGCAACGATCCGCAGGCCGTAGTCGACGCCCTGGGCGCGCTCGGAGGCGGCCGCGGCGACCCCCCGTTCCATGATCGTGGCGTGGTCGCGACAGGCCCGCAGCAGCAGCCGCGCCACCCGGCCGACGAACCGCAGCGGCAGACCGCGCAGCGGGCCGGCGGCGCGGGCGGAGACCGCGACGGCGGCGTCCAGCCCCCGGATGAAGCGGCGGGCGGCCGCTATGTCGGGGTGCGCGGACGGGCCGGTGCCGGCCACGACCGGGGCGAGCAGGGCGCGCAGCTCGGCGACCCGCATCCACCACAGGAACGGCGAGCCGATGACCAGGACCGGCGCCTGGGACGCCGGGTGACCGTCGACGCGGCGGGGCGGGCCGTGGGCGCGGTGCGTACGGTCCTCCAGCCAGCTGTCGCAGTCGGGGGTGAGCGCTATCGCGGACGGCGCCGGGACCTCGAGGCGCTCGGCGAGATCGCGCACCAGGCGGTAGAGATCGGGGGCCGACTTCTCGGAGACCGGCACGGAGGGGCTGAGCGCGGGCCTGGCGCGGGCCACGACCGCGGTGACCAGCACAGCGAGGAGCAGCGCCAGCACCGCGAGGCCGCTGACCGCCCAGCGGGCGGCGTCCCAGCCGGTGCTCGCGCCGAGATGGCCGGTCGCGCGGCCGGCGAACAGCACCACGGCAACCGCTGCGGGCAGCAGCGCCACGGCCATCGCTGTGCTGCGGATCCGCAGCACGGCGAGGGCGCGGGCGCGCGCCGCCAGGACGCCTGTTTCCGGACTTGCCACGAGCCTGTACACCCCCTGCTGTCCTGATGGAGCCGGACGGAGAGAACACGGGACGGACTGACGAAAATTGCGCATTGTGCGGGCAAGCGGGCTCGCTCGGGGGCGAGCCCACTTCACCACCACTGTGGCACCCGCCACTGACATCGCAATGCCGGTGAGCCACTTGCCGGACGCCGCCGCGGCAGCCGTGCCGATTTCCGGCGCGGCCACTGCAGGACGCTTGCGCGGCACCCTAGTTGGGGGCGGGGGCCCCGTCAGCGGATCCTTGGCGTCGTCACTCGATGGAATGGCTTTGGGTAAAGCCGGGAACCTACGCCCCCGGCCGCTTCCCAGGGCCTGCCGGACACGCCTCAGGCCTGCGCGGCCTCGTCCGCCACCTTGGCGGCGATGTCCGTACGGTGCTGGGAGCCGTCCAGGGAGATCCGGCCCACCGCACGGTAGGCGCGCTGCCGGGCGGTGGTGAGGTCGGAGCCGATGGCGGTGACGGACAGCACCCGGCCGCCCGCGCTGAGTACCGCGCCGGAGTCGTCGCGCTTGGTGCCCGCGTGCAGCACATACGCCTTGGGGGCGTCCTGCTCGGCGACGTCGGCGAGGCCGGAGATCGGGTCACCGGTGCGCGGGGTGTCCGGGTAGTTGTGCGAGGCGATGACGACGGTGACGGCCGCGCCGTCGCTCCAGCGCAGCGGCGGGAGGGCGGCGAGGGTGCCGGTGGCGGCGGCGTGCAGCAGACCCGCGAGCGGGGTCCTGAGGCGGGCGAGGACGACCTGGGTCTCCGGGTCGCCGAAGCGGGCGTTGAACTCGATCACGCGGACGCCGCGCGAGGTGATCGCCAGGCCCGCGTAGAGCAGACCGGAGAACGGGGTGCCGCGGCGGCGCAGCTCGTCGACGGTGGGCTGCAGCACGCTTGCCATGACCTCGTCGACCAGCTTGGGGTCGGCCCAGGGCAGCGGGCTGTACGCGCCCATGCCGCCGGTGTTGGGGCCCTGGTCGCCGTCGTAGGCGCGCTTGAAGTCCTGGGCGGGCTGGAGCGGGACGACGGTCTCGCCGTCGGTGACCGCGAAGAGGGAGACCTCGGGGCCGTCGAGGAATTCCTCGATCACCACGCGGTCGCAGGCCAGAGCGTGTGCGCGGGCCTCCGCGGCGTCCTCGGTGACGACGACGCCCTTGCCGGCCGCCAGACCGTCGTCCTTGACGACGTACGGCGCGCCGAAGGCGTCCAGCGCCTCGTCGATCTCTTCCGGGGTGGTGCAGACGTAGCTACGGGCAGTGGGAACGGCCGCGGCGGCCATCACGTCCTTGGCGAAGGCCTTGGAGCCCTCGAGCTGGGCGGCCTGGGCCGAGGGGCCGAAGACCGGGATGCCGCGGTCGCGTACGGCGTCCGCGACGCCCGCCACCAGGGGGGCTTCGGGGCCGACGATGACCAGGTCGGCCTCCAGGCCGACGGCGAGTTCGGCGACGGCCGCGCCGTCGAGGGCGTTGACCCCGTGCAATTCGGCCACCTCGGCGATACCGGCGTTGCCGGGAGCGCAGTGCAGCGCGGTGACGTCGGGGTCGAGGGACAGAGAGCGGCACAGGGCGTGTTCGCGGGCGCCGCCGCCGATGACGAGGACCTTCACGGGGGCAGCCTAGACGAACGCACCAGAGGGCCGGACGTCGGCCGTGCCCTGATCACACAAGGGCCGCGCAGCGGCCGGAAATCGTCCGCCGTCACCGGGGCAACTCTCCGGGGCAACTCTTTCGGGTGAGGCGCCCGGTCGCCTTATACCGGATCCACCACCACTTCTGGGCGGAAATCAGGCGATCTTGCGAGGGACGCCAACCGTTCGGCGGTAGGAATGGGGGCTGCGCGCAACGGCAGTCTCGTACTCCCCCATAGCCCCAAAGGCATGGGAGGGACCCCCGTCGCGCGCACCGCACGGATCCGTAAAGAGGGAGCACGGGTGAGTCAGCCGGAGATGCAGCCCGAGGGGCTTCCCCGGAGGGAGGGCGGGCAGAGGCGGGGGCAGGGCCGCGAATGGCGTTGGGACCGGTATCGCGACCGGGACCGGGACCGGGGTCGTTTCCGGGACCGGCAACGGGGCCGGGACCGGGAACACGACCGAGAACTGGAGCAGAACGAAGGATACGGCCGCGAGCGGGGCCGGGCGCAGGGCCGGGTCCGGGGCCGCGAGGACCTCGCCGGGCGGCTGTTCCCGCTCGGCGACTGGGGGGAACCGGCCGACCGCCTGGACGCGCTCTATCTGTGGACCGAAGAGGGCGCACTGCGCGCCGCCGACTGGTACCTCCACGACCGGCAGGCCAAGCGCCGCGGCGCGCGGGCGCTGCGGCTGGGGGCCGCGGCCGGGGTGTCGGTGGGCGGACTGCTGCCGCTGCTGGATTTCGCCGGGGCCTGCGACGGCGCGGCGCCCTGGGGCTATCTGTCGCTGCTGGTGGCGGCGGTGTGTGTGGGCTGCGACCGGTATTTCGGGGTGAGTGCCGGGTGGATGCGGGACCTTGCCACCGCCCAGGCGATCCACCGCCGGCTGGAGGCGCTGCAGTTCGACTGGGCGTCGGAGAGCGTGCGCGAGGTGCTCGGGCCGGCCGAGGGCACGGCGAGCGAGGCGGCGGAGCGCTGCCTGGGGGTGCTGCGGCGGTTCAACGAGGACCTCGGGGAGCTCGTACGGACCGAGACGGCGGACTGGATGGCGGAGTTCCGGGCCGGGCCGGTGCCGTCGGCGACGCAGGCGCTGGTGCCGTGGGCGGCGCCGCGGCAGGAGAGCGTGGAACCACCGACGCGGTTCATGCTGCCGCCGGGCACCCGGCCGAACATGCCGCGACAGCGGCCACCGGAGTCGGGGCGCTGAGGGGCGGCGCCCCCTGGCGGTGGGGCCGAGCGGCGGCCCCAAGTCCCCGAGCGGCGGCCCCAAGTCCGCGAGCGGTGGCCCCTAGGGGGCGGGCGAACACATCCCGTAGGGGATGCGAGCGCCCCCTTCGGGGCCACAACCGCGGGGGCTGCGGGCGGTATTCCCGCATTCCCGCAGACCGTGGGTGTCCGGCTGAGTTCTCGTGGAGGTCCGGCCGAATCCCGTCGGTGCCCAGGGCCTGTCCGGTGGATCGGCGTCGGACAGGCCCTAGCTGAAGACGATCATCGAGCCCTGCCCCAGGCTCCTGGTGGCCGCCGCATGCAGCCCCAGCCACACGTGCCGCTCCCTGGCGAACGGGCCGTCGTCCAGGGGGACGGCGCCCGCCCGCTCCTCCAGCGAGGTCGGCCCGGCCGGCGGTTCCGGTGCGGCCGGCGGATTGGCCGGATCGATCCCCAAGGACGGCGCAACCACTTCGAGTTCGCGCAGCAGGCCGTGCGAGGACCCCAACGGGCCGCCGCCCTCGAGGAGTTCGTCGTTGGCGAGCGGATGCGGGAAGTCGACCGGGACATAGGCGCCCGCGTGGTCGTAGTGCCAGACCAGGTGGGACTGCTGCGCCGTCGCCTCGAACATCTCCAGCAACTGCTCGTAGTCGCCGCCCAGTTCGTCCACCGGCGTCACCTCCAGGCCGCACAGGCGCAGGAGGTAGGCGCGGCGCAGGAAGTGCAGCGCGTCGTAGTCGAAGCCGGCGACGGGTGCGACATCGCCGGAGAGGCCCGGCATGTAGCTGAAGACCGGGACCGGCGGCAGGCCCGCGTCCGTCAGGGCCTTGTCGTAGGCGGCGATCTCTTCGGAGAACGGATTGTCGGGGCTGTGGCACAGCACGTCCACGAGGGGCACCAGCCACAGGTCACATGCCACGAGTGAGGGCTCGCTTCCGGTCGGGGGACGGGGCACCGGCGCGCACATCAAGCTAGGGGTACGGCTACGGGTACGACCCATTACGGCCGATGGTCGGGACAGCGTAGTGCCAGCTGCGCTTTCCCAGTAGTACTAGCTGCGGCACTACCCGCGCTTCCCCACGAGGGCAAGCGAGTGCTCGTTGTACTCGGCAATCAGCCGCTGGGCCTCGGCCAGGTCGTACTGGACCAGGGCTTTGGCCAGCTGAGTGTGGCCCTGCCACAGCCGGCCCTTGAGGTCGTCCATGCGGCGCAGCAGGGGCACCGCGAACATCCAGGTCTGGACGCGGACCCGGTCGAGGAAATCGCTGATGTACGGGTTGCCCACGACGCTGCCGAGTTCGCGCCAGAACCGCAGGTCGTAGCCGATCAGGACGTCCAGGTCACCGGCCCGTGCGGCCCGCTCGGCCTCGTCGGCGCGGCGGCGGATGGAGATCAGCACCTCGGCGGAGGTGGCGCGCAGTGCGCGCTCCGCGCCGCTGCGGAAGATGCCCTCGATGATCAGCGTGCGGGCCTCGACCATGGCGACGAAGTCGTCGGCGGTGAAGGCGTGCACCTTGAAGCCCCGGTGCTGTTCGACGTCGAGGAGGCCCTGGGCGCACAGGTCGAGCAGCGCCTCGCGGACCGGGGTGGCGGAGACGCCGTACTGCTCGGCGATCTCCTTGACGGTGAAGGGGTGGCCGGACGGCAGCCGGCCGGCCAGGACCTCGTCCCGCAGCGCGTCGGCGATCTGCTGGCGCAGCGTGCTGCGCCGTATGACTGAGCTGTCTCCGCCGACGGCCATCGTGAGCGTCTCCTTCGACGACATCATGACCGCGAAGGGGGGAGCGGCCCTGGTCAACGATAGGCGAGGGATGCGGCGGCCACGCGGCGTACCTGGGACGATACGTCCCGGGCAGGCGCACGGCCGCCGCTTCACGGGTCCGGTACGGGTCGTGTGCAGGGCCCGTACGGCCAGGGGGTCAGGCCGCGTCGGTGTGCGCGTCCGCCGCCGTCAGGGCCTCGTCGAGGGCGGTCAGGCCCTCCTTGACCTCGGCTTCGGTGACGGTGCAGGCGGGGACGACATGCGTCCGGTTCATGTTCACGAACGGCCACAGGCCGCCACGCTTGCAGGCCGCCGCGAATTCGGCCATCGGGGCGTTGGCGGCGCCGGCCGCGTTGTACGGCACCAGCGGCTCGCGGGTCTCCTTGTTCTTGACCAGGTCGAGCGCCCAGAAGACGCCCAGGCCGCGGACCTCGCCGACCGAGGGGTGCCGCTCGGCGATCTCGCGGAGCGCCGGGCCGATGACCCGCTCGCCGATCTCGGCGGCGTTCTCCACGATCCGCTCCTCGGCCATCGCGTTGAGGGTGGCGACGGCGGAGGCGCAGGCCAGCGGGTGGCCCGAGTACGTCAGGCCGCCCGGGTAGGGGCGCTGGTCGAAGGTGGCGGCGATCTCGGCGCTGATCGCGACGCCGCCCAGCGGGACGTAGCCGGAGTTGACGCCCTTGGCGAAGGTCAGCAGGTCGGGGGTGACGTCGAAGTGGTCGGCGGCGAACCAGTGGCCGGTGCGGCCGAAGCCCGCCATGACCTCGTCGAGGATGAAGACGATGCCGTAGCGGTCGCAGATCTCGCGGACGCCGGCGAGGTAGCCGGGCGGCGGGACCATGATCCCGGCGGTGCCGGGGACGGTCTCCAGGATGATCGCCGCGATGGACTGCGGGCCTTCGAAGGCGATGGTCTGCTCGAGGTGGGCGAGGGCGCGCTCGCACTCCTGCGCCTCGCTCGTAGCGTGGAAGGGCGAGCGGTAGAGGAACGGGCCCCAGAAGTGCACCACGCCCGCGGAGGCGGTGTCGGAGGGCCAGCGGCGCGGGTCGCCGGTCAGGTTGATCGCGGCGGCGGTGGCGCCGTGGTACGAGCGGTAGGTGGACAGCACCTTGGTGCGGCCGGTGTGCAGCCGGGCCATCCGGACCGCGTTCTCGACGGCCTCCGCGCCGCCGTTGGTGAAGAAGATCTTGTCGAGGTCACCGGGGGTGCGCTCGGCGATCAGCCGGGCGGCCTCGGACCGTACGTCGACGGCGAAGCCGGGGGCGATGGTGCACAGCTTGGCGGCCTGCTCCTGGATCGCGGCGACGACCTTGGGGTGCTGGTGGCCGATGTTGGTGTTGACCAGCTGGGAGGAGAAGTCGAGGTAGCGGTTGCCGTCGTAGTCCCAGAAGTACGAGCCCTCGGCGCCCGCGACCGGCATCGGGTCGATGAGGCCCTGCGCGGACCAGGAGTGGAAGACATGCGCGCGGTCGGCGGCCTTGACGGCTGCCCCGGCGGAGGGGTCGGCGGCGGAGGCGGAGGGCGTCGTGGTCACGGTCAGTACCTCGGATCGGGTCGCTCGGGCCGCCGGTGGACAGGCCCGGCGAACGCCCTCAGCCTAGGGATCACGGTCTGCCGCCCGGTACCGACAGTGTGTGTGACTCCACGCACGGCCGATGGACATAATGTCCTGAAACTGCGGGCTTCCCCGGTCGGCTCCCGCCCGCACCGCACGGCCTGGGGAGCGGCCGCCGGCGGTCGCACCGCGGATGACCGCCTCTGCAGCCAATCTGGTGGCCGCCGTGCCCGTTGCGGAGTGGCGGGACGCTGCATGATCTTCAGGCCCCGACTATGACGGCATGACCGTGAGCACAGCTGACAGGGCGTCATGGGCGGAGCAGGCGATGGCGGGCCTGTCGGACGAAGGGGTGCGCGTCGTCGCGCTGAGCTGGGTCGACAACGCGGGCATCAGCCGGGTCAAGGCCGTGCCGCTCGGCCGGCTGCCCCGGATCGCGGGCTGCGGCGTGGGGATGTCCCCGGTCTTCGACACCTTCCTCGTGGACGACTCGATGGCCCGCGTCGACGGGCACGGCGGCCCGACCGGCGACCTGCAGCTGCTGCCCGACCTGAACCGGCTCACCCGGCTCGCCGCGCAGCCCGGCTGGGCGTGGGCGCCGGCCGACCGCTACGGCCAGGACGGCGAGCCCTACCCGGGCTGCCACCGGTCCTTCGTCGGCCGCATGGTGCGGACGGCGGCCGACCTGGGGCTGAGCCTGCGCATGGGCTTCGAGACGGAATGGACCGTCGACCCCGGCCGTCTCGGGGACGGTCCGGCGTACGGGCTGGCCCGGCTGGCGGACTCCGGGGCGTACCTCCTCGACCTCGTCGACGCGCTCGCCGCACAGGGCGTGGAGCTCCTCCAGATCCACCCGGAGTACGAGCCGGGACAGTTCGAGGTGTCCACCGCCGCCGACGATCCGCTGGGCGCCGCCGACACCGCCGTCCTCGTGCGGCACACGATTCGCGCCGTCTCCCACACCCACGGTCTGCGGGCCTCCTTCGCCCCGCTGGCCACGCCCTCCGGCATCGGCAACGGCGGGCATCTGCACCTGAGCCTGTGGCGCGGCGAGGAGAACCTGCTGCACGGCGGGCAGGGACCGCGCGGTATGACGGCGGAGGGCGAGGCGTTCCTCGCCGGCGTGCTGCGGTCGCTGCCCGCCCTGACCGCCATCGGCTGCCCCACCCCGGCCAGCTACCTGCGCCTGGCGCCGTCCGCGTGGGCCGGCGCCTACCGGTGCTGGGGCTGGGAGAACCGGGAGGCGGCGCTGCGCTTCGTCACCGGGCCGGCGGGCGAGGCGCCCCAGCGCGCGAATGCCGAGGTCAAGTGCTTCGACCAGGCGGCCAATCCGTACCTGGTGGTGGGCTCGGTCATCGCCGCGGGCCTCGCGGGGTGCGAGGAGGCCCTGCACCTTCCGGAGGAGTACGCGGACGATCCGGCCCGAGCGGACGCCGACGAGCTGGCCCGGCGCGGCGTCGAGCGGCTGCCCACCAGCCTGAAGGACGCGGTCGGGCATCTCGAGGGCTCAGCGGTGCTCCGCAAGGCCATGGGAGACCACCTGTTCGGCGCAGTCCTCGCCGTGCGCGGCGCGGAGGAGCGGCTGTTCGCCGAGCGCACCCGCGTCGACACCGTGGAATCCACCCGCTGGCGCTACTGAACCGCACCACGAGGGTGCGGTGCGGTGCGGTGCCGTGCGGCAACGGTGATCATTCCGGCCTGCTGAGGCAGCGAGAGCGAGGGAGAAGCAATGCGCAGGGTGCAGGTGGCCTTGGTGACGTCCGGTGTTCCGGAAGAGCCCGACGACGACTTGGCCCCCTTGAGCGCGGCCCTGTCGCGGGCGGGGATCGAGGCGGTGACGCTGCCGTGGGACGGTCAGGTGGACTGGAGCCGGTTCGACGGCGTGCTGCTCGAATCGCCGTGGGACTATCCCAAGCGCCGCGACGAGTTCCTCGCCTGGGCCCGGCAGGTGGCGGACACCTCGGTGCTGTGCAATCCGCTCGAGGTGGTGGAGTGGAACAGCGACAAGCGGTACCTGGCCGACCTCGCCGCCGACGGCGTGCCGATCGTGCCCAGTGCCTGGACCGCGCCGGGGCAGGAGTGGACCGCCCCCGCGGAGGGTGAGTACGTGGTCAAGCCGTCGGTGTCCTGTTCGGCGAAGGACACCGCGCGCTACGGCCCCGGAGCGGCCGACCTGACGCGGGCCCGCCGCCATGCCGAAGACCTCCTCGGCCAGGGCCGCACGGTGCTCACCCAGCCCTACCAGCACGCCGTCGACGTGAGCGGGGAACTCTCGCTGATCTACCTCGACGGGGTCTACAGCCACGCCGTCCGGCGCAGCGCCCTGCTCAAGCCCGGCGCCGAGGTCCAGGACGGCCTGCTCTCCACGGCGACGATCACACCCCGCCGGGCCACCGGGCCGGAACGCGACTGCGCGGACAAGGCCGTGGCAGCCACGACCGGACGCTTCGGCACGCCGCTGTACGCGCGCGTCGACCTGGTGCCCGGCCCCGCGGGCACCCCGCTGCTGCTGGAATGTGAAGTCATCGAGCCCGTGCTGTTCCTGGCCGAGAGCACCCCCGCGGCCGACCTCCTGGCCAGAGCCCTGCTCCGGCGCCTGACGACCGGAGCCACGGAGCAGCCCCACGCCGTCATCCACACCCCGGCACCGACGCCGGCACCGCAGACGGTCCAGGAGGACGGCGCGTAGCCCAGCCGGCCGTCGGCCGTCGCGGCTGCCGGGGCCAGACCGGCACCCGGCCGCCATCGGGCCTCGGGCCGCCGCCGGGCCTCAGGCGGCCATCGGGCCTCAGGCGGCCGCCGGGAATGCCGTACGCACCGCCGGCTGCCAGTGGTGGGCGGCGAGTTCCGGGCGCAGCGCCGACAACCCCCCGCAGTATTTGGTGAATTCGGCGGCACGCACCCCATAGCCGCGCAGCAGCCGGTCCGCCTCGGTCAGATGGCCGGTGGTCTTGGTCTCGACGAGGACCAGCCCGCCGTCGGCCCGTACCGTGTGGCCGGTCTCCAGGTCGCGGCAGAGCAGGGCCGCGTCGCAGGTGATGCGCTGGCCGTTGGCGACGAAGGTGGCGCGGGTGTAGTCGGTCTCGAGGGAATGGCCCAGTTCGGTGGGGGCGGCGATGCCGTACGAGCGGTCCAGCACGGAGGCGAGGAAGCCGCGTGGGGCGTGGCCGAGGGCCGCGTCGCCGGGCAGCAGCGGCTGCCGGTGCTTGACGGTCTGTCCGCGCCGTCCCCGGAGCTTGATCTCGAACTGCCGCTCCCCGGTGTCCGCGTACAGCCGCTCGCGGATCTTGTAGCGCAGCAGGTGGCCCTGCCGGTGGTCGTGGAAGGACCGCAGGTCGGGGGTGTCGTAGTAGACGGAGCGGTAGCGGAACCAGCGGCGGCCGTTGATGCACAGCGCGGCGAACGGGCCGCCAGGCCGCCGCCGGTCGGTGAGCTCGGCCGCGAAGACGGCGAAGACCTCGACCGGGACGAGATAGCTGTGGTCGTAGCGGGCGAGGAGCTCGGCCCGTGCCTGAACGTCGGCGAGCGGGACCGGGCGCGCGGCCATGGCGGCGCGGGCGAGGGCTCGTACGGCGGGAATCACACGGTCTCCTTGCTGGGGAGGGGACGGGGGATCGTGCGGGACCGGGGAGCGGGTGGTGCGGTGACGCTTGGCGGTGCGGGGTGCTCGGCGTTGTGGGGCCGTTGGCGTTACGACGGCACTCGGCGTTACGGCGGTTGGCCGCGCTCTACGCTCCGTACCACTCGTTCTACGCTCTGTACCACGGGAAAGTTCCGGCACCCGGAATCGGACATCCATCACCATCACTTCCCGGACACGCGCTCAGAGTTGTGCCGTTGAGAGCACGCTGCCGCCGGCCGCGGCCCCAGGGACTGACCACGCCTGATGGCAGACCCTCGGCGCGGTACTGCGCGAGCCGCTGCGCGAACAGCTCGGCGGCGAGGAGGGCTTCCGGCGGGTGATGGCGGCGCTGGAGGAGCTGCCGGCGGCCGGCGGAGCGCACGAGCCGCCGCCCGTGGACGAGTAAGGGGCCCACGGCCTGCCGCACGCCGGCAGTGCCTCGGTATCCTCACCGCGGAAGCTGGCTGTGGGCAGGGCGGATGCGGGGGAAAGGGCGACGGATCGTGGAACAGCCGGGACGTGCTGGGCAGCAGGGGCGTTCGGGGCGGGTGGGACGGCCCGGAGGGCTGGCGCCGCTCAATGCCGGGGACCCACAGCGGATCGGGGACTACCGCTTGATCGCGCGCCTCGGTGAGGGCGGGATGGGCAAGGTGTTCCTGGCCCGTTCGGACCGTGGGCGTACCGTCGCCGTCAAACTCGTACGCGGAGAACTGGCCGGTCAGGAGGAGTTCCGGGCCCGTTTCCGGCGCGAGGTGCGGGCCGCGCAGCAGGTCGGCGGGGAGTGGACCGCGCCCGTACTGGACGCGGACACCGAGGCCGAAACGCCCTGGGTCGCCACCGGCTATATCGCCGGGCCCTCCCTCCAGCAGGTGGTCGGCGGCGGCTCCACCCCGCTGCCGGAGCGGACCGTACGGATCCTGGCGGCCGGGCTGGCCCGCGCGCTGCAGGCGATCCACGCGGCCGGCATCGTCCACCGGGACCTGAAGCCGTCCAACGTACTGATCACCATCGACGGCCCCCGGGTCATCGACTTCGGCATCGCCCGCGCCCTGGAGGCGCTGGCCGACAACGGCGTGACCCGTACCGGCGCGGCGGTGGGCTCGCCCGGCTTCATGGCGCCCGAGCAGGTGCGCGGCGAAACGATCGGCCCGGCCTGTGATGTCTTCTGCCTCGGGTCGGTCCTGATGTACGCGGCCACCGGGCGGCAGCCGTTCGGGACGATCGAGAGCAGCGTGCACGCGGTGATGTACCGCATCGCCCAGGAGGCGCCCGATCTCTCCGCGCTGCCCGCCGGGCTGCACGCCCTCGTCGCCGCTTGCCTGGCCAAGGACCCCGCCCAACGCCCCACGCCCGCACAGCTGGTGGCCATGGCGGAGGACTCCGTCGCGGCGGTCGCGGAGGAGGACGAGCCCTGGCTGCCGGGGGCGTTGATCGCCCGGCTGGGGCGGCACGCGGTGGAACTGCTGGAGGCGGAGCACCCCGAGGGCGAGACGGGCCCGGCGGTCGACGCGTACGGGTCCGCTCCCCGGCCCGCGCCGTACCCCGACGCGCGCCCCGGGATGCATGCCATGCCCACCGCCGTCTCGGCCGCGCCGCACACCCCGCCGCCGTCCGCACCCCCAGGCGGCCCGGCTCCCTACGCGCCCCAGGGGCAGCACGGGTACGTCGCCGCGCCGCCGCCCGGCCCGGTGGCGCGCCGACGTCCACGCCGCAAGCGCACCGGCTCCACCGTGACCGCCCTCGCCGCCCTGGCTCTCTGCGGGGCCGTCGCGGTCGGCGCGTACGCCGCGCTCAACCAGGACGACGACGCGCGGCCGACGGACGCCAACGGCAACAGCGGTCAGGGGTCGGCGCAGTCCGCCGGGAACAGCCGCATCCCCACGGGCTACCTGGGCACCTGGGAGAACATCGAAGGCAGCGTCCAACGCCTCACGCTCAAACAGGGCGCGCCCGGCGACACCGTGCTGACGATGACGGCCAACGGGGACGACTACCGCTGCGAGTTCACGGCCCCCCTGAAGCAGGCGGGGCCGCCGGTCCGGCTCGGGCCCTCCAAGGTCGTCTCGGGCCGCCCGGCCACGAGTTGCAGCCCCGGCTCTCCCAGCACCCTGAAGCTGGTGAACGGCAAGCTGCAGCGCTCCATGGAGGGCGGCCAACCACCGCGGTTGTACAGCAAGACGGGGTGACCTCGGAAGAACCGCACGTCCTCGAGGGGCCGTCGATCGTTTTCCGCTCGTGACGCCCCGTCGGCCGTTGTGCGACCCGCGGGTGCCTAGGCTCGGGCGGACGCCTGCTGCCGGAACGCCGTCACAGGCACAAAACGACACGGGAGGGCGTCCGGATGGAGGGCCTGCGCGGGCTGACCGCCGACGATCCGCAGTGGATCGGGGACTACCGGCTGCTCAGCCGCCTCGGCAGCGGCGGGATGGGCCGGGTCTACCTGGCCCGTTCCGAGGGCGGCCGGACCGTCGCCGTGAAGCTGGTGAAGACCGAGCTGGCGGCCGAGGAGGAGTTCCGGGACCGCTTCCGGGCCGAGGTCGCTGCCGCGCGCCGGGTCGGCGGCAGCTGGACCGCCCCCGTCCTCGACGCCGACACCGAGGCCGAGGTCCCCTGGGTCGCCACCGGCTACATCGCGGGCCCGACCCTGAAGACCGTCGTCGGCAACCGGGACGACGAGTACGGCCGGGCGGGAACGTACGGCCCGCTCCCCGAGCATTCCCTCCGCCACCTCGCCTACGGCCTGTTCTCCGCCCTGATCGACATCCACGGCGTCGGGCTCGTCCACCGCGACCTCAAACCGTCCAACGTCCTGCTCACCATCGACGGCCCCCGGGTCATCGACTTCGGCATCGCCCGCGCCCTGGACGCGGTCGGCGACCGGACCCAGACCCGTACGGGCGCGGTCGTCGGCTCGCCCGGCTTCATGTCGCCCGAGCAGGTCCGGGGCCGCCGCGTCGGCCCGGCCAGCGATGTCTTCTGCGTCGGCTCGGTGCTGGCGTACGCGGCCACCGGGCGGCAGCCGTTCGGCAGCGTCGCGGCCGGGGTGCACGCGGTGATGTTCAAGATCACGCAGGACGAGCCGGACCTGGCGGGCACGCCCGAGCCACTTCGCGGCCTGATCGAGGACTGCCTCGCCAAGGACCCGGCGGCACGCCCCGCCCCCGAGGAGATCGCCTCCCGGCTCGGCCCGGCGCCCGGCGGCAAGGCGGCCGCCCCCTGGCTGCCCGCCGAACTGATCGCCGGCCTCGGGCAGCACGCCGTCCGCCTCCTGGACACCGACACCCCGCCGGGCGGCCAGCCGCCGACCCTGACGACCACCCGGATCTCCCCCAGGCCGGCGCCGCGGCCCGAGCCGACCACCGCCGCCCCCGCGCGACGCCGCTGGCTCCCCTTCGCCGCCACGGCCGCCGTCGCAGTGGCCGCCACCGCCGTGGCCATCCCCCTGCTGACCGGTGGCGCGGCCGACGACGACTCCTCCTCCGACATCTCCGCCCGCTACATCGGCACCTGGTCGGGCCAGGTCCTGCGCGACGGCACCCCCACCGGCCAGCAGCGCCGCTTCGTGATCTCCCACGGCAAGGTCGGCGAGGTGGTCGCCAACAGCACCAGCCTCGGCGTGACGTACGAGTGCCGCAGCGACGGCAAGCTGGTGTCCGTCACGGCGGACGACGGCCGCCCGGCCCTCCGCCTGGACACCAAGGTCGTACGGTCCACCCCGCCCGGCCGTTGCGCCGCCCTCGGCGAACACACCCTGGAGCCGGGCGGCGCGGGCACGCTGACCTGGGCGGCGGCGGGCCGCACCGCCACCCTCCACCGCTCGGCCCCCGCCACCGAGACCGTCCCGGCCGGCTTCCTCGGCACCTGGCAGCGCCCGGACACCGACGGCTCCGGCACCCAGCGCCTGACCATCAAGCGGGCCCCGGCCGGCAGCACGGTCCTGACCGCGGTCGTCGAGGGCCCGGCCGGCTCCTGCACCGCACACGCCGACTTCTACGCGGTCGAGAACGGCAACCTCACCATCGGCCCGTCGGTCATCGACCACCCCGCCCCCGGCTGCGAGCCGAGCAGCACCTCGGTCCTCCGGCTCAACGACGACGGCACGCTGCGGCGGGAGTTCCTGGGCAAGGACAAGGGGCCGCGGACGTACTCCAGGGTCTCCGGGGACTCCGGGGACTCCGGCCAACGGGCCTCGGTCCGCTGACCGTGGACCGCTGACCGTGGACCGCTGACCGTTACGGCCAGCGCACCCGCGAGCCGCTGCGCCGGGGATCCTTCCGGCAGTCCGGCGTGACGTTGTCGTAGGTCGTCACCGGCTCACCGTCGAGCGCGAAGCACAGCTGGGCGTGGAGGAGTTCGGCCTCCACCGGCGAGAGCGTGAGCGCGAGGTCGCCGTCGAATGTGCCGTCCTGGCGCAGCCAGAGGTGGATGGCGTAGCGGCCCTCTTCGTCACGGTGGACGGGCTTGCCGGGTACGCGGCTGACGCGCAGCCCGTAGGGGAGGCCGTTCGGGCCGTTCATGCGACCACCGCCACGAGGTCCGCGTGCGCCACCTGACGCTCGTAGGCGGGGAGGTAGGGGCGGACGAGAGGGCTGGCGTCGTTGAGGAGCGGGAGGAGCAGGTCGGGGTGACGGCTTGGCCTGGGTGGCACGCGCACGATGCGGCGGCGGGCGGCGGACGGCGCATCAAGTGGCTTACGGCGTAACCCAGTTGCCGGCACGAGCCGCGAGAGCAAGCGGATGAGTGTCCGAACGAAGACGGGCCCGATACGGTGGACCATGTTGACGCTCCTAACAAGCGTTGGCCATGCCCCGGGGTGCCGCTAACACCGCCGGGGCGTCTTGCTTTGAAGGTAGCGCCAACGAGAATGCAGGTTCAACATGTTGTACCCGTACGGGAAAAACTGGCATATGCCGACGCAAGGAACCCCCCACCAGGGCGGTGAGGGGCTACCGGCTGCGTAGTCAGGGCGACTAGCCGAACGCGCCTGCCTTCGCACAGGCCAGGAAGCGCCGAAGCCCTTCTGTGGTCACCGCGATGACCACAGTGGCATCGTCACTCTCACGCATGAGGAAGTTGCCCTCACGGGCCGCCAGTTCAAGACAGTTGTCCGTATCGGTCGAGAACGACGACTTCTGCCACTGAAGATCCACTCTTCCCACGCCTCACAGTTGCTCGATCGCATCGCGAATGAAGTCCCGCGAGCGACTGGGGTCCAGGGAGCGCTGTTCGATGCGATCCAGCTTCACGCGATAGTTCGCGAGATGGGTCTCCGCATGCAGGAAGGAAGACCCTGTGGGGATATCCATCTGCACCGTATCGAGCTGCCTAACTGTCGCGTAGGCATAGAGAGTTGAGCTTCCCGTGTTGGGAAACCCACCAGCTGCAAACGGCACTACCCGGATCGTCACGCTCTCCCGGTCGGACTGCTTGAGCAGGTGGTCGAGCTGAGCCTTGGCCACCTGCCTGCTGCCGAAGCGCGTGCGCAGCGCCGCTTCGTGAATGAGAAACGTACATGCCGGCGGCTGCGGTCGGTCGAACAACTCACTTCGCCTGATGCGGAACGCGAGCTTCAGCTCCAGTTCGTCGGGCGACAGAGACGGCACCGACTCCTCGAAGACCGCACGGACGTAGTCCTCATGCTGGAGAAGGCCCGGCATGTGCATGATCTGCGCCGACCGCAGGGCAACCGCATGGTGCTCCATCTCCGCGAGATCCAAGACCGTCGCTCCGAGCACGTTCCGGTATTCGTCCCACCAGTTCGTTCCGCGCTCCCTGGCCATCTCGGCAAGCGCATCAATGTATTCGCCGTCGGGACACGAGTAGTTGGACGCCCAGACCCGCACGCGGTCCGCGCTGACACCAAAGCGCCCGGACTCAACATTGCTGACGGTGGTCCGGTCCGTGCGGTGCATCACGGCGGCCTCGTTGATCGTCAGATCGACGTGCTCACGCATCTTCCGCAGTTCCATACCCAACCGTCGCCGCCGCTCCGTAGGCGGCTTCCTCACCGGCATCGGCCTCCCCCTCCTTCCCGCTGCACAGACTAGCCGCGGCGGGAACCGGGGCATCCTCGGTCCGCCCTTGCCTCGGCCTCCGCCGCCTCCCGGATCCGGCGGATCTCATCGACCGCCTCCGCCGGGTCCGCGTCACCCGCGTCCACGAGCAGTTCCAGCTCACGCAGGCGCGCGGCGCGCTGCGGATGCCGTTGGATCGCGACGAACACCGCCCACGAATGAACCCACGCACGCAGCGGAGCGAGGCTCTGCGTCTGCAGTGCGTTCGTCGTCGCCTCGAACAGGTGCTGGGTGAGGGCGGGCACCTTACCTGGCGCGATCTCGCCGACCGCGGACCGCAAGGCGTCGGGGGTGAGGTCCGGCATGGGGGCCGGCGGCCCGTACGGGCCGGCGGACTGCGCGCTCAAGTTTGCCTCCGGACAGGCGAATCGGTCTCCGCACCGTACCGAGGCGTAGCCCGCTCCCGTACACACAAGGGCCCGCGCACCGCTGAAAACGGTGCGCGGGCCCTTGGCCGTAAAGCCGACTCGCGCTACGAAAGGAACGAGTTGATCTCGATCGTCTCGTCGCGGCCGGGACCGACGCCGATCGCCGAGATCGGGGCGCCGGACATCTCCTCCAGCGCCTTGACGTACGCCTGGGCGTTCTTCGGCAGGTCGGAGAAGGACTTCGCCTTGGTGATGTCCTCGGACCAGCCCGGCAGGTTCTCGTAGACCGGCTTCGCGTGGTGGAAGTCGGTCTGGGAGTACGGGAGCTCCTCGACGCGCTTGCCGTCGATCTCGTACGCGACGCAGACGGGGATCTGCTCCCAGCCGGTGAGGACGTCGAGCTTGGTGAGGAAGAAGTCCGTCAGGCCGTTGACGCGGGTCGCGTAGCGGGCGATGACCGCGTCGAACCAGCCGCAGCGGCGGTCGCGGCCGGTGGTGACGCCACGCTCGCCGCCGATGCGGCGCAGCGCCTCGCCGTCCGCGTCGAAGAGCTCGGTCGGGAAGGGGCCGGCGCCGACGCGCGTCGTGTAGGCCTTCAGGATGCCGATGACCCGGCTGATCTTCGTCGGGCCGACGCCGGCGCCGGTGCAGGCGCCACCGGCGGTCGGGTTCGAGGAGGTGACGAAGGGGTACGTGCCGTGGTCGATGTCGAGCAGGGTGCCCTGGCCGCCTTCGAAGAGGACGACCTTGTCCTGGTCGAGGGCGTCGTTGAGCAGCAGCGTCGTGTCGGCGACGTAGCCCTTGATCTGGTCGGCGTAGGTCAGCAGCTCCTCGACGACCTGGCCGGCCTCGATGGCGCGGCGGTTGTAGAGCTTGGTGAGCAGCTGGTTCTTGACGTCGAGCGCCGCCTCGACCTTCTGGGTGAGGATCGACTCGTCGTAGAGGTCCTGCACCCGGATGCCGGTCCGGTTGATCTTGTCGGCGTAGGTCGGGCCGATGCCACGGCCGGTGGTGCCGATCTTGCGCTTTCCGAGGAAGCGTTCCGTCACCTTGTCGACGGTGATGTTGTACGGCGTGATCAGGTGCGCGTTACCGCTGATCAGCAGCTTGGACGTGTCGACACCGCGCTCGTTGAGTCCGCTCAGCTCGGAGAGCAGGACCGCAGGGTCGACGACGACGCCGTTGCCGATGACCGGGGTGCACCCCGGCGAGAGGATTCCGGAAGGGAGAAGATGCAGCGCGTACTTCTGGTCGCCTACGACGACCGTGTGGCCGGCGTTGTTGCCACCCTGGTAGCGCACCACATAGTCAACGGATCCACCGAGCAGGTCGGTGGCCTTTCCCTTGCCCTCATCACCCCACTGAGCACCGAGCAGCACAAGTGCGGGCACAGGCGTACACCCCTTCCGGGCGGGGCATGTCCAACGTGCGTGGATGGCGTTAGCGTGCGTGTTCACGCGGACGTCATCGCTAGTGCCGTCGGACCGGTGCCCCGGAATAGACGAAGCCCCTGGCGCAATAGCGCAAGGGGCTCTTGCACCGAGATGCTACCTGAGGAAGGACCGAGGTGTCGGCGCAGCCTTCTGGGCACACTCCCGCAGACTCCGTTCGGGGGTACCCCCTGCTTGTGGTCATCGACCCGGTCGCGCGCAGTACGGACGGTGAATCCGTGCGGATCGCGAAGGATGTGCTGTGTGCCGGCGCGGGAGCGAAGATCTGCCTGCCGGAGGGCCCGGAGGAATTCGCGCGGGCGCTGGCCCGGCGCGGACAGCGGCGCCCGGTGGTGATCGGGGACGACCGCGCGCTGCTGCGGGTGGTGGGCCTGCTGCACAAGGAGCGGGAGCTGGCGCGGGTGGCCCTGGCGATGGTCCCGGTGGGCGCACCGGCCTCGGTCGCGCTGAGCCGGGCGCTGGGCGTGCCCACGGACACGGTGGCAGCGGCGCGGACCGTCCTGGACGGCGGGGAGCGGTCGATGGACCTGCTCACGGACGACAGCGACGGGATCGTGCTGGGCGGCCTGCGGATCCCTTGCGAGGGTGCGCAGGGGCATGGCGCGTACGTGCCGGGGGCTGGGGGGGCGCACCCGGTGGAGCATGCGGAGACCGTCGATGGCCACCGGCCCTGGTGGGGGTCGGCCGCGCGGACGGCCCGTACGGCGCTGGGGCTGCTGGCCCCGGCGGCGGGGCTCGGGCTCGGCGGGCGGCGCGGGCGGGTGCCGACGTATCGGCTGCGGATCGAGGCGGACGGGGTGGTGCTGGCGGATCTGGACCGGCCGGTGCGGGGGGTGTCGGTGGTGCCGGGGGCGGCGCGGGGCGGCTCGCGGGAGGGGGCTGGTGGCGGCTCTGGTGCTGCCGGGTCCGGTGGCGCGTCCGGGGATGGGTGCGGTGACGGGTCCGGTGGGCTGGCCGAGGTCGAGGTGCGCTGGCCGGGCGAGGCGCGGCCCGTACGGGCACGGGCACGAGCGGTGACGGTGTCCGGGGCGGACTTCCACTACCGGGCGGACGCGGTGGTGGGCGGGCCGGTGCGGACGCGTACGTGGACGGTGCAGGCGGGGGCCTGGCGGCTCACGGTGCCGAGGTGACGGTGCCGAGGCGAGCGGGCCGGGCCTTGTGGTGGGCGTGAGCGGCGGGCGGGCGGGTGGCGGTCTGCCGGGCGGCGATCGGTCGGCCGGCGGCCGTGCGGGCGGCGGTCCGCCGGCCGCCGCACCCGAGGCCAGTGGCGGCTGTCCAGATAGGTGAGCACGGCCAGGACCCGCCGTCGCCGGCCTCCCCCGCGACGTCGACGCGAAGCCACCGAGGCGCCCGTCAGCCCTCTTTGCCCTCGGTGCGCAGCTGATCGCGGTGGTTGCGCCAGCGCTCCATCATCCCGACGAGCTCGCCCTGTATGAACTCGAAGAAGGCGAGGGTTTCGCCGATCCGGTGGCCGGCCGGGGAGGTCTCGCCGAGGCTTTCGATGCCGTCGCGCAGGGTGGCTTCCCAGCGGGTGATGGCGCTGTCCCGGCGGGTCAGGGCCTCGTACCACTGGTCGCTGTGGACGCGGTAGCGGTCGCGGCGGGAGCCGGGCTCGCGTTCGCGGCTGACCATGTTGACCTGGGAGAGGTAGCGGACCGCGCCGGAGACGGCGGCGGGGCTGACCTGGAGGCGCTCGCCGAGCTCGGCCGAGGTCAGGACGCCGGAGTCGGAGGCCAGCAGGCAGGCGAAGACACGGGCGGGCATCCGCGGCATACCGGCGTCGACGAGCTGCGCGGCGAACCGTTCGACGAACTCCGAGACCGCCTCGGCGTCGCGCTTGTCCAGATCCCGCGGTACCGGCCGCTGTTCCTGCCGTCTCTGCTGCCCTTGCTCTGCCCGCTCTGCCATATCCGCATCATCTCCCCTGATCAGAACCGCGGCTCCAACTTAATACAGTTTCTTAACTTCACAAATTTGTGAAACTAGCGTACCTTCAAAATCATGACGAAGGCAATCTCTCCCTCTGCCGCGATCCGGGTGGCCGGACTCCACAAATCGTTCGGCCGGACCCACGCGCTGGACGGCCTCGACCTCGGCGTCGAGGCCGGCGAGGTGCACGGCTTCCTCGGGCCCAACGGCGCCGGGAAGTCCACCACGATCCGTGTCCTGCTGGGCCTGTTGCGCGCCGACGGCGGCACCGCCCAGCTCCTGGGCAAGGACCCCTGGCGCGACGCGGTCGCGCTCCACCGCCGCGTCGCCTACGTCCCCGGGGACGTCACCCTGTGGCGCAACCTCTCCGGCGGCGAAGTCATAGACCTGTACGGCCGGCTGCGCGGCGGCCTCGACACCGCGCGGCGGGCCGAGCTGCTGGAACGGTTCGAGCTGGACCCGACCAAGAAGGGGCGTACGTACTCCAAGGGCAACCGCCAGAAGGTCGCCCTGGTGGCCGCCTTCGCCTCCGACGTCGATCTGCTGATCCTCGACGAGCCGACCTCCGGGCTGGACCCCCTGATGGAGGAGGTCTTCCAGAGCTGCGTCGCCGAGGAGCGCGACCGAGGCCGTACGGTCCTGCTCTCCAGCCACGTCCTGTCCGAGGTCGAGGCGCTGTGCGACCGCGTCAGCATCATCCGTAAAGGACGGACCGTCGAATCCGGCTCCCTCGGGCAGCTGCGGCATCTGGCCCGGACCTCCGTCACCGCCGAGCTGGCCGGTCCGCCCAACGGCCTCGCCCGCCTTCCCGGCGTCCATGACGTGACCAGTCGGCCGATCGAGCGCGGTCAAGGACTCCGCGTGCAGCTGCAGGTCGACACCGACAAGCTCGGCGCCGTGCTGCGCTCGCTCAGCGAATCCGGCGTGCGCAGCCTCACCAGCACCCCGCCCACCCTGGAGGAGCTCTTCCTGCGCCACTACCAGGACGACGCCCGTGGGGACGCCCTACGTGGGGACGCCGTACGTGACGCAGGGGTGAGCGCACGATGACCGCCGTAGCAGCCGCAGCCGCCCTCGCCCCGGCCCGCGACCCCCGCCATCTGGCAGGCACCGGCGCCCTGTTGCGCCTCGCGCTGCGCCGTGACCGGGTGATGATCCCGGCCTGGGTGCTGGGCCTCGGACTGGCCGTGGCCGGTACGGGCTCGTCCTTCGCGGCCCTGTACGACACCGCCGCCAAGCGCGCCGGGCTGGCCACGTCGATGAACGCCAACGCCTCGCTGCGCGCCCTGTACGGCCCGGTCTTCAGCGACTCCATCGGCGGCCTGGTCGCCTGGCGGATGGCCGGCTTCGGCGCGGTCCTCGCCGCGGTGATGAGCCTGCTGATCGTCGTACGGCACACCCGCGAGGAGGAGGAGACGGGCCGTCAGGAGCTGCTCTCCGCGGCAATGGTGGGGCGCCGCGCGCCGCTGACGGCGGCGCTGCTCGCAGCCCTGACCGCCAATGCCGTGCTCGCCGCGCTGATCGCGGGCGGGCTGGCCAAGTCCGGGCAGCCGGCGGCCGGTTCACTCGCCCTCGGGCTCGTCGTCGGCGCCGCGGGCATGCTCTTCGCGGGCCTGGCCGCCATCGCCGCCCAGCTCACCGAGAGCGCCCGGCTGGCCAAGGGCCTGACCGGTGCGGTCCTCGGCCTCGCCTTCGCACTGCGCGCCGCGGGCGACGCCGCTGCCACCGCCGACGCTCCCCCTGGCTCCTCCGCGGGCGCCCCCACCTCCCCGATCACCTGGATCTCACCGATCGGCTGGGCCCAGAACCTCCGCGCCTACGCCGGCGAACGCTGGTGGGTCACCCTCCTCTTCGCCGCCGCGACGGCCCTGGCCATCGCCGCCGCCTACGTCCTGACGGCCCGTCGCGACATCGGCATGAGTTTCCTGCCGGCCCGCCCCGGCCCGGCCCGCGCGCCCCGCTCGCTGAGCGGCCCGTTCGGCCTGGCCTGGCGCCTTCAGCGCACCACCCTGCTGGGCTGGACACTCGGCTTCCTCTGCGCCGGCGCGCTCTTCGGCGGGATCGCCAAGGGCGCCTCCGACCTGGTCGGCGGCAATCGGCAGACCCTGGAGATCGTCCAGCGGATGGGCGGCCAACAGGGCCTGACCGACGCCTTCCTGGCCACGATGGCCGGCATGCTGGGCATGATCGCGTCGATCTACGCGGCCGGATCGGTGCTCCGGCTGCGCGGCGAGGAGACCGGCGACCGCGCCGAGCCCGTCCTGGCCGGCGCCGTCGGCCGCCTCCGCTGGGCCTGCGGCCACCTGGCCATCGCCTATCTCGGCACCGTCGTGATCCTGGCGTCCGGCGGTCTGGCCCTGGGCATCGGCTACGGCATCACCGCCCATGACGTCACCGGGCAGCTCGGCCCGGTGCTCGGCGCCGCCCTCTCCCAGGTCCCCGCCGTCTGGGTCCTCACCGGCGCGGCCGTCCTCGTCTACGGCCTGCTCCCGAAAGCCTCCTCCGCCGTCTGGGCCGTGGTGGGCGGCTGCCTCGCTCTCGGCTGGATCGGCCCGTCCCTGAAGTTCCCCCAGTGGGCGATGGACCTGTCCCCCTTCAGCCATCTCCCCAAGCTCCCGGGCTGCGAGGCCACGGCCGCTCCGTTCCTCTGGCTGCTGGGCCTCTCGGCCCTCTTCATAGCCGCAGGACTGACGGGCCTCCGCCGGCGCGACATGGGCTGACCCGCGGGCCCACCCACGGCGTGGGGGGGGGGGGGGGGGGGCCCGCCCCCCCGGCCCCCCCGCCCCCCCCCCCCCCCCCCCCCCCCCCCCCCCCCCCCCCCCGCCGGCCGCGCCCCCCCCCCGCCCCCGCCCCCCGCCCCCGCGGGGCGGGGGGGGGGGCCCGGGGGGGGGGGGGGGGGGGGGCCCCCCCCCCCCCCCCCGGGGGGGGCCCCGGCCCCCCCCCCCCCCCCCCCCCCCCCCCACTTCTCCCCCGCGCACCCGGTCCCGCTCTCGCTCCCGTTCCCGGTGCCGTTCCTGCTCCCGGTGCCGTTCCTGCTCCCGGTGCCGTTCCCGGTGCGTGAACCGGGCGTACGCAACACCATCCACAGGCTGTGGACAGAGCACACTCGCCGCCCGCCCGCCAGTCACCGTTCGCTATTTCACCTGGCGGTGCGATAACCCGCAGTAACTCTGGAGCGATAAGTAATCACGCCATTACTTTTCGTGTGCACGGTCGTGACCACGACCCAAGGCACCGGAGGGGTTCATGCGACGCATCACCACCAGGATCGGCATGCTCGCGGCGGCGGCTCTGCTCGCCGTCACAGCGGCCGGGCCCGCCCAGGGGGAGCAGGCGAGCGGCGCCGCACAGCGCACGAAGGCCGAGTCGGCGGCCTACTTCGTGATGACCGACATCACTCGCCAGGAATTCGTCATCAAGCTCACCGACCCCGCCAAGATCCAGCACGCACGGGACCTCCTGAGCGGCGCGACCACGTCGGAGCCGCACATCATCGGCAGGATCGACAAGCGCCCCGCGCCGTACAACGCCCGCTGGAGCTTCCACTACCGCCCGGACACGATCGGCTTCTTCGACTACGCCATCGAGGTGTGTGACGCCGTGACGCCGTATGTCGAAGACCATCTGGACGAGGCCGGCGGGCCGTTCCTGCCCGGGTTGGTCTGGTGCCCCTGGAGCTCCCGCCTGGTGGCGGAGATCGACCAGCCGTAGCCGGGCCTGACGCCTGGGGGCCGGCCGGCGCCGGTCAGCCCCCAGGCGTCACCAGCCGCGCCTCGTACGCGAACACCGCCGCCTGCGTCCGGTCGCGCAGCCCCAGCTTCACCAAGATCCGGCTGACATGCGTCTTCACCGTCGATTCGGCGACGACCAGATGCTCGGCGATCTCGCCGTTCGACAACCCCTGGGCGACCAGGATCAGCACCTCCGTCTCCCGTTCCGTCAAGTCGCCGATGCGTTCCTGGGCGGGGGCGCGCGGGGTGCCGAGGCGGGAGAATTCCGAGATCAGGCGCTTGGTGACGGTGGGGGCGAGGAGGGCCTCGCCGGAGGCGACGATGCGGACTCCCTCGGCGAGCTGGCCGGCCGAGGCGTCCTTGAGGAGGAAGCCGCTGGCTCCGGCGCGCAGCGCTTGGTAGACGTATTCGTCCAGGTCAAAGGTGGTCAGCACCAGGACCTTGGCGTCCGCGTCGGCGGCCACGATCTCGCGGGTCGCCTCCAGGCCGTTCATCTCTGGCATCCGGATGTCCATCAAGACCACGTCCGGCTTGAGGACCGCGACCTTGTGCACCGCCTGGCGGCCATCGACGGCCTCGCCGACGACCTCGATGTCCGGCATGGCGTTGAGCAGGACGGAGAAGCCCTCGCGGACCATCACCTGGTCGTCGACGATCAGTACGCGAATCATGCCGTGGTCTCCCCTGTTGCGTTGGCCGCCGTATGCGCCACCGGTATGAACGCCGCGACCTCGAAGCCGCCGCCCTCGGTGCGGTCGGCCGTCATCTCCCCGCCCAGCATCTGCACCCGCTCGCGCATGCCCAGCACGCCATGCCCGGCGCCCGGGGACGGCTTGGCGAGACGGCTCGGGGTGCCGTTGACGATCCGCAGACCGAGCCCGCCCAGAACGTAGGAGATCTCCACCCGGGCATCGGCACCGGGCGAATGCCGCAGGGCGTTGCTCAGCGCCTCCTGCACGATCCGGTACGCGGACAGCTCGACGCCCTGAGGCAGCGGCCTGGGCGAGCCCGTGATCACGGCCTCGACGGTCAGCCCGGCGCTGCGGACGCTGTCGAGCAGCGAGTCGAGGCTGGCAAGGGTCGGCTGCGGCGCCTCCGGGTCGCTCCCGGCGAACGCGTCCGGATCCTCCGAGCGGACCACGCCCAGGATGCGGCGCAGCTCGGTGAGCGCGGCCACGGCGTTCTCACGGATCGTCGCGAAGGAGGTGGCAAGCTCGGGCGGGGTGTTCTCGACGCGGTAGGGGGCGGCCTCGGCCTGGATGGCTATGACGGACATATGGTGCGCGACGACATCGTGCAGCTCGCGGGCGATGGTGGCGCGCTCCTCCAGGAGCGTGCGCCGGGAGCGCTCCTCGGCCGTGACGGTCTGGGTCTCGACGACCTGTCGGCGCTCCTCACGCCAGGCCCGTATCGCCGCCGCCGACACCAGCACCACAGCGGAGAAGACCGCCACCGGTGGCAGATCGCCCGTGCCGTCGCTGGTGAGCACCGACAGCACGGCCGCCACCGCGAAGGTGACCAGCCACATCTCCACGGCCAGTCGCGGACGGGTGCGCAGCACCACCAGGGTCATCACGGCGAGGTGGGTGGGGAAGGCGGCGCCCGAGAAGATGCTGCCGTACGAGGAGGAGAGGATGTCGCCGCCCAGTGACACGACGACGGCGAACAGCGACAGCCAGAACGCGCCCACCGGACGGAAGAGGGTGAGGGCCGGCGGGACGGCGACCAGTAGGCAGAAACCCACGGCGAGGACGCCGCGCACCGGACCCATGCCGTAGGACATGGTGAAGGACGCCATGAAGACGCAAACCGCGAACATCCCGACGGCGAAGTGCGGCAGCCAGCGCGCCCAGTGCCGCAGCTTCTCCGGCAGCCACGGCACCCATCGGGACACCTTGGCGTCCTCCAGCGGCGGCATCGGGCGGAAGGCGAAGGCGTCGACGAACAGGTCCTGGCGCAGTCGGTGCAGCGCGCCACGGGCTATCCGGGCCTCTGAGCGCAGGGTGCTCTGCGTCTGGGTCGTCTGGTTCACGCAGACAACGGTAAGCAAGACCGGGCGTCCGGGCGTCCCCTCCAGCGCGTATCTTCCACGTCCCCCCCAGGTACTACGCGGGCGAGCACTACGAGCGTGGGTCCACAAGGGTGAGGAGGTTCCGGCACGCCGCGGTGCCCGGGGTGACGGGGACGTAGTGGCCGACACCGGGCAGTTCCCGCAGGTCCGTCGCAGCGGGCGAGGCTGCGGCATAGCGGCGGGAGATCTCCAGCGGGACGTCCGGATCGGCGGTGCCGTGCAGGATCGTCACGGGGATGCCGGCCGGTGGGTGGCGCAGCGGGTCGGCCGCGGCGAGACGCTCCGCGAAGCCCGGCCCGTCGCCGCCGAGGAGCTCTGCCACCGCGCCACCGCTCAGGTCCAGCACATGGGCGCGAGCGAGATCGGCGACCGGCGAGACGGCGAGCACGCGGGTGACCGGGGTGCCGGGGCGGGCCGCGGCGAGCAGGGCGAGGTGGCCGCCCGCGGAGTGCCCGACGAGGACGAGGCCGCGGCCCGCTCCGGCACCGGCCCCGCCGTGCGGGGCTGCCGCACCGGCCCGCGCCCCGCCCGCTCCCGCCTCGTACGCCACCGCCTCGACGGCCGCCGCCACGTCCTCGAACGTCTGCGGTGCGCCGCCGCCCGCGCCCACCCTGCGGTACTCCGCGAGGGCGACCGGCAGCCCCCGCCCGGCCAGCGCGGCGGCGAGCGGCGAGAGATGACGGCGGTCGTAGGCGGCGCGCCAGAAGCCGCCGTGCAGCAGGACGACAAGGGGGCCGCCACCGCCGCCCCACGGCCCGTACAGGTCCACCACCTGGTCCGGATGCGCGCCGTACGCCACCGTCCGGTCCGGCGCCACCGGGGCGAGCCCCAGCAGCGCCGACTCCTCGTCCGGTGCGCTCACCCGCGGGCCCCGGCCGCTTCCGGGGCCTCCTCGGGCAGCGCCCGCAGCACCTCGCCCAGCACCCGTGCCGCCCGCTCCGCGTCCGCGAAGGAGGTGTAGAGCGGGGTGAAGCCGAAGCGCAGCACATCGGGTTGGCGGAAGTCGCCGACCACCCCGCGGCGGATCAGCTCCGCCATCACCTCGGCGGCCCCGGAGCACCGCAGCGACACCTGGCTGCCGCGCCGGGAGTGGTCGGACGGCGTGACGGAGCGGACCCGTCCCGGTGGCACATATGCGTCGACGCAGTCGAGGAAGAAGTCGGTCAGGGCGAGGCTCTTGGTGCGGACGTCCTCGATGGAGACGCCGTCCCAGACGTCCAGCGCCGCCTCCAGGGCGAGCAGCGACAGGACGTCGGGGGTGCCGACCCGGCCGCGGACGATGCCGTCGGCGGGGGTGTAGTCGGGGGCCATCCCGAACGGCTCGGCGTGTGAGTTCCAGCCGGGGAGCGGCGAATCGAAGCGCTCCTGCAGGCTCTCGCGCACATAGAGGTATGCGGGCGAACCGGGGCCGCCGTTGAGGTACTTGTACGTGCAGCCGACGGCGAGATCGACGCCGTACGCATCCACCCCGACCGGCAGCGCGCCGGCGCTGTGGCACAGGTCCCAGACGGCGAGCGCGCCGGCGGAGTGCAGCGCGGTGGTGATGCCCGGCAGGTCGTTGAGCCGGCCGGTGCGGTAGTCGACGTGGTTGACCAGCGCGAGCGCGGTGCGCTCGGTGACCTCGTCGGCGATCCGCGCGGGCTCGACCGGACGCACCGCGAGACCGGTCATCCGGGCCGCTGACCTGGCGATATAGCCGTCCGTCGGGAACGTGGTCGCGTCGACAAGGATCTCCGTACAGCCCTTGCCGGCCATCCGGATGCCGCCGACCACGGCCTTGAAGATATTGATGCTGGTGGAGTCGGAGACCACGACCCGGCCGGGCGCCGCCCCGATGAGCGGCGCGATCTTGTCGCCGACCCGCTCGGGGGCGGCCCACCAGCCGGCCTCGTCCCAGGAGCGGATCCGCAGCTCGCCCCACTCGCGGGCGATGACATCAGCTATCCGGCCGGGCACCGCACGGGGCAGCGCGCCGAGCGAATTGCCGTCGAGGTAGACCGTGTCGTCGAGGACGAAGCGGTCGCGGATCGTCGCGCCCAGCGAGTCGGCGGCATCCAGCTGCCCGGCCCGGTCGGCGTGTTCGCGGAGCCCGGTGTTCCGGGAGGTGTTCTCGGGGGTCTCAGACATGGCTGCGCGCCGTCCAGAGCTCGGGGAAGACGTTCTTACGGGCCCGCTTCTCCAGCCAGGCCACCCCCGCGGAACCGCCGGTGCCCATTTTCGATCCCATCGCGCGCCGGGTCGCCACCAGGTGGTCGTTGCGCCATCGCCAGACGAGTTCGCCGACGTCGGTCAACGCCTCGCCGAGACGGACCAGTTCGGACTCCTGCGGGCCGGCGTAGATCTCGGCCCAGACGGCCTCGACGGCCGGGTCCGGCTCGTAGCGCAGCTCCGGATCCCGCCGGACGACGGCCTCGGGGATGGCGTAACCGCGGCGCACGAGCAGCCGTAGCACCTCGTCCCACAGGCTCGGCTCCTGGAGCGCTTTCTCCAGCTCGGCGTACTCGCGCGGTGCGCCGCGGTGCGGCACCAGCATCGACGCGGATTTCTCGCCGAGCAGGAACTCCAGCCGCCGGTACATCGCGGACTGGAACCCGGAGCCCTCGCCGAGCGCGCTGCGGTAGGCGTTGAACTGCTCCGGGGTCAGCCGGGCGAGCGGCTTCCAGGCGGCGTTCAGTGCCTCCAGCTCGTAGGTGGAGCGGCGCAGCGCATCCATCGCCACCGGCAGGTCGTCGCGGCGCAACGCCTCGGCGGCGGTGTGCCACTCATGAACGATGACCGTGAACCACAGCTCCATGACCTGGGTGGTCACCAGGAAGACCATCTCGCCGGGGTCGTCGGAGAGCGGGTGCTGGAGGTGGGTGAGGACGCCCGCCTGGACGTAGTCCTCGTACGGGGTCGTGGTGCTGCTGCCGATGCTCAGATCGGGGGCGAACGGCGCCTCTGCGGCATCGTCGGCGGATGTTTCACGTGAAACGGCGTCGCCGGACGCGGCGGGAGGAGCGGGAGAAATCGGAGAAGGCTGCGACATGAGGGACTCCTCAGGTGCGAACTACCGGGTAGCGGTCCGCTCCTTCCTTGTCGGCTCGGGAGCCCCGGTCCCCTCAGGCGCGGTATGACCGGCCCACCTGAAATCATCCGTGCTGATCTCCAGCCGCGCAAGGGCCGACCGCGATCACGCGGCCGGCCCATCGGTCCGGGGTGTTCCCGGCGCTGCGGATCCCGTCAGGACAGCGTGTCGGCCGCGGTCGGGGAGGAGTCGCGCAGGAACGTCGTGCAGCGCTCGTACTCCTCCTGCTCGCCGATCGCCTGCGCGGCGCGGGCGAGGGCGTGCAGCGCACGGAGGAAGCCGCGGTTGGGCTCGTGCTCGAACGGCACCGGGCCGTGCCCCTTCCAGCCGGCCCGGCGCAGCGAGTCCAGGCCGCGGTGGTAGCCGGTGCGGGCGTACGCGTACGACTCCACGGTCCGGCCGCCCTGGAACGCGTCGTCGGCGAGCTGCGCCCAGGCCAGCGAGGAGGTCGGGTACTTCGCGGCGACGTCGGACGGCGCCGTGCCCGCGGCGAGCATCTCGCGGGGCTCGGGGTCGTCGGGCAGATGGGTCGGGGGCGGTCCCCCGAGGAGATTCTCGTGAATGGCCATGTTCCAAGTCTGCCTGGTCTCCGGCCCACGCCGCGGGGCCGGGCCCGGCGCTACCGCTCGCCGACGGCCTCCCCGGGCTTCGCGGGCCGGGTCTCGCCCGGGTCCAGCGGCGGCGCGCTCACCCCGCAGTGGTACTGGCAGTCCGGGTGGCACGGCTCCGGCGCCTCGGGCTCGGCGCCGCGCAGCACATCAGTCCGTACGGTCAGCCAGGCGATCAGCGCCCCGACCAGCAGAATCCCCGCGCACAGCGGCATCGCGCGCCGGAAGGTGGCCGCGAATTCGTCCGCCGAGCGGTACGCCGTCGGGCCCATGCCCGCGAGCAGCGGCAGCGCGGCGACCGCCACCAGCCCCGCGGCCCGCGCGGCGGCGTTGTTGATGCCGCTGGCCAGGCCCGCCCGGCCCACATCCACCGCCGCCAGCACGGTCGCGGTGAGCGGCGCGACCAGGGTCACCATGCCGGCGCCCAGCACCACCAGCGCGGGCAGCACATCGGCCAGGTACGACGCATGCACGCCGACCCGCGTCATCAGCAGCATTCCGGCGGCACACAGCACCGGCCCCACGGTGAGCGGGATCCGCGGCCCGATGCGCTGGCCGAGCTCCCCGGAGCGGGCGGACAGCAGCAGCATCAGAACGGTCGTGGGCAGCAGCGCCGTGCCGGCCTGCAGCGCCGAATAGCCCGCCACGACCTGGAGCTGGAGCACGGCGAGGAAGAAGAAGCCGCCGAATGCGGCGTAGACACAGACCGTCACGGCGTTGACGGCGGTGAACTGGCGGATGGCGAAGATCGACGGTGGCAGCATCGGGTCGGGACGCCGCCGCTCGACGTGTACGAACGCCGCCCCGAACAGCAGACCGAGCACCGCCGGGACGATCACCCCGGGCGTGGCACCCCCGTTCGGGGCCGCGATCAGCGCATACGTCACCCCGGCCAGCGCCAGCGCCCCCAGCACCGCGCCCGGCGCATCGAACCCGCGGTGCTCGCGCGCACCCTGCTCCCGGGTCTCCGGGACGTGCCGCAGCGCCACCGGCGCACACACCGCCGCCAGCGGCACGTTCAGGAAGAACACCCAGCGCCAGCCCGGCCCGTCCACCAGCCAGCCGCCGATGAACGGCCCGACCGCCGCGGCCACCCCGCCGAGTCCGGACCAGGCGCCGACCGCCCGCGCCCGGTCGTCCGGGTGGAAGACGGCCTGCATCATCGCCAGCGAGCCGGGCGTCAGCAGCGCCCCGCCGACGCCCTGCAGCGCGCGGGCCGCGATCAGCACCCCGGCGTTCGGCGCCAGCCCGCACAGCAGCGAGGCCGCCGCGAACCACACCACACCGATGACGAACACCCGTCGCCGGCCGTAGAGGTCGCCCAGCGAGCCGCCCAGCAGGATCAGCGAGGCGAGGGTGAGCATGTAGGCGCTGACGGTCCACTGCAGGACCGCCAGATCCGTGTTCAGGTCCCGGCCGATGGTCGGCAGCGCGACGTTGACGACCGTGCTGTCGAGCATCGCCATGCCGGATCCCAGCACGGCCGTCGTCAGCACCCACCGGCCCCGTGCCGACGCCAGCCGGACCCCACCGGGCGCGCTTGGTTCGCTCATGGGGTGAGCATGCCCGTTCGCTGCGCTTTGCTTGCGCCCCACGTTTTCGGCTTTCCCGCCGTGGTGGTGTTTCGCCGTTGCGCCTGCGGCCGTTCCGCTGCGCTTTGCCTTGGCCCCACGTTTTTGTCTGTCCCGCCATGGCGGTGTCTCGCCGTTGCGCCTGCGGCGGGCTGTGTCCGCTGCGCGGGGCTGTTCGGCTGCGGGACCGGCCCTACACGGCTCCGCCGCTACGGCCCGCCCCCTCCCCGTTGAGGGTGGGAAAAAGAAAGGCCGGTGGGGGTGCACGTCAGTGGTCAGCCGCACCCTGTGGATCACAGGTGCACCAAACCCTCAACGCACACCCCCACCGGCCCGTCTTCCACCCACCCGTGGGAGGGGCCGCGCCGCAGGACGGAGTCCGGAGGCGTGGTACCGCACCCGACAAACCCACGCCCGCCGCAGGCGTCACGGCGACAAACCACCACGGCGGGAAAGCCAACAACGTGGGGGGCCCGCCAAGCGCAGCGGACGGGTTACTTGATCTTGGTGCCCGTCGAGCGCAGGTTGGCGCAGGCCTGGGTCACGCGCTTGGCCATACCGGCCTCGGCCAGCTTGCCCCAGCTGCGCGGGTCGTAGGCCTTCTTGTTGCCGACCTCGCCGTCGACCTTCAGCACACCGTCGTAGTTACGGAACAGGTGGTCCGCGACCGGGCGCGTGAAGGCGTACTGGGTGTCGGTGTCCAGGTTCATCTTGACCACGCCGTTCTCCAGCGCGGTGGCGATCTCCTCCTCGGTGGAGCCGGAGCCGCCGTGGAAGACGAAGTCGAACGGGGCGGACTTGCCGTACTTGGCGGCGACGCCCTCCTGCAGGTCCTTGAGCAGCTCGGGGCGGAGGACGACGTTGCCCGGCTTGTAGACGCCGTGGACGTTGCCGAAGGAGGCGGCGAGCAGGTAGCGGCCCTTCTCGCCCAGGCCCAGCGCCTCGGCGGTGCGCAGCGCGTCGTCGACCGTGGTGTAGAGCTCGTCGTTGATCTCGTGGGTGACGCCGTCTTCCTCGCCACCGGTCGGGGTGATCTCGACCTCGAGGATGATCTTGGCGGCGGCGGCCTTGGCGAGCAGTTCCTGGCCGATGGCCAGGTTGTCGGCGAGGGTCTCGGCCGAGCCGTCCCACATGTGGGACTGGAAGAGCGGGTTCAGGCCCTTGGCGACACGCTCCGCGGAGACGTCCAGGAGCGGGCGGACATACCCGTCGAGCTTGTCCTTGGGGCAGTGGTCGGTGTGCAGCGCGACCGTGATGTCGTACTTGGCGGCCACGACGTGCGCGAACTCGGCGAGCGCAACGGCGCCGGTCACCATGTCCTTGTTGTGCTGACCGCCCAGGAACTCCGCACCACCGGTGGAGATCTGGATGATGCCGTCGCTCTCGGCCTCGGCGAAACCACGCAGCGCTGCGTGCAGAGTCTGCGTCGAGGTCACGTTGATGGCCGGGTAGGCGAACTTGCCTGCCTTCGCCCGGTCGAGCATCTCGTTGTAGACCTCGGGAGTTGCGATGGGCATCTGTCCGCTCCTTGTGTATGCGGGTGTGCGTTCTTGGCCCTGACCAGGGGGCGAGGACTTCGCCGGGGCCATCTTCCCAGACGCGGTCGATTGGTCCACCGCGCCCATCCGGCCTTCATGCAAAAGGGCGGTCGGTTTCACGTGAAACCGACCGCCCTTTGTGAAAGCCGCAGGTCAGGCGCGAGGTGACCGACCGAGAAGCGTGCTCAGCCCAGGCCGAGGTCGCCGAGCTGGTATCCGGTGATGTACGGAAGGCCCGCCTCGGCGATGGCCGATGCCGCGCCCCGGTCCACGATCGTCGCGACCGCAACGACCTCGGCGCCCGCCTCGCGCGCCGCCTCGACGGCGGTCAGCGGCGAGCCGCCGGTGGTGGAGGTGTCCTCGACGACCAGCACCCGGCGACCCTTGATGTCCGGGCCCTCGATACGGCGCTGCATACCGTGCGCCTTCTGTGCCTTGCGGACGACGAAGGAGTCCAGCCGGCGGCCGCGCGCGGCGGAGGCGTGCAGCATCGAGGTCGCGACCGGGTCGGCGCCGAGCGTCAGCCCGCCGACCGCGTCGTAGTCCAGGTCCGCGGTGATCTCCAGCATCAGCTGACCGACCAGCGGTGCGGCCACGCCGTCCAGGGTGATCCGGCGCAGGTCGATGTAGTAGTCGGCTTCCTTGCCGGAGGAAAGCGTCACCTTGCCGTGCACCACGGCCTTGTCCTTGATCTGCTGCAGCAGCTCGCCGCGCACGTCGTCACTCATGCGCACGAGCTTAGGCGGTGTCCCGGTCCAGGCTCCGCCAGCTCCAGGTCGTGGAGATCTCCAGCGGATCGATGGGCGTGACCAGGCGCGGCAGCGTATTGAGACCGTTCGGCGGGCCCGACTGCGGCTCCACGCAGACCGCCTCCTCCTGCTCGTCGTAGACCACGACCCACTCGGCGCGGCCGGCCACCTTCAGCCGGAGCCGTCCCGGCCAGGTCAACGTGAGGTCCAGACCCTGCGGCATCCCGAAGCAGTCGTCCCACGGCCCCGGCTTCGGCGTGATCCGCCGGCCGGTCGGCAGGTGGTCCGCGCCCCGCTCCTCCTGCCACTCGGCCGCGAAGTCGACGATGACGTCCTCGCCGCCGTCCCCCAGGTTCCGCAGGAACCACGGGTGCCAGCCGGCCTGCGCCGGGAAGGAGTCGGCGGCCGCCTCGACGCTCATGGTCAGGGTGAGCGAGCCGCCGTCCTCGGCGAGCTCGACCACCTGGGTCACCGTCCCCGGGTACGGCCAGGGGGCGGCCGGATCGGCGAGGTCGTAGGTGAAGACGGCCTGCGTCGCGCTCACTCGCGCGGTGTCCCAGTGAACGTTGCGGCCGGTGCCGTGGATGGCGTGCGGCGCGGCGTTGACCGGCATCTGGTGCAGCTCACCGCCATTGCGGAAGCGGCCGTGGTCGATCCGGCCGCACCACGGAACCATCGGGAAGCTGCCGTACTTGTCGCCCTGCCGCAGCAGCTCCAGACCGCCGACGCGGAGGCTGCCGAGGCGGCAGCCGTTGTCCGGATGCACGGTCACTTCGGCGTCCCCGGCGGCCAGCCGTACGCCCTCCGGCCGCGTCCGTGAAGCGCTCTGCGTGGTGTTGTCGGTGCTCACGGGACGACCCTAACGGTGGGCCGGCGCACCGCGCCTGCGCCACCGCCGACCGGCGCCGCCTCGGCTACCGCGCTCAACGCCGGCGGCGCAGCACCCGGCCGACGACCACGGCTGAGGCGAGCACCACCGCCGCGGCGGGCGCCGCCCAGCGCAGCGTCGCCGAGGCCGTGTTCACCTCGGGTGGCGGCACCGGCGCGTACCGTCCGCGCGGCGGCGCGTGGTCGACCTCCTCGGCGCTGCGCCCGATCATCGTCCGGCGTGCATGGGCGGCCTCGGCGGGCACGTCGCTCTCGGCATCGCCGTCGTACGCATGGTCGGAATCCCGCGCGGCGGCGCCGTCGAGCGCGGCATCCACGTCATCGAGGTCGTGCACGTCATCGAGATCCTGGCCCTGTACGGCGTCCGCATCGCTACGGGGGTCGAGCGACGGCGGCGGCACCTCGGTCTCGAAGATCCCCCGCCCGGCCGGTTCACCCGGCGGCGCCTCGGGCGGCGCCTGCACCGGCCGCTGCTTCAGATCCGCCGCCAGGTTGTCCGCGAAGCGGTCGAGCAGCCGGCGGCCCGCAGTCTCGGCGGACTGCTCGCCGACCTCGGCGAGCCGGCCGTCACTGCGCAGCGCACCGGAGCAGGCCAGCGTCGTACCGGGAGCGGGCTCGGTCGTCGGCGTCAGCCGCACGGTCAGCGTCAGCGCGACCGTCCCCTCGCCACGCGTCTCGGCGCCCTTCGCCTCGAAGATCAGCGCGGCGTCCTCCGCGGCGGATCTGCCGCCCTCGTCCGCGATCGTCAACGTGCCGCGATAGGTGATGGTGGAGCTGCCGATACGCAGCCGGAGGCGGCCCTCGGGGATGTTCGGGGCCGCGTCGGCGTCGAGCTGGACTCCCGGGACACAGCGCGCCACGCGCTCCGGCTCGGTGAGCGCCTGCCGCACGGTCCCGACGGGAAACGGGACGTACACCTCATGCTCCATGGCATGGGAGCCTACCCAGCACCCCCCGGCCCCGTGCCCGCTCCCGCACAACTTTCTGTGCACCCGCGCCGGACGGCCCGCTGCTCCGCCCCGTGGGCGTACCCTGCCCCGCGCTCACTCCTGGTACCGCGGGTGCATCAGCGTCGACGGCCGCACCGAGCGGATCCGCCCGCCGGCCGCGCCGCGCTCGTCATCGCGCAGCCCTTCGCGGGTGACGGCCGCCAGCGGGGGCGCGTCCGGTGCCAGACCCAGCCGGGGTGGCTGCCGCGCGGCCAGTACGAAGCCCCAGAACTTGATCCGTCCCTCAGCCGGCCCGGCGGTCGCGCTCCCCGGCGCGACGGGCGCCGGCGGAGCGTCCCGCCCGGCCAGGCCGACGGCCCGGTCCGGGGCGCCGGAGAAGTCGGCGAGCCGCCCCGGGACGCGGTACGCGACGGTCGCCAGGCCCACCGACCGCACCGTCGCCTCCACCGTCCAGTACGACCGTGGCCGCTGCGTCGGCGCCCCGGCGTGCACCACCAGCCGCCCGCCGGGGGTCAGCATCCGCGCCACGAGCCCGTAGAACTCCTGCGAATACAGCTTGGTGCTGGCGGTGATCCCGGGGTCGGGGAGGTCGCTGATGATGACGTCGTACGGCCGCGGCGCCCGGCCGCCGGCGGCCGCTCCGCCCTGCGCCCGTAGCCAGTCGAAGGCGTCCGCCGTCACCGTGTGCACCCGGGGATCGCTCAGGGAGTGGCGGTTGAGGTTGGCGAGGCCGGGGTCCGTGCGGGCCAACTTCAGGACGCCGGGGTCGAGTTCGACGACGGTCACCGAGCGGACCGCGCGGTAGCGAAGGATCTCGCGTACCGCCAGGCCGTCGCCGCCGCCGAGGACCAGCACCCGGCCGTGCGGGCCGCCCGCCATCGCCGGGTGCACCAGCGCTTCGTGGTAGCGGAACTCGTTGGCCGCGCTGACCCGCAGACGGCCGTCCAGATACAGCTCGAGCGGCCGGCCGGAACCTTTCCTCCCGCGCCCCGCACCGGCTCCGCCGCCCGTGCCGCCGGTCAGCACCACCTCCTGGACGCCGGTCTGCACCGCGACCCGAACCGCCGCGCCGTACACCGCGCGCCGGGCGGCCTGCTCGAAGGACGACGCCAGCAGCGTGCCCGTGGCGAGCAGGGCGAGCACCAGCACATTGACCAGGAGCAGCAGCCAGCGCGCGCGGGTGCTCAGGTCGCGGCGGAACAGCCACAGCACCAGCACGCCGCCCGCGACCGCGTTGACCCCGCCGGTGACCAGCGCGCCGGTCAGCTGGCCGAGGCGGGGCAGCAGCAGAAAGGGAAAGGCCAGCCCGCCGACGAGCGCGCCGACGTAGTCCGCGGCGAAGAGGTCGGCGACCGCGCCGCCCGCGTCCTGGCAGCGGACCCGCTGGATCAGCGTCATCAGCAGCGGCACCTCGGCGCCGATCAGGATCCCGATGGCCAGGGAGAAGCCGACGAGAGCGGAGCGGGACTGACCGAACCAGGCGAAGCAGGCGTAGAGCGCCATCGCGGAACTGCCGCCGACCAGCGCGAGGAGCGCCTCGACCACGCCGAAGCCGACCGCCGCCCGGCAGCGCAACCGCTTGGCGAGCAGCGCGCCGATGCCCATGGCGAAGACCATCACGGACAGCACGACCGACGCCTGGGTGACGGAGTCGCCGACCAAGTACGTTGCCAGCGCGACCAGTTCGAGCTCGTAGACCAGACCGCAGGCGGCGCAGACGAAGACGACGGCGAGGACGAGCAGCCGGCCGAGCCCGGACGGCACAGGCAGTCGCGCCGGCTCCATGGCCTCCGATGGCCCGAGGGCGCCGGTGAGGGCAGGCTCTGGCAGGTCGATCATGAAATGAACGCTACGTGACGGTTCCGTGCCTTTTTGTCACCCACACGAGTGCAGTCTCCGTTCTACACACGACCATTGCCGTCCATGTTGTTGCGCACGGGGCATGTCGTCATGCGCAGGGCATATGTATCTGTCGTGCCCGGGACATCCGGACATCGCGTCAGGGGCGGTGGGACGCGACGACACCGGGCACGCCCCCTGCCGGACCCGCGTCTAGACGGCCGCGACCGCGGCCCGTACGCCCACCCGCGTGCGGGTGGCCACCAGCCGGCCCTCCTGCGGATACGCGTGCCAGGTCCGCCAGCGCACCTGGCCGTGCTGACGCTGCGCCAGCATCGCGGTGAACGCATGCGGCGAACCGGGGAACGTCCCCGCGAGGCCGTGCGGATGCTCGGCGACCAGCGCGAGCAATTCCTGCGCACGCCCGGCGAAGGAGCCGTGCGACAGCGTCTCCACATGCGCGGCGAATTCGTACTCCCAGTCGCCCAGCCGCTTGGCGACGCCGAGGGGCAGCGGCGTACTGCTGCCCGGCATACAGGCGACCGTCTCGGAACACGTGCCGTGCTCCTCCTCGAGAAGCACCTGATGAGAGGCTCCGAGCAGCCTCAACTGCACCCGAGCATCGTCGAGTTGGAGATCCAGCACCGCCAGGGCCGGCAGAGGTTCCCGGCCGAGGGCCCAGGCGAGATCGGAGGCACGGGTATCGGTGTATGCCGTTTTCAGGGTGGTGAGCATGGGTCGGCTCCGCAAGCACGCAGTGGATGGTGGGCCGGCCCGCCCGAGAAGGATCAGGAATGTACGACTGCCTGCCGGCTCGTGCCCACGTGGGATGCGAGAACTGGGGGATTCTCTAAGGGAGAGGGAATCATGGATGGCAGGTCGACCACAGCGGTTTTACCCATCTTCGCCGGGTTTCCATCCCCTAGAGGGCCCCACAGTTCAGTTGTTCAACACGCAAGCACCCGGCGGACGTTGACCGTCCGGTCGCAGTCCGTCGGGTGCATATGCGGTCAAGCATGAGCCGTATGCATGTGTGCAGCTGAGGGGAGCATTGGCCGTCGTGGACAGGGCCGCCGGAAGGCGTCGCGACGGCCCTCGAAGGAGCTTTGGTACGACCTCGTACGGCCTCGGTCATGACCCTGCGAACCCGTAAGGCCTCGGTCATGGCCCCGATCGCGGCCCTGCGCGGGCGACGCGGCCCGCTCAGGAGCCCCCGCCGCCACCACAACCCCCACCGCCGCCGCCACCGCAGCCACCGCCCCCGCAGGAGGAGCCGCCGCCGCAGCCGCCGTGATGGCCGCCATGATGACCGCCGCTCGATCCGCAGCTGCTGCCGCCATCACCGCCGGCCCACCAGCTGCCGCCGGAACCGGAGCGGCCACGCTTGCGGCCGCCACCACCCCGCGAGGCCAGAGACACCAGCCCCATAACCACCACAACGATCACCAGAAAAGTCACGAATCCCACCTGCCTCACACTCCTTTCCATCCCCCGAAGCGAGGCATCGCTCCGTCCGGCGCCCCGTGCGCCGTCGCGGCACCGTCCGGCGCCGCTGACCGCCCTCTCCGGCGGTCGTCCATGTCTGTTGTGCGGGGCTGATGCCCGGGGCCCGGTGATCTCAAAGCACAGTTGAGGAACTCCAGAGGTTCGGCGGAGGATGGCGCGCATGGACCGACCGCTGCTCAATCGCCGCCTCGCCGAATTCGGCACCACGATCTTCGCTGAGATGTCGGCACTCGCCGTACGGACCGGCTCGATCAACCTGGGCCAGGGCTTCCCCGACGCCGACGGCCCGGAAGAGGTCAGAGAGGCGGCGGTCCGCGCACTGCGCGACGGCCGCGGAAACCAGTACCCGCCCGGCCCCGGCATCCCCGAACTGCGCGCCGCCGTCGCCGCCCACCAGGACCGCTTCTACGGACACCTCGGCCTGTCGTACGACCCCGACACCGAGGTCCTGGTCACGGCCGGCGCCACCGAGGCCATCGCCGCCTCGCTCCTGGCCCTCCTCGAACCGGGCGACGAGGTCATCGCGCTGGAGCCGTACTACGACTCCTACGCGGCCTGCATCGCGATGGCGGGCGGCCACCGCGTCCCGGTCACCCTCCGTGCGGACCCGGAGTCCGCCTCCTACCACCTCGACCTCGACGAACTCCGCGACGCCGTCACCGACGACACCCGCCTCATCCTCCTCAACACCCCCCACAACCCCACCGGCACCGTCCTCACCCACGCCGAACTCACCGCCGTCGCCGCACTGGCCGTGGAACGCGACCTCATCGTCATCACCGACGAGGTCTACGAGCACCTGGTCTTCGAGGGCGAACACACCCCGCTCGCCTCATTCCCCGGCATGCGCGACCGCACCGTCACCATCTCCTCCGCCGGCAAGAGCTTCTCCTTCACCGGCTGGAAGGTCGGCTGGGTCACCGCAACCCCCGACCTGATCTCCGCCGTCCGCTCGGCGAAGCAGTTCCTCACCTACGTCTCCGCCGGCCCTTTCCAGTACGCCGTCGCCGAGGCGCTCGCCCTCCCCGACAGCTACTACTCGGGCCTGCGCGACGACCTCCGCGCCAAACGCGACATCCTCGCCACCGGCCTCACTGACGCCGGCTTCCAGGTCTTCCGCCCCGCCGGCACGTACTTCATCACCACCGACATCCGCCCCCTCGGCGCTGCGCTGTCCAAAGAGGGCGACGGCTTCGCCTTCTGCCGCGCCCTCCCCGAACGCGCCGGCGTCGTCGCCATCCCCAACGCCGTCTTCTACGACCACAAGGACCAGGGCGCGCCGTACGTCCGCTTCGCGTTCTGCAAGCAGGAAGAGGTCCTGCGGGAGGCGGTCGGGCGGCTGCAAAAGCTCTGAGATACCGGGAGCCGCCGGGCCGTTACGGCCAGCTGCTACGTCCGACCGCTACGCGCCGTAGCCCTCGGGCGGGGGCGCATCCGGGTCCGGTGCCACCGGCGGCTCCTTCAGATGGCGGGCGAAGGGCGTGTCCCGGACCATCTCGCCCTTTATCTTGTGCCGGCGGACCCCATTGCCCCGGAATTTATGGATGCCGTCGATGAATTCGACGTTGAGTGCACATTCGAAAAGTTGCGCACTTTGCCGGCCGTCGCGTCGTGCGGGATGCCGGATCCCTTGTACCTCATGCAGCGCCCCCGTGGCCGGACCGTCGTTACTGGGGGGGCGGCCGGCATGGCGTCGAAGTCTTCGAAGAGGTAGGCGTAGACCTGGGCGAGGAACGCCCTCAGTTCCCGCTGGTCAGGGAATTGCACATAGGTCAGGTCGAACCACTGCTCCACCGTCATCGGCTGGTTGGCCACAAGGTGCTTCAGTCCCGTACGAATCGTGTCCTGATAGTCGGGCCAGGCCAGGTCGAACGTCTGCCGCAGCATGCCGAGATCGTCGACTGCCTCGACGCCGAGTATCCCGGCGCAGAAGTTCACCAGGCACCGGGCCGCCGTTACGCCCAGAACTTCTCCGGTGGCGGCGCCTCCGGATCCGGGGCCACCGGTGGCTCCTTGCGGTCGCCGTAGAAGTAGTCGTAGAGATCCTGCAGATAAGCGTACAGACGGTCGTCCTCCCAAAACGACACTCCCGTCATCCGCGCCCACTCCGTCGAGCTGGCGGGCCGCTCGCTCAGCAGGTATTCCAACGCTTCCTTGAGATGCCGGGCATAGGCCGTCTTCCTGACCGCCCCCGGTTTCATCGTATGAATTTCGTCAATCCATTCGACGTGCAGCGCACCACCGAAAAACCCACCCACCTGCGGGTCCGAAGCATAATAGGGAATGACAGTATCCGGGAAGCTCACGTATTCCTCTCCCTCCTGGGCTCGGGGAACATCGTCTTCAACTTGTGCCCGCCCGTACCATCGGGTTCATAATATGCAAATATATTCGCCCCCACTTGTAGAAATCCCGGAGTCTTTCGTCGCCCTTCCACCCCGGAATCCGCCACGCTGACCAGCGCATCGGCCGCCCGCGCATTACCGCCCCCTTCTCCGTAGCCCGCCCGAGCACCCGGTTGACCACTGTCGGCCAACCGCAGCCCCCACCCCCACGCGGACGCGGGCCCCGGAGCCAAGAAACAGCTCCGGGGCCCGCGCAGCCGGGATATCGATGTGGCGAGGCTCAGGCCTCGTCGTCCCCCGGCTTCTCGTCCGAGTCGCCTTCGATCTCGGCCTCGAGGCCGAGCTGCTCGACGAGCCACTTGTCGAATTCGATCGAGGCGCGGACCCAGCTGACCGTGCTCGAAACGAAGTGTTCGAGCGAGACGCCGGTGCCGATCAGCATCGACGCCTCACCGATCAGACGGACCGTGCCGTCGTCATGGGTGTGGGTGTAGGCCTTGGGCCACAGGGTCCGGCGGTTCCAGTCATCGATCGCTTCCAGCAGCTTCGACTTGTCATCGATGCCATGGGCGCGGTCGTAGAACGTGCGGACGGAGAAGATCTGCTGCTCCTCCTCGCCGCGGAACATGAAGTACGTGCGGAACTGCTCCCACGGGGCGGCGAGGTCACCCTCCTCGTCGACTACGTACTTCAGCTCCATCTGGTCGAGGAGCTGCTTGACCAGGTCCTGGTCAGGCACGACGGGACCATCAGGCCCCGACGGCTGCGGTTCGGGCTGGCCCCCGAAATTCGGAATCGAGGACGGGTCGATGCTCACCGTGGAATTCCCTTCGTATGGTCCCTGCCATCCTCCCCCACATCCGCCCCGTCCTGGCAAGTGCAGCCGGACGGGACGGTAAGCGGCGGAGACCGGCGGGTCAGGCGGTCCGGACGGGTACGACGGAGAGCCGGTCCCCGTCCACGTCCACCCGCACTGTGTCACCGTCCAGCACATCACCCGACAGGATCGTGCGCGCGAGCTGGTCCCCGATGGCCGTCTGGACCAGGCGGCGCAGGGGGCGGGCGCCGTAGGAGAGGTCCGGGGCCGGGGCGTCGACGACCGGTTCCTGACCCAGCCAGGCGAGCCAGGCCAGGGCGCGGTCGGTGACATCCAGGGTGAGGCGGCGGTCGGCCAGGCGCCGCTGGAGGTGGTCGATCTGGATCCGGGCGATGCGCTGGAGCTGGTCGGTGCCCAGGGGGTGGAAGACGACCAGGTCATCGAGGCGGTTGAGGAATTCGGGGCGGAAGGAGGACCGGACCGTCTCCAGGACCTTTTCCTTCTTCTGGTCCTCCTTGAGCAGGGGGTCCATCAGGATGTTCGAGCCGAGGTTGGAGGTGAGGATGAGGATGGTGTTACGGAAGTCCACCGTGCGGCCCTGGCCGTCGGTGAGGCGGCCGTCGTCGAGGACCTGGAGCAGGACGTCGAAGACCTCGTGGTGGGCCTTCTCGACCTCGTCCAGGAGGATGACGCTGTAGGGGCGGCGGCGCACCGCTTCCGTGAGCTGGCCGCCCTCCTCGTAGCCGATATAGCCGGGCGGAGCGCCGACCAGGCGGGCGACGGAGTGCTTCTCGCCGTATTCCGACATGTCGATACGGACCATGGCCCGCTCGTCGTCGAAGAGGAAGTCCGCGAGCGCCTTGGCCAGCTCGGTCTTGCCGACGCCGGTCGGGCCGAGGAAGAGGAAGGAGCCGGTGGGGCGGTCCGGGTCGGCGATGCCGGCGCGGCTGCGGCGCACCGCGTCGGAGACCGACCGCACGGCTTCGGTCTGGCCGATCAGCCGCTTGCCGATCTCGTCCTCCATGCGCAGCAGCTTCTGGGTCTCGCCCTCCAGGAGGCGGCCGGCCGGAATGCCGGTCCAGGCGCCGACCACGTCCGCGATGTCGTCCGGGCCGACCTCCTCCTTGACCATGGATTCCTTGGCGCCCGAGGCATCCTTGGACGCCTCCTGCTCGGCCTCGGCCGCCGCGGCCTCCTCCAACTCCCGTTCCACATCCGGGATTTCGCCGTACAGCAGCTTGGATGCGGTGTCGAAGTCGCCGTCGCGCTGGGCGCGCTCGGCCTGGCCGCGCAGCTCGTCGAGCTTCTCCTTCAGCTCACCGACGCGGTTGAGGCCCTGCTTCTCCTTCTCCCAGCGGGCGGTCAGCCCGCGCAGCTCCTCCTCCTTGTCGGCGAGGTCCTTGCGCAGCTTCTCCAGGCGCTGGACGGAGCCGGCGTCGGTCTCGTTCTTGAGGGCCAGCTCCTCCATCTTGAGACGGTCGACGGAGCGCTGCAGCTCGTCGATCTCCACGGGGGACGAATCGATCTCCATACGGAGACGGGAGGCGGCCTCGTCGACGAGGTCGATGGCCTTGTCGGGGAGGAAGCGGGAGGTGATGTAGCGGTCGGAGAGGGTGGCGGCGGCGACCAGCGCGGAGTCGGCGATCTGGACCTTGTGATGGGCCTCGTAGCGGCCCTTGAGCCCGCGCAGGATGGCGACCGTGTCCTCGACGGTCGGCTCGGCGACCAGCACCTGCTGGAAGCGCCGCTCCAGCGCCGGGTCCTTCTCGATCCGCTCGCGGTATTCGTCGAGGGTGGTCGCGCCGACCATCCGCAGCTCACCGCGGGCCAGCATCGGCTTGAGCATGTTGCCCGCGTCCATGGACGAGTCGCCGCCGGCGCCCGCGCCCACGACGGTGTGCAGCTCGTCGATGAAGGTGATGATCTGGCCCTCGCTGGACTTGATCTCGGCCAGTACGGTCTTCAGCCGTTCCTCGAACTCACCGCGGTACTTCGCACCCGCGACCATCGCGCCCAGATCGAGCGCGACCAGCCGCTTGTTGCGCAGCGACTCGGGGACATCGCCCTTGACGATGCGCTGGGCCAGGCCTTCGACGACCGCGGTCTTGCCGACGCCGGGCTCACCGATGAGCACCGGGTTGTTCTTCGTCCGGCGCGAGAGGACCTGCACCACGCGGCGGATCTCGTGGTCCCGGCCGATGACCGGGTCGAGCTTGCCCTCGCGGGCCGCCGCCGTGAAGTCCGTACCGAACTTCTCCAGCGCCTTGTACGTGCCCTCCGGGTCGGCGTTGGTCACCCGCTGTCCGCCCCGGCTCGCCTCGAAGGCGGCCAGCAGCTTCTTGGCGCTCGCGCCCTGCTGCTCGAGCAGCTCGCCGGTACGGCCGCCCTTGGCGGCGATGCCGATGAGGAGGTGCTCGGTGGAGACGTATGCGTCGCCTAGCTCGCGGGCGCGCTGCGTGGCGTCCGCGATGGCGGCCAGCAGGTCGCGGTCCGGCTGCGGCGGCGCGACGGTCGAGCCCTGGACACTGGGCAGGCCGGCGAGCTGACGCTCGGCGCCGGTACGCAGCGCGGCGGCGTCGGCCTCGACGCCGGCCAGCAGGTCCATGATGTTTTCGTTGTCCTGCCCGGCCAGCAGCGCGAGCAGCAGATGCGCGGATGTCATGTCCGCGTGTCCCGCGGTGACCGCTCGCTCATTGGCGGCGGCCAGCGCTTCCCGGCTCTTGTTGGTCAGCTCGGCGTCCACGGCCCGGTGTCCTCCCTGTGTGTTGTTCCGATATGTCTTGCAGATACCAACGTGCGATAAGTTGAGTCTATTCCACTCAAGGCTGCATCTCAGCCCTGCGGGTGAACGGCGACGAACGCGCCTTCGCCGCCGGTCCCGCCCGGTAACACTGGCCTTCGACCACTAGGAGGTGCAGCATGACGGCTATGGCACACGAGCCGATGCCCACGCAGGAAGACACCCTCCTGGAGGGCTTTCTGGCCCTGGAAACTCCGACCGGCTTCAGGGCCGAGCTCATCGAGGGGGAGATTGTTGTGTCACCGCCGACGCGACGGAGTCGTCATGGTCGTCGAGGTGACATCGAGCAGGCCCCACAAGGATCGGGGCGCCAAGCGCCACGGCTACGCTCGCGCCGGCATCCCGCTCTACCTGCTCGTGGACAGTGACAAGTCCACCACCACCCTCTTCAGTGAGCCGGAGGGCGAGGATTATCTGCTCGCCCGCTCCGCCCCCTTCGGTAAATCCCTCCCCCTCCCTTCCCCCTTCTCCTTCGACCTGGAGACCACCGACTTTCTCTGACTTCCGCAGAGTTTCACGACGGCCCGCGAACCCGTAGGGACGCGGGCCTACCCTTGCCCCCATGGCCCACGACCTCAACGCCCTCACCCCCGAGTACCTCGCCTTCTGGGACGAGTACTTGATGCCGACCCTCACCACGCTGCGTACGAACGGGACCCCGCATGTCGTTCCCGTAGGCGTCACCTACGACGCCGGGCAGCGGATCGCGCGGATCATCACCCGCAAGGACAGCGCCAAGGTCAAGAACGTCCTCGCCGCCGGGCCCGACGGCGCCACCGTTGCCGTGTGCCAGGTGGACCGCGGCCGCTGGGCGACGCTGGAGGGCATCGCCCGGGTGCGTACGGATGCCGAGTCGGTGGCCGACGCGGTGAGCCGGTACGCCGAGCGGTACCGACGAACGCCGGAGCCGAACCCCGACCGCGTCATGATCGAGATCATGGTGACCCGGGCGATGGGCCGGGCCTGAGGCCCGTACGGACACTCATGTGGTCCGGACCTGGCTGAAAACGGACGCTCCGTATCCGCCGTCGGGCGCTCACCTGGTACTCAGGACGAAGAGCCAGGAAAAAGAAACGGCAGGCACCGAACAGTTCCGCGCTCACAGCGGACCTTCTCGGCCCTCCTTCGAGCACAAGACGGCAGCTGGAGGCCCGCATGGCGCAGGCGCTGTGCACCGCTACGACTGTTCCTCGCCGCCCGGAATCGACCCCTCCGCATCCGTGCGCGGAACTCTGCCCCCGATGCGGCGGCCAGCTCGCCATCAACCAGGACGGCTGGAAGATCTGCCATGCCTGCGGTTATGCCTCGCCACCGGGCACAGCCCCTCCACCCCGGGCCGTCTGCGGGGGTATCGTCGCCCCCACAATCGCCACGCCCCGGAGGGCACGATGAACTCGGTCCGAGTGACGGCGATCGCCTGCCTGATGCCGCTGTCCGAGCTGGACGAGGATCCGTTTCTGGTCGACGACCGCAGCCAGCACGACATGTGCCAACAGTGGGCGGCAGCCCGTGACTACCACCTGACCTGCCGGCTCAGCCTGCACCAGCTGCGCGCCGACCACAGCGCGCTGTGGAGCGACGTCGAAGAGGGCCTGGTCGATGTGTTCGTGGCGCCCAACCGCCGGGCGCTGGAGAACGCCATCGACGGGGCCGACGAGTTCGGCGCACGGTGCGCGGCGGCGGGCGTGCGCCTGGAGATCGCCGACCTCGACGAGCCGGTCTACACGCTGGCGATGAAGTCGCATGTGCACCGCCGGCTGTCGATGCCGACGGCGGGATACAACGGCTGCTGAGGCCCGTACGTACGCCGAAGGGCCGGGGTTCGTCACCCCGGCCCTTCGGCGTACGGCTACGGCTCGCGGAGCCCGTTACCCGCGGAGCCCGCTACTCGGACCGCTTGTTGGGCCGCCACACCACCAGCGCGCTGGTCTGCTGCACATCCTGATACGGCACCAGATCGCGGCGGTAGGAGGCATGCACCGCTGCCTCCCGCTGCTGCATCGCGCTGGCCGCGCCCTCCAGGGCGCCCTGGAGCTCGGCGACCCGCTGCTGCAGGGCCGCGACCTGGTTCTCCAGCTCGATGATGCGCTTGATGCCGGCGAGGTTGATGCCCTCGTTCTGGGACAACTGCTGCACCGTACGCAGCAGTTCGATGTCCCGGGCCGAATAGCGGCGGCCCCGCCCGGCCGTGCGGTCGGGCGAGACCAGGCCCAGCCGGTCGTACTGACGCAGGGTCTGCGGATGCAGACCGGAGAGCTGAGCCGCGACGGAGATGACGTACACCGGCGACTCTTCGGTCAGTTCATACGGGTTACGACGCTGCCCGCCCCGGCTGTCCATCTCAAGCTCCCTTCGCGGCCTGGAACAGCTCCGCCCGCGGGTCCTGACCCGCGGTCGCCTCTCGATAGGACTCCAGCGATTCCTTCGCCTTGTCGCTGAGGTCACCGGGGACGATCACCTCTATGGTGACCAGCAGGTCACCTCGGGTGCCGTCCTTACGGGCCGCGCCCTTGCCCCGGGCCCGCATCGTGCGTCCGTTGGGAGTGCCGGCCGGCAGTTTCAGCGTGACCGGCGGGCCGCCCAGCGTCGGCACCTTCACCTCGCCGCCCAGCGCGGCCTCCGGGAAGGTGACCGGCACCGTGACGGTGAGGTTGTCGCCCTTGCGGCCGAAGACCGGGTGGGCGTCGACATGCACGACGACGTACAGATCGCCCGCCGGGCCGCCCTGCTCGCCCGGACCGCCCTTGCCGCGCAGCCGGATGCGCTGCCCGTCGGAGACGCCGGCCGGGATACGGACCTGCATGGTGCGGGCGCTCGTCGCGCGGCCGCTGCCCTTGCAGATCTCGCAGGGGTCCTGAGCGATCAGGCCCCGGCCCTTGCAGTCGGCACACGGGTCGGTGAGCGAGAAACCGCCACCGGCGCCGCGGCTGATCTGGCCGGTGCCGACACAGGTCGGGCAGACCCGTGGCGTACCGTTTTTGTCGCCGGTGCCCGAACACGCCTTGCACGGCGCCTGGCTGGACATCCGCAGCGGGACCGTGGCCCCGTCGACCGCCTCGGTGAAGCTGAGCGTCACCTCGGACTCGATGTCCTGGCCGCGCCGCGGCTGCGTACGGGTGCCCGCGCCGCCGCGGTTGAACAGGCCGCCGAAGACGTCCCCGAGCCCGCCGCCGAAGCCGCCGCCGCCCTGACCGCCGCCCTGGGTGCCTCCGAAGAGGTCGCCCAGGTCGAAGTTGAAGCTGCCGCCGCCCCCGGCGGGACCCGGCCGGTAGCCGCCGTTGCCGAACAGCGTCCGCGCCTCGTCGTACTCCTTGCGGCGCTTGCTGTCGCCCAGGACGTCGTTGGCTTCGGAGATCTCCTTGAAGCGCTCCTCGGCCTTGGCGTCGCCCTTGTTGGCGTCCGGGTGGAACTCGCGGGCGAGCTTCCGGTACGCCTTCTTGATCTCCGCTTCGGTGGCGTCCTTCGGGACGCCGAGGACCTTGTAGTAGTCCTTCTCGACGAAGTCCTTGGTGCTCATCCTCGACGTCCCTCCTTCCGTGCGGTTTTCTTCTGTGTCCTCACGTCAGCCCTCGTCCGGGCCACCGCTCTCCTCGTCCGAAGCCTTGGTGTCTTCTTCGGAGGCGGACTTGGCGTTCTGCGCGCCCGGCTGCGGCTCGGCGACGGCGACCCGCGCGGGGCGGATCGTTCGCTCACCGATGCGATACCCGGGCTGCAGGATCGCCACGCACGTGGTCTCCGTGACATCCGGTGCGTACGAGTGCATCAGCGCCTCGTGGATCGTCGGGTCGAAGGGCTCGCCCTCCTTGCCGAACTGCTGCAGACCCAGCTTGGCGACCACGGTCTCCAGCGATTCGGCCACCGACTTGAAGCCGCCGACCAGTTCGCCGTGCTCACGGGCACGGCCGATGTCGTCGAGGGTGGGAAGGAGTTCGGACAGGACGCTCGCCGCGGCGATCTCCTTGACCGTGACCCGGTCCCGTTCCACCCGACGGCGGTAGTTCTGGTACTCCGCCTGGAGCCGCTGGAGGTCCGACGTGCGCTCGTTGAGCGCCGTCCGCACCTGGTCCAGCTGCGCCGTGACGGCCGTGTCCTGGGCGTCTCGGGTGCTTTCGTTGGCGTCCCCGGCCGGGGCCGAGCCCGCCTTGTCGGCGGACTCGGCCTCCTGCGCCGCGTCTTCGGAAGCGGCGTCAGAGGGGACGTCGGGCTCCTTGTCGAAGCCCGGGGTCTCCTCCGTCACGCGGCACCATCCTTCTTGGGCTTCTCGTCGTCGACGATCTCGGCGTCCACCACGTCGTCCTCGGCCTTGGGCTGCTCACCGGCGGCAGCGCCCTCGGCACCGGCAGCGCCCTGCGCGGCCTGAGCGTCGGCGTACATGGCCTGGCCCAGCTTCTGGGAGACGGCCGCGACCTTCTCGGTGGCGGTGCGGATCTCGGCCGTGTCCTCGCCCTTGAGCTTCTCCTTCAGCTCAGTGACGGCTTCCTCGACCTCGGTCTTCACCTCACCGGGGACCTTGTCCTCGTTGTCCTTGAGGAACTTCTCGGTCTGGTAGACCAGCTGCTCGCCCTGGTTGCGGGCCTCGGCGGCCTCGCGGCGGGCGTGGTCCTCGTCCGCGTACTTCTCGGCCTCTTCGCGCATCCGGTTGACCTCGTCCTTCGGCAGCGAGGAGCCGCCGGTGACGGTCATCTTCTGCTCCTTGCCCGTGCCGAGGTCCTTGGCCGTGACGTGCATGATGCCGTTGGCGTCGATGTCGAAGGAGACCTCGATCTGCGGGACACCACGCGGGGCCGGCGGCAGACCGGTCAGCTCGAACATCCCGAGCTTCTTGTTGTACGCCGCGATCTCGCGCTCGCCCTGGTAGACCTGGATCTGCACGGAGGGCTGGTTGTCCTCGGCGGTGGTGAAGATCTCGGACCGCTTGGTCGGGATCGTCGTGTTCCGCTCGATGAGCTTGGTCATGATGCCGCCCTTGGTCTCGATACCGAGGGACAGCGGGGTGACGTCCAGCAGGAGGACGTCCTTGACGTCACCCTTGAGGACACCGGCCTGGAGAGTGGCGCCGCGGGCGACGACCTCGTCCGGGTTGACGCCCTTGTTGGCGTCCTTGCCGCCGGTCAGCTCCTTGACGAGCTCGGCGACGGCCGGCATACGGGTCGAGCCGCCGACCAGGACCACGTGGTCGATCTCGGACAGGTTGATACCCGCGTCCTTGATGACGTTGTGGAACGGGGTCTTGCAGCGCTCCAGGAGGTCCGCGGTCAGCTGCTGGAACTGGGCGCGGGTGAGCTTCTCGTCCAGGTGCAGCGGGCCCTCGGCGGAAGCCGTGATGTAGGGCAGGTTGATCGTGGTCTCGGTGGACGACGACAGCTCGATCTTCGCCTTCTCAGCGGCCTCACGGAGGCGCTGGAGGGCCATCTTGTCCTTGGACAGGTCGACGCCGTGGCCGTTGCTGAACTGCTTGACCAGGTAGTCGACGACACGCTGGTCCCAGTCGTCACCACCGAGGTGGTTGTCACCGTTGGTCGCCTTCACCTCGACGACGCCGTCGCCGATCTCCAGCAGCGAGACGTCGAAGGTGCCGCCACCGAGGTCGAAGACCAGAATGGTCTGGTCTTCCTTCTCGAGGCCGTAGGCCAGGGCGGCCGCGGTCGGCTCGTTGACGATCCGCAGGACGTTCAGGCCCGCGATCTCACCGGCCTCCTTGGTGGCCTGGCGCTCGGAGTCGTTGAAGTAGGCAGGAACGGTGATGACCGCGTCCACAACCTTCTCGCCCAGGTACGACTCGGCGTCACGCTTGAGCTTCTGCAGGATGAAGGCGCTCATCTGCTGCGGGTTGAAGCCCTTGCCGTCGATGTCGATCTTCCAGTCGGTGCCCATGTGGCGCTTGACCGACCGGATGGTCCTGTCGACGTTGGTGACCGCCTGGCGCTTCGCTACCTCGCCGACCAGCACCTCGCCATTCTTGGCGAAGGCGACAACGGACGGCGTGGTCCTGGCGCCCTCGGCGTTGGTGATGACGGTGGGCTCACCGCCTTCGAGAACACTGACGACGGAGTTCGTCGTGCCCAGGTCGATGCCGACCGCACGTGCCATTTCGATTCCTCCAGCTGACTTGAGTGGAACAGGCTCAAGAGTGCAACACCCGAGAAATCCTGTCAACAGAGCTGAGTCGAGCCCACTCAACTTTTATATGGCCCTTATCCTCACCAGCGCGTTTGTAAGGACGCCAGGGCGGCGGAGGGGGTTGCGCGACGACCGCGGGAGACTGACAGGAGACCGGAAGGAGCAGGGAGGAAGCGGGGAAGAAGCGCGAAAGAGGACCCAAGAAGACGGGGCCGCCCCCCGTGAGGGTTGCCTGCGCGACACAGATCACCGGCTGGGCGGCTTCATGGGGCCGCGGATACTGGGTACTCTCAGCGCAGACCTGAAAAGTTACCGCTTAGTAATCCCGGCAATTCCCCGTAGTCCCCCGCTCTCGCAGGCCCGAGGAGCCACCCATGCAACTCGCCGCGATCATTGTGTCGCTGGTCCTAATCGCGGTCGGCGTCGCGCTGTTCGGCCGTGCCATCCTGCAGATCTACCGTTTCGTACGGCTAGGCCAGCCCGTACCCGCCGGTTCCCGCACCGACGACCCCGCGCAGCGCACCCTCACCGTCGCCAAGGAATTCCTCGGCCACACGCGGATGAACCGCTGGGGCGTGGTCGGCGTCGCGCACTGGTTCGTGGCGGTGGGCTTCTTCTCGCTGCTGCTGACGATCGTCAACGCCATCGGCCAGCTCTTCAAGGCCGACTGGCTGATCCCGGTCATCGGCAACTGGCTGCCGTGGGAGCTGTGGGTCGAGGGGATGGGCACGATGACGACCCTGGGCATCCTCGCCCTGATCGTCATCCGCCAGCTGAGCAGGCCCGGCAACGCCGGCCGCAAGTCCCGCTTCGCGGGCTCCAACACCGGCCAGGCGTACTTCGTCGAGACCGTCATCCTCATCGTCGGCATCTGCATCGTCACGCTGCACGCCCTGGAGGGCGCCCAGCACGGCGTCGACCACTACGAGGCCGCCTACTTCGCCACGTACCCGCTGGTCGCGGCCTTCAAGGGCCTGAGCCTGAGCACCCTGCAGAACCTCACCTACCTCTTCGCGGGCATCAAGATCGCGACGTCCTTCATCTGGATGATCACGGTCGCGCTGAAGACGGACATGGGTGTCGCCTGGCACCGCTTCCTGGCCTTCCCCAACATCTGGTTCAAGCGCGAGGCGTCCGGCGACGTGGCGCTGGGCGCGCTGCAGCCGATGACCAGCGAGGGCAAGCTGATCGACTTCGAGGACCCGGGCGAGGACGACCAGTTCGGCGTCTCCCAGGTCGAGCACTTCTCCTGGAAGGGCATCCTCGACTTCTCCACCTGTACCGAGTGCGGCCGCTGCCAGTCGCAGTGCCCGGCGTGGAACACCGGCAAGCCGCTGTCGCCGAAGCTGCTGATCATGGCGCTGCGCGACCACTCGCACGCGAAGGCGCCGTACCTGCTCGCGGGCGGCGGCAAGGACGCGGAGGGCAACGAGAAGGCCACCGAGGAGCAGCTCAAGGACGTCCCCGCGGCCGCCCTGGCGGAGGCCGAGCGCCCCCTGATCGGCACCCTCGAAGAGAACGGCGTCATCGACCCCGACGTCCTGTGGTCCTGCACCACCTGCGGCGCCTGTGTCGAGCAGTGCCCGGTCGACATCGAGCACGTCGACCACATCGTCGACATGCGCCGCTACCAGGTCATGATCGAGTCCAGCTTCCCCAGCGAGGCGGGCACGATGCTCAAGAACCTGGAGAAGAAGGGCAACCCCTGGGGCCTGGCCAAGAAGCAGCGCCTGGCATGGACCAAGGAGGTCGACTTCGAGGTTCCGGTCGTCGGCAAGGACATCGAGGACCTCACCGAGGTCGAGTACCTCTACTGGGTCGGCTGCGCCGGCGCCCTGGAGGACCGCGCCAAGAAGACGACGAAGGCCTTCGCGGAACTGCTGCACATCGCGGGCGTCAAGTTCGCCATCATGGGCGGCGACGAGGCCTGCACCGGTGACTCGGCCCGCCGCCTGGGCAACGAGTTCCTCTTCCAGCAGCTCGGCCAGCAGAACGTCGAGTCCCTGAACACGGCCTTCGGCGAGGACAGCGAGGACGAGTCGACGAAGAAGCCCAAGTCGTCGAAGAAGATCGTCGCCACCTGCCCGCACTGCTTCAACACCATCGCGAACGAGTACCCGCAGCTGGGCGGCGAGTTCGAGGTCATTCACCACACGCAGCTGCTGCAGCACCTCATCGACGAGGGCAAGCTCATCCCCGTCACCCCGGTGGAAGGCCTGATCACCTACCACGACCCCTGCTACCTCGGCCGCCACAACAAGGTCTACACCCCGCCGCGCGAGATCATCGCCAAGGTGCCGGGCCTGCGCAACGAGGAGATGCACCGCCACAAGGAGCGCGGCTTCTGCTGTGGCGCCGGTGGTGCCCGGATGTGGATGGAAGAGCGCATCGGCAAGCGCATCAACAACGAGCGCGTCGACGAGGCCCTGTCCCTCAACCCGGACATCGTCTCCACCGCCTGCCCCTTCTGCCTCGTCATGCTCACCGACTCCGTCAACGGCAAGAAGAACGACGGCAAGGCGAAGGAATCCATCCAGGTCGTCGACGTGGCCCAGCTCCTGCTGGACTCGGTCAGGACCCCGGTCGACCCGTCGGGCGATGCGGAGTCGGAGGACGCGCCGGAGCCCGAGCCGGTGAAGTAGCGCCGCTCGCTCCCTGACCTACGGCCGGTCCCGCTCGCTGCGGGGCCGGCCGTCGGCGTTGGAGGCCTACACGTCCCCCTGCACCCGGCCGTGCTGATGCATGTCATGCCAGCCATCGGCATGCCGGTGCGCACTCCGACGGGTGCCCTCCCCCACGAAGCCGGCCTTGGTGGCCACCCGGCAGGACGCCTCGTTACGGTCCGAGTGCACCAGCTCGAGCCGGTGAAACCCGGCCTCGTCCAGTGCCCAGCCGGCCAGGGTAACCAGGGCCCGGGGCGCGACACCCTTCCCCCGAGCGCCCGGCAGCACCCAGTACGCGCACTCGGCGAGCCCCCGCTGAAGATCCATCCACCGAAGGGCCACCCGCCCCAGCACCTCGCCGCCGACGGCCCCCGTAACCGCCCACTGAGCCGCCCTCTCCTCCCGCCAGCCCCGCCCACAGGCCGCGACCCACTCCCGCGCCTCCTCCAGCGACGCCACGTGCCCCGAGTGCCAGCTCCGGATCGCCGGGTCCTCGTAAGCGCCCCGCACAACGGCGGCATCGCCGTCCGCCCAGGGCCGCAACACCAACTCCCCGTCCTGCGACCGCAGCGAGGGCTGAGCGGCGCAGGAGAGACTCCCCGCGGGGATGACGGGCGCGAACTTGAAGGTCATGATCGGCATCCTCGCCGCGGCAGGCGCCCGGCACCAGGCGGATTTCCGCCCCGACGCGTGCGCCTCTACGCGGCTCCGCCGTCGAGCCGGCCCGCCTGGACGGTCTGGAGGAAGTCCCGGAGGGAGTCGGGGGTGGCGGTGTGGGGCTGGTTCCCGCTCAGCGATCAACTCCTGTGCCCCAACGGGAAGTTCGTATGGCGCGAGATCGCACCGAAGGAGGCGGGCAAAGCGAGCGAGGCGAACGCCTTACGGTGCGGCCAGGCCGCCCAGCCCCCCGGCGCCGGGCCACGGCGGGCCCCGCCGCAGGCACGGTTTCGCCCCACGGGGCGCCCCCTGACATCATCGCCCGCATGGCTGAACGCGTGATCGCCGCATGTGACGGTGCCTCGAAGGGAAACCCCGGACCCGCGGGCTGGGCGTGGGTCGTCGGCGACGGTGCGGGCACCGCTGCCCGCTGGGAGGCCGGCCCCCTGGGCACCGCCACCAACAACGTCGCGGAACTCACCGCGCTGGAACGCCTACTGGCGGCCATCGATCCGGCCGTCCCGGCGGAGATCCGGATGGACTCGCAGTACGCGATGAAGGCGGTCACCACCTGGCTGCCCGGCTGGAAGCGCAAGGGATGGAAGACGGCGGCGGGCAAGCCGGTCGCCAACCAGGAGCTCGTGATGCGGATCGACGCGCTGCTCCAGGGGCGCTCCGTGGAATTCCGGTACGTGCCCGCGCACCAGGTGGACGGCGACCCGCTCAACGACTTCGCCGACCGCGCCGCGAGCCAGGCCGCCACCCTCCAGGAGCCCGCCGGCAGCGAGCTGGGCTCCCCGGTGCCGCCGCCCTCGCCCGACACCCCCCGGCCCGGTGGCACCCGCCGTCGCACCAACGGCTCACCCGCGAAAGCCGCGTCGTCCGCTACCCGGGGACGCGCCTCGGGGGCCTCGTCACGAACCCTCAACGCCAAGTTCCCCGGCCGCTGCCGCTGTGGCCGCTCCTACACGGCCGGCGAGCCCATCGCCAAGAACGCCGACGGCTGGGGACACCCGGCGTGCCGGGACGGCGCGGACGGCAGCTAGGGCCTGTCGCCGCTCCGCCAACGAGCCGGGCACCCGACGAAATCCAGTTGCCCCCCACACCCCCCGCCCCAACCATGACCGCATGGAAGACCACATGGACGAGGCCCCCCACGCCGCGCCCCCACCCCTCCGCATACGCCCCGCCGCCCCCACGGACGCCCCCGCCATCGCCGCCGTCCACCAGGCGTCCCGGCGCGCCACCATGCCGTACCTCCCGCCCCAGCGGCGCACCCACGACGAGGTCACCCGCTGGATCCGCGAGATCGTGCTGCCCAAGTGCCGCACCCTGGTAGCGGCCCGCGGCCCGGAGATCCTCGGCTACGCGGCCGTACAGCGCGATCTCCTCGACCACCTCTATCTCCGCCCGGACGTCCGCCGTACCGGCATCGGCACCCTGCTCCTCACCGAGGCACAGCGGCTCAGCCCCGAGGGCCTGACCCTCCATGTCTTCCAGCTCAACACCGGCGCCCGCGCCTTCTACGCCCACCACGGCTTCACGGTCATCGCCACCGGCGACGGCAGCGACAACATGGAGAACCTGCCGGACCTGACCCTCCGCTGGGCACCCGGCCGGCGCCAGTCCCCTCCGGGCTCCCCCTAGGGGATGTCACAGCTCAGCAGCAAACCACCGCCCACTCTCCGTGCCCGGCCACCGAGTCCGTGCGGACCAGGTACTTTCGAATACGTGGCTGGATTCAGGATGGGTCGCGGACGGGATCCCCGCACCGCACAGGACAGGCAGCAGCAGGCGCACCAGGGGCAGCAGGCTCCGTACGGCCGGCAAGGACCGTACGGGCAGCAGCAGCCCCCGTCCCCGCATGGGCAGTGGCAGCCGCCGCAGCCCCCGCAGGGCTATGGCGGCGCGCCGCAGGGCGGGCACGGCGAGCCGGAGTACTTCGGCGACGGTGGCTACGAGCCCCCACAGCCGTCGCACGCGCCGCACGCCGACGACAACAACGCCGGCCACACCCGCCAGTTCAGCATCGGCGAGGCCCCGGACTCGTACGACCCGCACCCCGGCCAGTACGACAACGGCCCCGGCCCCGACGGCCAGTACGCCGACGGCGGCACGTACCGCGCCGGCCAGGCCACCGCGCCGCCGGCCGGCCCCCGGCTGCACTGGAAGCAGCTGCTGTCCGGCATCGTGCTGCGCCCCGCGCCCACGTTCTGGCAGATGCGCGACCACACGGTGTGGGGCCCCGCGCTGACCGTCACCTTCATCTACGGCCTGCTCGCGGTCTTCGGCTTCGACAAGGCCCGCGAGGACGTGCTCAACGCCACCCTCTCCCAGAGCATCCCCTGGGTGGGGGTCACCGCCGTGGTGTTCATCATCGGCAGCGTGATCCTGGGCGCGGTCACCCACACCATGGCCCGCCAGTTCGGCGGCGACGGCGCCTGGGCACCAACCATCGGCCTGGCCATGCTGATCATGACGATTCCGGACGCTCCCCGGCTGCTTTTCGCCATGTTCCTCGGCGGTGACAGCCCGATCGTCCAGGTCCTGGGCTGGCTGACCTGGCTCGCCACCGGCTTCCTGCTCACCTCCATGGTCAGCAAGTCGCACGACCTGCCGTGGCCCAAGGCCCTCGGCGCCTCCGCCATCCAGCTGGTCGCGCTGCTGGCCCTGGTGAAGCTCGGCACGATCTGACCGCCGCTCTCCTCCGGCCATATGTACGCCGAAGGGCCCGCTACGGATGTCCGTAGCGGGCCCTTCGCGTACCGAAGCCGTCAGGCGAACCCGAGCCGTCAGGCAATCCGCCTCTCTCAGGCGAACCGCTGCCCGGCCGACCCGTCACACCCCTGCAACCGCAGCGGCTCCTTCGCCCCGCCCAGCGTCAGGCACAGCGACGTCGCCCCGGCCGGCCGGATGGTGCCGCCGCCGGCGTCCTCGCGTACGAACTGCTGGTTGGCCGCACCCGAGCAATTCCACAGCACCAGCCCGGCCCCCGGCTCATACCGCCCGCCGGGCACGTCCAGGCACCGGTCCTGCGTCAGCCCCACGTGGACCGACTTCTGCCCTGCGGCCGGGTCGTACCACCAGGTCTGATTGCGCTGCCCATTGCAGTCCCAGCCGCCCACAGCCGTCCCATTACGGCTGGAACCGCCGGTCGCATCCACACAACTGCCCGTACCGGCATTCTTCAGCGGCCGGTACGCATCGTCCCAGGCCCCGGCATACAGCGTCGGCTGCCCGCTGCTCGCCGGATCCGCGCAGGACGCCTCCCGTAGCCCCGACGCCGCGTACAGCTGCGTCAGACACGAGGCGAACGCGCCGTGCCCGCGCACATTCGGGTGGAACGACTGCCGCACCGAATTGGCGTCCGGCGGGAAGGGGTTGGAGATATTGACGTACAGCCCGCGGGCCCAGGCATCCTCCATGCACACCTCATGCCCATGGAAGAGCCGGGAGGCATCGAGATAGGTCGCCCCGGTGTCCTGCGCGGCCTTCCGCATCCCCCGTTCAAAGGCGGGCACCGCGGCATTACGCCCCCACCCCGCATCGGACGTATATCCGGTGCAGCCGCCCGGCAGCTTCCCGGGGAAACTCGGGTTGTCCTCCACATCGGGCCCGATAGGACTCGGATACGACATCACCACGAGCCGGTAGTCGCCATCCGCGTATCCCGCGTCCCGCATCACGGTCCGCAGATCATTCACCGTCTGCTCGACCTTGGGCACCAGCCCGTCGACCCGCGTCTGCCACCCCGGCTGGTATTTCGGCTCGCAGGTTCCCTGCAGCAGGAACCAGCGCTCGACGCAATCCGTCATCACCGGCCCGAACTGCAGATCATCATTGGCCCCGGCGACCAGCAGCACCATCTTCAGCCGCGTATTCCGGGCCTTGATCGCCAGACTGTCGCTCTGCACCAGCTCGTCCGGGTACTGCTTACTCCCGCCGATCCGGATATTGCCGCTGTACGCTCCCGAGCACGCGACGTTGTATGTCACATCCGCCGCAATGCCGGTCCGGTGAATCGCGGAATCCGGCGACCGATGACACCAATTGGTCGGCCCGTCCGTTCCCGGCTCGTACGTCCCGACGCCCTCCCCCGAGATCTCACTGTCCCCCAGCGAGATCAACGAGGTCTTACGCTCCCCGGCCGGCCGCTCTGCCGGATCGCCGTACAGTTTGGTGGCCTCCGCGGCCCGGATCTTCTCCAACTCGGGCGGCAACGGCTTCCCCGCCACGGCCGTGGAAGGGGCCACCGGATCGGCGGCGGCAACCCCGGCTCCGCCGACCCCGCCCACCACCAGCGCCGCCAGTCCACACACGGACCACAAAGCCGGCCATCGCGGCCGTCCCGAGCTTCGCGGCCGTCCCGGCCTTCTCGGTCTTCCCGGCTTTCCCGCCGTTCTCGCCCATCCCGCCCGCGCCATTGGGCCTCCCCTCCGGTCTGCTGTTACCGCCGGTTTCTACTCGGAGGTAGTCACCGGCGGAACAGACGGAACGGGATTGGCCGAAAGCCACGCAAGGCAAAGCGGTGGCGGGCGGCCCGCCTGTCAACTCCCTGACAAAGAAGGGGAGTCGGGGTATCACTCAGGCATCAAGAACCTGATTCTCCCGCCGCACCACGGGCGGCTCGACACTCCACGGGAAATTGATCCATTCGTCCGTGCGCTTCCACACGTACTCGCACTTCACCAGCGAGTGCGACTTCTCATAGATCACCGCGCTACGGACTTCCGCCACCGTGCCCTGGCAGAAGTCGTGGACCAGCTTCAGCGTCTTACCGGTGTCCGCGACATCATCGGCGATCAGCACCTTCTTGTCCGAGAAGTCGATCGCATTCGGCACCGGCGCCAGCATGACCGGCATCTCCAGAGTGGTCCCCACCCCGGTATAGAACTCCACATTCACCAGGTGGATGTTCTTGCAGTCCAGCGCGTACGCCAGACCACCCGCGACAAACACGCCACCCCGCGCGATCGAGAGCACGACGTCGGGCTCGTACCCGTCATCCGCGATCGTCTGCGCCAGCTCCCGGATCGCCCCGCCGAAGCGCTCGTACGTCAGGTTCTCCCGCACTCCACTCACGTATCTCTCTCAGACCTTCTGTCGGTGTACGCCGGCAACCGTTCAGACCTGCGTCAGACCTGTAACTCAGGCCTCTCACTCAGACCTGCGAACGGTGAAAGTTCATGAACGACCGCGACGGGGTCGGGCCGCGCTGCCCCTGGTAACGGGAGCCGTACCGCTCGCTGCCGTAGGGGTGCTCGGCCGGCGAGGTCAGCCGGAACATACACAGCTGCCCGATCTTCATGCCCGGCCACAGCTTGATCGGCAGCGTCGCGACATTGCTCAGCTCAAGCGTCACATGCCCGCTGAACCCCGGGTCGATGAACCCGGCGGTCGAATGCGTCAGCAACCCCAGCCGTCCGAGGCTGGACTTGCCCTCCAGCCGCGACGCGACGTCGTCGGGCAGGCTGATGACCTCATACGTCGAGGCCAGCACGAACTCACCCGGGTGCAGGATGAACGCCTCATCCCCCTCCGGAACGACCTCCCGGGTCAGGTCGGTCTGCTCGACGGCGGGGTCGATGTGCGGGTACCGGTGGTTCTCGAACACCCGGAAATAGCGGTCGAGGCGCACGTCAATGCTGGACGGCTGCACCATCGACGCGTCATAGGGGTCGATGCGCACCCGACCAGCGTCGATCTCGGCCCGGATGTCCTTGTCTGAGAGAAGCACGCAGACGAGGATACGCGCCCGCACCACCCCCACCGCACGACGAGGGCCCGACCCACCTGGGCCGGGCCCTCACTGCTTCTCTCCTACCGCTCCCCGCTGGTCCCCTACTTCTTCCCGCTACTTCTTCCTGCTACTTCTCTCCTGCTTCCGTGCCGTTCCTGCTCCCGCTGCGCATGCCCGTCCCGCTACCTCTTGGCGTATTCCACGGGCACCGACTGCCGCAGCCGAGCGCAGCGCGGGCAACGCAGCAACCGTCCGGGACCGAGCCGGTCGGTGGTCTGCATGGGGAACGAAGCGGTGCTGAACACGTGGCCCTCGGCGCAACGTACGACGGTGCGGTCCATCAAGTCCCTCTCCCAACTGCGTGGACAACAAAAGCCACATTAGGGGATGAACTGGATGCCCTCACACGCGGCACTCCGAGCACCCACCGTACGCCCCAACTCCCGCGCCCCGCAGCCGCATCCCGCCCCCGCGACACACCCGCCACCGCCCACCGAACCCCCGGGCGGCACCCCATCCGCACCCCGTCAGCGCCCCTCATCAGCGCCTCCTGCACACCGCATCCGCGCTCCCTCCACGCCCCGGAAATGCCAAATGCTCCGACGGGGAGCGATGGGGTAGAGTGTGCGACGATGCTTCGCTCTGCATTCCAGGGCGAATCACGCGGGTGTAGTTTAATGGTAGAACATGAGCTTCCCAAGCTCAGAGCGCGGGTTCGATTCCCGTCACCCGCTCCATGCGAAAGCCCCAGGTCGACGACCTGGGGCTTAGTTGTTTTCTCGTCCAATTTCGGGGCGCCGCACCACTAGCGCACCGCTAGACCCCCAATGGAGGGCCCAGCGGCGGCCCTGGGTCGGAAATCGAACCTCAACCCTGGGGTTAGCTCGAATCCTGAGATCCATTTTGCGTGACCCGCTCACGCCAACTGCTGTGCGAGGAACGGACGATGAAGGTGCATGGCGGGCGGGTTAGCCAATAGACCCGCAGGCCAGAAGGGGGATTCACTCGTCCGCCTGCCTTCGGCATGCCCCGGCCTCGGCCAGCATCAAGCCGCCCAGGAGCGGCCGATACCTGCCGAACCGGCGTCCTGGGCGGATCGGTTGGTCGGCCTAGAAGGGGCGCACCACTCGTGCACCACTAGGGCTCGTCCGATGGGTCCTGTAACTGCGTCACGTGTCCACCGGCCGGCATCCGGAACTCGTCGGCCCGACGCGCCCAGTCAGCCTGGGGCATGGCCGTGAAGTCCCCTGTCGCAGATGGGCCGTTCAGGAAGAAGGCCACCCGGTTCCGCTCGACTGCGGCAACGTGCTTGATCAGGCCGCCCAGCACAGCTCGCGGCCCCAGCCAGGTCGCGGATGGTCAGCTCGTCAACGGTCATGGCATCCGCCTTCCGTGTTCCTCTTCCGCCAAGCGGTCGTCTTCCGTCTCGGCGTGGACGGCGCGCAGGTGGTCCACGATCGGCCGGGGCAGCGAGTGTGTCCGGCTGCTCAACACGGTCAGCGGGACATTCGGGTGCCATGCGTTCCACGCGTTGCGTACCTCGTCGGCAGTCTTCGCGTCCTGGTCGTCGGGGTGTACGGGCCCGCAGGCATTCGGACTGACTCGTCTACCACCCGCAAACATCCCGTCCGATCTGCCGCCGCCGACCCGGACACGTCGAGCCGTGGGCACGGCCGGGATGGCTTGCGTGAGCCACGTCACTTGTCGGGGGTGCATAGCGGGGCAGGGGCCAGTGCCTTTATTGAGGGTGTAGGGGCGTGTTGAGGTGAGGGGGTGACGCTGATGGGGCAGTTGCGGGCCGATGAGTTCGACCGGTTCGTGGCGGCTCGGTGGTCGGCGTTGCTTCACCTGGCGCGGCTGTTCACCGGTGGCGACCGACACCGGGCCGAGGATCTACTGCAGGAAGCGCTCGTCAAACTGTGGTTTGCCTGGCCGAAGGTGGCCAAGGAGGCGCCCGAGGCGTATGCGCGCAGGGTCTTGGCCCGTGCTGCGGCTCGCTCGGCACGGCGTCGCTGGTGGGGCGAGCACCCTGTGGACCAGCTGCCCGACCCGCCCGAGGTGACAGACGAGACCGCTGCCGTGGACGAGCAGACCCGGTTGGAGGCCGTGTTGGCGTTGCTGCCGGCGCGGCAGCGGGCTGCGGTGGTGCTGCGCTACTACCAGGACCTGCCCGAGCGGGATGTCGCGGAGGTACTGGGCTGTCCGGTGGGTACCGCCCGTTCACTGACGTCACGCGGCGTTGCACGGTTGCGTCAGCTTCTGGCTGAGGCAGAGCCGGTGGAGTGAAGAGGGAGCTATGGATCACTTCGAGCAGGAGCTGGCGCGGATGATGCGCGACGGCCAGGAGGACACGCTCTATGAGGACCGGCACCGCGACCGACTGCACGCCGGCGTTCGCGCACGCCGGCGGGCTCGAGCGGCCTGGACGGCCACCGGATCAGTGCTGACCGTTGCCGGGCTCGGAGTCGGACTGATGGTCCTGCCAAGCTCCTTCGCTCAGGACGGCCCCACAGGCCCTCAGCACCGCCCCGGCACCCCCGCCGAGTCGGTCCCGATGCCGTCGAGACCCCGCCCCGTGCCCAGTGCCACGAAGGCGCCGATGCCGACCTGCACGTCAACCACCCGGTCGGTTCCGATGCCGACCTGCGCCCCAACTACCGGCCCGGTGCCGATGCCGACCCGCGCCCCGACTACCGGCCTGGTGCCGATGCCGTACCGTCCCTCACCCGCCGAGCCGGTTCCGACGCCGACACAAACCCCGACCGCCAGGTAGCGCCTTGGCCGCGGTCAAGCGGTCCCGATGGGTGTGTACGGAAGCCCAGCGTCCGTACGCCTGGGCGAGAGGGAGACGGCGACTTTTGCGCGCGCACCGCACCCTGGGCAACCAAGTCGGCCACGGGGTCCTGCCTCGGAACCCGCCGTGCGGGCGAGCTCCGCGCAGTACAGCCGCTACGTATTCGTCGATCCTCAAGACCGTCGCCTCCCTGCCCTAAGAGTGGCGGGAGGCGCAGGAGGCACCGTGCTCACCGCGTTCGCCCGAGCGTTCAAGACGCCCGACCTGCGCAAGAAGCTGCTGTTCACGTTGGGCATCATCGTGCTCTACCAGGTCGGAGCGCACATCCCGGTCCCTGGGGTGAAGTACGCGAACGTCGAGTTCTGCATGGAGCGGACCCACGCCAACAGCGGGTTGTTCGGCCTGGTGAACATGTTCAGCGGTGGTGCGCTGCTGCAGGTCACGATCTTCGCGCTGGGGATCATGCCGTACATCACGGCGAGCATCATCCTCCAGCTGCTGACCGTGGTGATTCCGCGGTTGGAGGCCCTCAAGAAGGAGGGGCAGTCCGGCCAGGCGAAGATCACCCAGTACACCCGCTATCTGACCGTGGCGCTCGCCGCCCTGGAGGGCACCGCCCTGGTGGCCGCCGCCCGCGCCGGTTCGCTCTTTCAGGGCTGCACGCGCCAGATCGTGCCCAACGGCTCGGTCTTCACCACCATCACGATGGTCATCACGATGACCGCCGGTGCGGCCCTGATCATGTGGCTCGGGGAGATGGTGACCGACCGCGGTATCGGCAACGGCATGTCGATCCTGATGTTCATCTCGATCGCCGCCCGCTTCCCGGGCGCGCTGTGGCAGGTCAAGCTTCAGGGCAAGCTCGCCGGCGGCTGGATCGAGTTCTTCGCGGTGATCCTGGTGGGCCTGGCGATGGTCGCCCTGGTGGTCTTCGTCGAGCAGGCCCAGCGGCGCATCCCGGTGCAGTACGCGAAGCGGATGATCGGCCGCCGGTCCTACGGCGGTACGTCCACGTACATCCCGCTCAAGGTGAACCAGGCGGGTGTGATTCCCGTCATCTTCGCGTCATCGCTGCTCTCCATCCCGGCGCTCATCGCACAGTTCAGCGGGTCGAAGGCGGCATGGGCGACCTGGATCGCCACCACCTTCACCAAGGGAGACCACCCCGTTTACCTCGCCGCGTACGTCTTGTTGATCGTGTTCTTCGCCTTCTTCTACGTGGCCATCAGCTTCAACCCCGAAGAAGTCGCCGACAACATGAAGAAGCACGGTGGCTTCGTCCCGGGCATCCGGGCCGGTCGCCCGACGGCCGAGTACCTCAGCTACGTCCTCAACCGGATCACGTGGCCGGGCTCGCTGTACCTGGGGCTGATCGCACTCGTACCAACAATGGAGTTGGTGCTGTTCAACGCGAACCAGAACTTCCCCTTCGGCGGGACAAGCATCCTCATCATCGTGAGTGTGGGCCTGGAGACCGTGAAGCAGATCGAGAGCCAGCTTCAGCAGCGCAATTACGAAGGGTTCCTCCGCTGATGCGAATCGTCCCCGTCGGACCCCCCGGGGGGGCGGCAAAGGTACCCGGGCCGCGTACCTCGCCAAGAACCTCGCGCGATCCCAGAGGTTCATCCCCGCCCTGAAGACATCGATTGAAGCTGATGGGATTCATGTCATGTCCCGATGCGCAGCTCGCCGACAGGCCCCGCTACCGGGGGAGTTGGGCATGGATGGTTTTGCCGGTTCCGGGGGCGGGGGTGATGGCCAGGTGGCTGGCAAGGTGGCGGACCATGTGCCAGCCGAAGCCACCGCCGCCGTTGAGATCAGGTGCGCGTTCGCGGGGGGCCGCTGAGCTGAGGTCGCTGACCGCGGCGGTCAGCGTGTCCGGGCCGGCAAAGAGTTGGAGGGTGTACCGGCCACCGCCGTGGCGCAGTGCGTTGGTGGCGAGTTCGGAGACCACCAGGAGGAAGGTGTCCGTGCGCTCGGGATCCGGTGCTGGAGTGAGGTTGTCAGCGAATGCGCGGGTCGCCTCGCGGGCCCGGTGGATGCTGTCCAGGCTTTCGCCCCGCACCACGGTCGGCACGGGATGAGAGGCGCTGGTGATCTTCATACCGTTCATGCGCGTACACCCCACCTGTGATCTGTTGCGCCCTTTTTGCCGTGGCAGGCAGCGTGCCCGCCCCTTCGGTTCCCACACCCCGGACAACGCGCTTCCTGGTGCCGTTTCCATCAGGCGCGGACGACAGAAGCTCGGCCATCACCTTGCCAGAAAATCTGTCATGGCGGCGGTAGACATGCGGCCTCTCGGGGTTTAGGCTTTTCGTCGTAGCCAAGAGATCGAAAGGCGTGGCAGAGGTCGAACTGCCGCGCGTGCAGCACCAGAAGAGGCACGGCAGTGGAGTCGCGGGGCCGAAAGGTATGCAGGTGGGCCCCGCGACTGACTGCCGGGCCGGGCGACCCCCGGGGCCGCGAGCGGAATCGCAGGATCCGCAGTAGCAAGCAGGCCGGCAGAAGGATGAGAAGGAGGCAGACACCATCAGGATCGCCCGGGCGAGGAAGTGAGTCCGCTCGGGTACCGCAGGCCCCGGAATGGAAGGTGGTCCCCGGTCACACATCCGCGATCCCCGCACTTCCCGCCCTCTCCCGGGCGACGGTGCGGAAACAGAAAGCCGGCACCACAGTAAGCCGGCAGATGGTGTTCAATCCCTCGGGGCCCTGGTGCGTGTTCGGCACCAGGGCCCCACGATGCATTCCCCCATCAGAGGTGCAAATGACCGCAGAAATCTCTCACGACCGTCTCAACGACGAGGACTACCCCGCCTACACCATGGGTCGAGCCGCCGAAATGCTCGACACCACCCCCGCCTTCCTGCGGGCCCTCGGTGAGGCCAAGCTGATCACGCCGTTGCGTTCCGAGGGCGGCCACCGCCGCTACTCCCGCTACCAGCTGCGTATCGCCGCACGCGCCCGCGAACTCGTCGACCAGGGAACCCCCGTCGACGCCGCCTGCCGCATCATCATCCTCGAAGACCAGCTCGACGAAGCTCAGCGCATCAACGAAGAACTGCGCACTTCACCCTCCGGGCCCCGCCGCAAGACCGACGCCTGAACTCCGCTTCCGCGCCCGCGCACGGCCGCCCGCGCCCCGGGGACGTTCAGTCACCGTCGGACAGGCCGGAGTCACAGCCGACCCACAGCAACCACGCAGACGAGCTCCGTCGATATCGTCGCCGGAGCTCTTCGCCGTCAGCCTGACGCCAACCGGGTTGAGCGCCACGGTCGCGGTATGCCCTGATCTCGCGGCAGCGTCCGAGGCTCCGCGCCTCTGATTCACCGGGAGCCGGGCGGGCCATCGGGACGTGGGACGGACGAGGCCCACGCGCCAGGACACTGCTGTGGTCAGCAGGCGGCGAGGGAGATGGCGATGTAGTGCGCAGTGAAGCCTGCCACCGTCAGGGCGTGGAAGACCTCGTGGAAGCCGAACCAGCGAGGTGAGGGGTCGGGGCGCTGGAGGGCGTAGACCACCGCACCCACGCTGTAGAGGAGACCGCCGGTCACGATCAGGGTGAGTACGGCCGCTCCGCCGGTGTGCAGGAAGTCGGGCAGGTAGCGCACCGGTGCCCAGCCCAGGGCCAGGTAGCAGGGGGTGTACAGCCATCGGGAAGCTGCGACCCACAGGACGCGGAAGGCGATGCCGACCAGCGCCCCCGTCCACACGATCCACAGCAGGACGGGCCGCTGGTCCGTAGGGAGGAGGAGCACGGCCAGGGGGGTGCAGGTGCCGGCGATGATGAGGAAGATATTGGCGTGGTCGAGACGACGCAGAACGGCCTCGCCGAGCGGCCCCCAGGTGCCGCGGTGGTAGATGGCGCTCGTCCCGAACAGCAGCAACGCGGTGAGGGAGTACACGGTGCAGGCCAGGGCGGCCTGCGGGGTCCGGGCCAGGCTGATGAGGACGACGCCTGCGATCAGCGCGGCGGGGACCGTTGCGGCGTGGAGCCAGCCACGAAGCTTCGGCTTGATCGGCTCCACCAGTCCGGCCGCCCGCTCCACCAGAGCGGCAGCCGGGTGAGAGCCCTCCCCGGCACTGTCACGGTGCGCTCCGCGGGGTTGGCCGGCTGGAGCACGTTCTCCCCTCACCGGGGCGAGGGGCACACTTCCGGATTCGGCGGCGTCGCGGGACACAGCTTCCGTCCTCCTTCGGACTGTCGGGCCTCGCTGACAACCAGGTAGCCACGGCAGGAGTCACCCCGCAACACCGTGTGGGGAGGTCAGCCTCGGACCGTCGGGCCTGCATTGCCACAGCGGTCCGGTCAGGCTCGGGCCGGGTGCCCCAGCAAGGCCGACGCCGTCTCCAGTGGCGTGAGACCGGTCGGTGGCACGAGCGCGGCAGCCGGGCGGCACACGAAGCCGAGGCGGCTCAGAGCTCGGGTCACTTCGCCGGCGGAGAAGTCACGACGGTCCTGCCGGGTGATGATCTCCCCGACCTGTTTGACGGGGTAATGGCGGCGGCCGATGAGCACGGACTCACCCGTGACGGGTTCGGGTTTGACGCCCTTCATCGCATCCTGCACCTCGGTCTTGAGCAGGTTGAAGGGGAAGCCGGCGATGACGACGCGCATAGTGCCTCTACAAGGTCGAAGAGAAGCCGGAAACGGATCACCGGCCCGGGCGGGGAGGTATCAACGGGTGAGGACGACGACGCCCAGGGCGTGCCCGTCCTCACCGATCACGGGTGAGGCCCGCAGCGCGCGTTGGCGCATGGCGCGTTCGGCGTCGTGTACAGACATCACGGGCGAAGTGAAGGGCCCCCGGTCGTAGACGATGTCCCGCAACCGGGTCTCCTCGGTGTACCAGGCCCCTTGGTGGTGGGCTGTCATCTGGGAACGGGTGATCAGGCCCGTACATCGCCCGTCCTCGTCACGGACGAGGAGATGGTCGGCACGGGCCCCGATGAGGACGGACAGCGCCAGGTCGACGATCATGTCGTCGCCGACCTGTGGTCCCGGCGACGTCATGACGTCGCCAGCTGCCTTGCCGGAGCAGTCCGCCTGGGGGGAGCTCTGAAGCATCAACGAAAGCCTCCGTGACGATGGTGATCCGACGAGCTGAGCGTGACCGTCCGGGACCGGCCTAGGCGGCCGGGGCCGAGGAGGTCTGCCGCGCCGTCGGGGTCGCGGTTCGGGATGATCCGGCGGCACGGCGGGCCTGGGCGGGGCGGCTGCGGCGGCCGCGCGTGGAAGAGCCGCTGCGCTTGGCGCGTTCGACGACTGGTGCGGCGATGGTGACCGGGATGCCGGAGGGTGCCTGGGCTCCGGTGATACGGCTCAGTTCGGCCTCGCCGGAGCGGACCTGGGTGGACTGCGGGGTGATGCCCGCGTCCGCCATCAGGCGATTCATGGTGCGGCGCTGGTTGGGCAGGACGAGGGTGACGACGCTGCCGGACTCGCCGGCGCGGGCGGTGCGTCCGCCGCGGTGCAGGTAGTCCTTGTGGTCGCTCGGCGGGTCGACGTTGACGACGAGGTCGAGGTTGTCGACGTGGATGCCGCGGGCCGCAACGTTGGTGGCCACCAGGACGGTGACATGTCCGGTCTTGAACTGGGCCAGGGTGCGCGTGCGTTGGGGCTGGGACTTGCCACCATGCAGGGCCGCGGCGCGCACGCCGCTGTTCAGCAGGTGCTTGGTGAGGTTGTCCACGGCGTGCTTGGTGTCCAGGAACATGATCGACCGGCCTTCGCGGGCCGCGATCTCGGTGGTGGTGGCGTGCTTGTCGGCACCGTGGACGTGCAGCACGTGGTGCTCCATCGTGGTGACCGCGCCCGCCGAGGGATCGACGGAGTGGACCACCGGGTCGGTGAGGTAGCGCCGGACCAGGAGGTCCACGTTGCGGTCCAGGGTGGCCGAGAAGAGCATCCGCTGCCCCTCGGGACGGACCTGATCGAGCAGAGCGGTGACCTGAGGCATGAAGCCCATGTCGGCCATCTGGTCGGCCTCGTCCAGCACGGTGATGGCGACCTGGTTCAGGCGGCAGTCACCGCGCTCGATGAGGTCCTTGAGCCGTCCCGGCGTAGCGACGACCACTTCGGCGCCGCCGCGCAGTGCGCTGGACTGCCGGCCGATCGACATCCCGCCGACGACGGTGGCCAGCCGCAGCTTCAGCGACCGGGCGTAGGGGGTGAGTGCGTCGGTGACCTGCTGGGCCAGCTCCCGGGTGGGGACCAGGACCAGGGCCAGCGGCTGGCGGGGCTCGGCGCGCTGTCCGCCGGTGCGGGCCAGCAGGGCCAGACCGAAGGCCAGCGTCTTGCCCGATCCGGTGCGTCCGCGGCCGAGAACATCGCGTCCGGCCAGCGAGTTCGGCAGCGTGGCGGCCTGAATGGGGAACGGGGCGGACACGCCTTCCGCGCCGAGGGCCGCCAGCAGTGCCGGCGGCATGTCCAGCGCGGCGAAAGTCTCGGCCGGGGGCAGGGCGGGAGTGTGGGTGACGGGCAGGGCGAACTCTCCCTGCAGAGTCGCGGGACGCCGTCCAGGGCCTCCGGAACGGCCCGTGCCCGAGCGGTTCGGCCCACCGGAGCGGTAGCCGCCGCGACCTGAGCCGGACGAGCCGGCAGAGCGGGAGTTGCGGTCATTCGTGCGAGCTGTGCGGTTCATGGAGAACCTTCCTCGATGCGGTACGTCGAGGAATTCCCGGCGGCAATAAGCCGCACACAAGAATCGCCAGAACGAACCGATGAAATGAGATGAAACGAAGCGGGGCGGAATATGTCGCCCCTGCACGCCGAAGCGGGACCGGCAACGCCACAAAGAAGAGCGAAGCAGTTGCCGGATCATGAATCCGGGCGGATTGCCCGTCGCGGGATAGCGGTCGGGAAATCGAACTCGCTGCCCGCACGCCGCTTGTGCGGCCGTTGCGGGGCACCCGGGAAACACCGAAAAGCAACGAGCTGGGGCCCGCACCCCAAGGTGCGGGCCCCAGCTACGATGTACGCGTCAGCGTCAGGCGGGAACGATGTTCTCGGCCTGCGGGCCCTTCTGGCCCTGCGTGACGTCGAAGTTCACCTTCTGGCCCTCCTGCAGCTCGCGGAAGCCCTGGGCAGCAATGTTCGAGTAGTGGGCGAAGACGTCGGCGCCGCCGCCATCCTGCTCGATGAAGCCGAAGCCCTTTTCCGCGTTGAACCACTTCACGGTGCCAGTAGCCATGTCATATCTCCTTCGGGGCAGTGCCCGGAGCCCACACCATGCGGGCTCCGTGTCGCTGCGTTGATTGCCCGTCCGGAAATAAACACCGGAAATACGAAAGCGCTCCGCCCTGTACGACAGCGAGCACGCTTGCAAGTCTTGGGAACCACAACTGCAACTGAGATCGACGGTAGCACGGTACTGGCGGCCATGCGCGGCACATGATCCCGACGGTTTCGAGAGGGTAAAAAACCCTTACCGCACCAGTGGCCATTTCTGCAGTTGCGGCATGAGATATTCAGTATCGGCGCTCGCCCCTATTCGACCGGAAATGCGTCGACCCCCTCGGCCACCGCCCAGGCTCCGCAGGCACGGGCCGAGCACCAGCCGTGCCTGGCCGAACCACACCACACCACACAACCGTCGGGGGCGGATCGCGGCGCGGCACGGCCTGTACCGGTCCACCGAATCAGCAGTCCAAGCGGGCGCGGGGTCAGAGCACTCATGGTCACCCGGGAGGACGAAACCCCGACGAACCTTTGGTTCGATTCCCGTCACCCGCTCCATACGAAAGCCCCGGGTCAGGGACCTGGGGCTTATCTGTTGTCCGGTCCACTCGTAGAGCGCGCGCCCTGCACGTGCCGTAACGCGCCTGCCGGCGGGCGGAGTTGGCGCCCACAAGCCCCCTCGCAGCTATGAACTCGCGGAGAGGCACGGTGGGGTGGATGCGGGCGCGGACCAGGAGATGCGCAGCCCTTTCCTGCCGCGGATCATGAAGGTCCTCGTCGGGACGACGGTTCAGATGCCGTCCGCCTCGGCCACCGTGAACGGCTGCGGCGTCCCGGGGCCCATCGGGCCGCCCTTGTCGAACTGGGAGCGGACGACGAGCGTCCGGCCGCGGCTGTGGACGATCGTGGTCGGGATCCGGAGCGCCTGGTCGGTGATGCGGCGCTCCATGCGGGCGGACGCGCCATCGTCGCCGACCTTCCACCGGCTGATGGCGTTGGTCACGTTGTGAACGACCCAGAGGGTGGTGCCGCGCATTTCGAGGCCGTCGCCGTGCAGCGCGTCTCCGCCGTGCAGGGCGACTTGGCGTACCGCGCCCGACGCGACGTCGACGCGGTAGAGGGTGCCCGCGTTCATGTCGACGGTCAGCAGATAACGGCCGGAGGGGTCGGCCACGATGCCGTTGAGTGCGACGCCGCCGGCCGGGGTGTTGGGGAGCGCACCGGCCAGGTCGTAGGCCGTGGTCAGCTCGGCACGCCCGCCGTGCGCGGCGGCCCGCGCCAGCTGCCGGGGCGTGACGCGGTAGAGGACACCCCGGTAACTGTCGGTCAGATAGGCGCTGCCGTCCGGGGCGATCGCCAGGTCGTTGACGAACGACTTGGCGCTCCCGGTCACGTCGAAGCGGGCGATGAGCTTGCGGTCGTGAAGGTCGTAGACGGCGACGCCGGCGGTCGAGTCGATGACCCACAGCCGGCCGGCGCGGTCGACCTTCAGGCCGTTCGCGGTGGTGCGCCGGTCGGTGCCGGACGGCAGGAAGACCTGGGCGGTGCGGTGGCCGGGCGTCGCCTTGTAGACGGCGCCGGTCGCGTATGAGCCGACGTAGATGTCGCCGGTGCGCGGGTCGGCGGCGATGCCTTCCGGGTAGACGCGGGCACCGGGCAGGTCGTACGCGGTGAAGACGCGGGCGCGGGTGTCGTGCCGGGCGGCGGTGTGCGAGGCCGGTGATGTGGCCGCGGGTTGGCCGCTCGCGGTGGCGGCGAGCGGCACGACGACGGCGGTCAGGGCCAGGGCGGCCGAGATCAGAGCGCGGCGTGTGAGCGCTTGGGACATGGGTGGGTGCCTCCCCGTTGCCGGCGCACGCGAGTGTCGTCCGCATGCGATCGAATGCACACGAAGCTACATTCGAACTCTAACTCTCGTCAAGACTCTAATTGTCGTATGGGTGTTCATTCCTGGGTGAGAGCTTCCCTGCTTTATGGCCGTTACGATGCGGAGATGACGTCCATGCCCGTGTCCGAGCGCCTCGGTTCTTCCATCAAGCGCGCCGAGCAGGCTCTGAACGGCGCCAAGCACGCGGCGCTGAAGCCGGCCGGTCTGACGGTCCCGCAGTACGCGGCTCTGCTCTACAGCTCCGAGCGGCCCGGCATCTCGGCCGCCGCGCTGGCGCGGGCGTGCGGAGTGACACCGCCGACCATGAACACGGTGCTGAAGAACCTCCAGGAGCGCGGTCTCATCGAGCGCACTCCGCACGAGTGGCACAAGAACGTCCTGGAGACCCGGCTCACGGATGAGGGCCGCGCCGTCATGGAGAACGCCGACGCGCGGGCGGTACCGGTGGAGCGGGCGCTGGCCGCCGAGTTCACCGACGAGGAGCGGGCAACACTTGTCGGCCTGCTCGGCCGGTGCGCCGCCCTGCTCGATTCCGTGCGGCCTGACTAGCTAGGGCCTGTCCGGCGGTGGAACGGCCGGGGCGGCAGCGGACGGACGAATTCCCCTTCGGGTCGGGACAGGGTCTCGTCACGTGCGGCACGCACCTTGGCGTCGAGGCCTTGCGCGACCTCCCGCTTCAGCCCTCCGCCCAGGCCGCCTCTTCCTCCTGTGCCGTGTCGTAGGCACCGCGCGCGGCGGTGACCTGCGGCAGATGCGCCTCGGACCAGTCATGGAGGGTCTGGAAGACCGGGACCAGGGTGCGGCCCAGGTCACTGATCTCGTACTCGACCCTCGGTGGGATCTCCGCGTGGTACGTGCGGATCACCAGGCCGTCACGTTCCAGCTGGCGCAGGCGCTGGGTGAGGACCTTGGGAGTGATGGACGGCACGAGCCGCTGCAGCTCGTTGAAGCGCAGCCGTCCGTGATGTTCGAGCACCCACACGATCGGGGTGGTCCAGCGGCTGAACAGCAGGTCAACCACCGGATTGATCGGACACGCCTGCTTCGCCGGCTCGGCCATGGTCCCTCCTCGTTCGCTGCGCGCCTGGCAGGTACCGGGCACTTTCCTCCAGGTAACCACTATATCGAGGAAAGTAACGTGGAGGGAGACAGTGACCCGGCACCGGCCGGACCGCGGACACCCGTCCGACCGCCGCCCGGCAACGGGCCCGGCCCCTGACGCGAAGGAGGCAGCACCATGACGTTCCCGACACTCCCCGAGCGGGAGGGGACGCGGCCCGAGACCGGGCCCGAGCTCCCCCACCTGCAGCTGAGCCAGACGAGCCCCCCGCAGATCCGCGAAGAGCTGCGGCAGTGGATGGCCACCACCCTGCCCGGCATCACCACGGGCCACAGCGAGGTCTCCGTCCCCAGCACCTGGGCGGTCTTCCTCGGCCGGAACATCCCGGACCCCGACGCGTTGCTCTTCCCGCCGCGCTGGGACGCGGAGTTCGTGCACCTGCACGCCGACGGCAGCCTCCACCTGGCCCTGGACCCGGCCGACCACGCCCGGTTCCTGACCTCCGGATGGGGCGAGAAGCACCCCCTCCACGACCGCGGCATCAACGCCGTCATGCTCTACGCCCCGCGCGACCGGGCCGAACTGGCAGTGGCCAAGCAGGTCATCACCGCCTCCTACCGGTACGCGACCGGACACGCCCCGGACACCACAACCGCCGCGGCATAACCCGGAACCGGCCGCGCCCCCACTCCGGGGCCGGCCGGACCGTCCCCACCCCCGGCCTGCCTGCCCGCCGCTCGCCGGCAGCTCGCCCGCACCCACTCAACGAGAGGCCACATCCATGTCCGCTTCCCCGTCCCCCGAGCACCCGCAGCGCAGCGCACAGCCCGCCGCCGTCCCGAGCGGCGCCGCCCGCGGAAAGAACACCAAGACCCGGGACATGACCGGCAAGATCCTGCTCACCCTGGTCGCGATGTTCACGGCGATCTCGCCCTATGTCGCCGACTGGAACCACACCCACGTACTGAACCCGCTCTGGCCCCCGCACGCCCGCTTCCACAACGGCCAGACCATGGCGATGGGCACCCTGCTCGCCCTGGCCGCCCTGTTCTTCATATGGCGCCGGCGCGGCGACGCCCGCACCAACCTCTACGCCACGATCGGCTTTGCCGTCCTCTACTGGGTCAGCCAGGCGCTGGCCATCCTCTACCCCGGCGCCGCCTACTTCGACCCGCAGTTCGACAAGCCCGACATGTACATCGCCGGACTCCCCGTCCAGGCCGTCATCGAGATCGTCATGCTCGGCCTCGTCACGACCGCGGCCGTGCTGCGCCGGCCGGCACTCGCGCGCAGCGCGTCGGACGACGGCTGACCGGCAGCGTGACGCGCCCAGGACCGGGCCCGCGGATCAATCGGTACGAGAGCGGCGCAGGCTGCGCGTGTGGCGGAATTCGCGTATGAGGATCTTCAGCATCGCGGAAACGGCGGGGCGTGCGGGGGCGGTCAGGAGGCCCGGTCCTTTGGCCCCGGCCGCGTCGGCGGTGGCCTCTTCCAGGGCGATCAGAGCCCGGACGAAGGGACGGTTGGCGGGCGGCAGGAACCCGGTCACACAGTGACTGGCGGCAAGGGCAGTGCGGGCCTGTTGGAGGAGGTGCCGCAGCAGGGTACCGACTCCGGGGGTTTCCTGGGCGTGTACGAGGTCCTCACGGGTCACGCCGTGGCTCGACAAGGTGTCCTGAGGGATGGTCAGCCTGTCGTCGGCCAGATCTTCGGCGAGGTCATTGGCGAAGTCGAGTCGCTGGCTGCCGTCTATGTAGGCGCGGCAGGCAGCGCGGTAGCCGGCAGGTTCGTCACCGGACACGAGCAGGCAGGCAACCAGCATAAAAGCGGGCAGTGAGTACTGGTCGAGGTAGCGCTGGTAGTCCGACTCCGCGGCAAAGCCCGTGAATTCGAGGTCGGTGGCCGCGGTGCGGAGAAAGTCCTCGACATGCCCGAGGAGCTGGGGATGGCAGGCGCCGGTGTGCAGGAGCGGGCGGATCACGGGGTGGTCGCTGATGCCGGTGGCCAGGGCCTGGCTCACCTCTTTCTCCCATGCCGCATAGGCGGCAGCGCGCTGGGGCAGCGGGCCGTGGTCGAGGAGGTTGTCGGTGTGGTGCATGAAGGCGACGGCGGCGATCAAGTGGGGGGCCAGGGGGCGCGGCAGGAGCAGTAGGACCGCGGTGTAGGCCGCGCGTTTGTAACGGGCCACCAGCGAACGCTGCCGGGTGAAGTCGTCGCGTATCTGCGGGTCGTGAATGCCCGCGGCATCCAGCCTGGTGGTCCACATGCTCATCCGGCGTTCCTTAGTTGACCCTGGCCTTCGTGATGGCGTCGATGATGCCGTGCGGCCGGCTCGCAGGTGAGGAAGCGGCAGGCCGTTTCCAGGGTCAAAAGCGGGCTCGAGCTGCTGATCAGCCGTCTGTGGCGGGCGAGGCCGGGCCGTGCTCGGCCTGCGTGGCTCCGCGGGACGCGGCAGCCGCGAGGTCGTCGCGGGTCGGACGCCGTGCCCACGCCGTTCGCAGCCCCAGGAACACCAGCAGCCCGAAGGGCGACAGCAGGATCGTGAAGACCAGCAGGGGCCCCATCAGCAGGGCGGGGATCCTGAGCCGTCTGGCCTCCCGGTACATCCACTGCCCGATGAGGAGATCCCAGGCGATGACCTGCGACCAGATGGCCCCCGCACCGTCCGCGAGTGCCGTCAGTTCGCGGAAGGTGCCGAGGTCCGGGCTGCTGACCGCGGTCCAGAGTTCGGGGAACACCGGGACGGCGAGCGCGAGATAGACGAGCAGTACGGGCACCACGGTCACCGGTGACCCGGCGATGCGGGCGGTCGGGCCCCACCCGGGGGCGAAGATCATGAGCAGCCAGACGGGTGCGGCCAGCCAGAAGGAGAGCTCGAAGAGGAATCCGGTCATGACACGAGCTCCTTCGAGGCACTGACGTCTTCACCAGTTGCCGTGCCCGCAAGGGGAGTCGGAACCCGCAGGGATCCGTACGTCCCGAGAATGACGGCCACCAGGATCAGGCCGGCCGCCCCCAGCGTCACGCCGTCCGGCTGGATCAGCGGCTGACCCCGCAGCGCCTGCCAGAGGAGCAGAGCGAAGGCGGCGGCGTACACACCCGAGGCGAGCAGCACCAGGCGCATCCGTACCCGGTCGTCGGCAAGGCGGGCGAAGCGCGGTGCGAGGGCGGTCAGCACCATGACCAGCAGCGGCAGGAGCTGCAGTGCATGCATGCCGACGAAGTGCGGGATCCGCAGATCTCCGCCGGTCGTCGACCAGCCGGTCAGCGGCATGGAGGGACCGCCGTCCGGCACGCCCACGCTGTGCGCGCCGACCACCTTGGAGACGCCGCGCCGCTGCCCCGGTGCGGGCTGCGTCATCAGGAATCCGACGGCAGCCCCGGCCAGCGCCAGGAAGATGCCCGAGCGCATCGCCCAGGCGGACGCACGGTCGGCGATTCGGGTGCGGAGCAACAGCACGGCGACGGCGAGCGTGCCGAGCCACAGGATAACGACCGTGACGGCCATCACGTTGAACAGCGCCTCGTCGAAGGGCGTTTCGTGGTTGAAGTGGCTGCGCTTCCCGCGCATCGTCTGCCCGGCGATGATCACCATCTCGACGAGGCCGGCCAGCGCGACGACCGTCCCCGCCCACCAGCCCACGCGTCGGCCTCGGGGGAGAAGCGACAGCATCCAGGCCAGGGAGAGGCAGTACGCCACGAAGGAGACCGAGAACTTGAGCGGCTTGAACCAGATCGGCGCGCCCACCAGCACACGGTCGTCGGCGACGAGCCCCACGGCCGATACGACCGCCATCACCACCATTGCCGCCGAGAACAGCACCAGCGGCCGATGCCACGACCGCCATGGAGCCGAAGGCCACCACGACGGCACAGACCACGAAGGCGGAAGTGATGAAGACATGGATGACTCCCCTCGTGGATAGCAGCACTATCCGCTATCCGATAGCTCAACTATCCATGAGGGGAGGCGAGCCGGCAAGGGCCGGCGAGGCGAGCAGGGCGAAGAAGGCCAAGGAGTGAACCGGCACTGGCGGCGGCTGCGGGCCCACGCGGACCCGCGCGGACCCGGCCCCGGAAGCGGCGGGGGCTTTACGACCGCAGACTCAGCGCCCGCTCCGGCGTGTTGGCCGCGTCCGGCACCGGCTCGCCCTTCAGCGCGAGGGCTACGGACCGGGCCACGAACACGCCCGCCTTCTCCTGCGCCTCCACGGTGCCGGCACCGAGATGCGGGGTGGCGACGACGTTTTCGAGGGTGAACAGCGGCGAGTCGGTGCAGGGCTCCTTGGCGTACACGTCGAGCGCGGCACCGGCCACCCTCCCCTCCACCAGGGCCTCGTACAGGGCGTCCTCGTCCACGATGCCGCCACGGGCGACGTTGACGACGCGTACCGACGGCTTGACCTTCTTGAGTTCCTCGCGCCCGATCAGTCCCGTGGTCTCCGCGGTCTTGGGCAGGTGGACGGTGAGGAAGTCGCAGCGTGCGAGGAGTTCGTCGAGCGGCAGCGGCTCGATGCCGTGTGCCACGGCCCGCTCGGGCGTCACGTACGGGTCATAGGCGATCACCTCCATGCCGAAGGCCGCCATCCGCTGGGCCACCAGCAGCCCGATACGCCCCAGCCCCACCACCCCCAGGACCTTCCCGGACAGCTCGGTGCCGGTGAACCGGCCGCGCTCCCAGCGGCCGTTCTTGAGTGTGGCGTCCGCCTGGGGAACATTGCGGGCCACCGCGAGGAGCAGCGCGCAGGTCAGCTCCGCGGCGCTGACGATGTTGGCGGTGGGGGCGTTGACCACCAGCACACCGGCTTCCGTCGCGGCGGGTACGTCGATGTTGTCGAGCCCGACACCGGCCCGGCCGATGACCTTCAACACCAGTGCGGCGGCGATGGCTTCGGCGTCGACCTGCGTGGCGCTGCGCACGAGCAGAGCGTCTGCGTCGGCGAGATGTTTCAGGAGCTCAGCGCGGTTCGTGCCGTCGCAGTGGCGGATCTCGTAAGCGGGACCGAAGGCGTCGGCGGTGGCGGGAGAGAGTCGTTCGGCGAGGAGGATGACGGGCTTGCTCATGGGAACGTCCTGGTGTGTGAGGGCACATGGGCGTATGGGCCCGTGCGCGTATGGTCCCGTCGGCGTATGGGCGCATGGGGACATGGACGGCCGACGGCCGCCCCGGTCGGGGGGCCGGGGCGGCCGTCTTTCGGTTGCGGATCAGTTGACGGTTCCGGTGCGGTCAGGTGCCGCTTCCGGTGTGGGTCACTTGTCGGTGGTTCGGGTGCTGCGCCAGCGGGTCAGTACGAGATGGGCCGAGAAACCGAACACCAGCCCCCAGAAGGCCGAGCCGATGCCGAAGAGGGTGACTCCCGAGGCGGTGGCCAGGAAGGTGATCAGGGCGGCCTCCCGGTCCTTCTCCTCCTTGACCGCGCCGCTCAGACCACCGGCCAGTGCCCCGAAGAGGGCGACTCCGGCGATGGCGGCGACCAACTCCTTCGGCAGGCCCGCGAAGAAGACCACCAGGGTGGTCCCGAAGGCCCCGATCAGGAGGTAGAAGGCGCCGCATGCGATGCCGGCGATGTAGCGGCGCTTGGGGTCGCGATGGGATTCGGGGCCGGTGCAGATCGCCGCGGTGATGGCCGCGAGGTTGATGGCGTGCGACCCGAAGGGGGCGAGCGCGGTGGAGACCAGGCCGGTCGAGCCGATGAGCAGCCGGTCCTTGGGCTTGTAGCCGGACGCGGTGAGCACGGCCATACCGGGGGCGTTCTGCGAGGCCAGGGTCGCCAGGATCATGGGCACCGCGATGCCGATGAGCGAGGCGACGGAGAACGCGGGCGTGGTGAACACCGGGCGGGCCAGCTCGATGCTGTCCAGGTGAATGTCCAGGCGCGAGGTGGCGGCGCCGGCCACCACGCCCGCGGCGAGCGCGATCAGTACCGCGTACCGGGGCAGCCATCGCTTGCCGAGCAGGTAGACCAGCAGGACGGCCCCGGCGATCCACGGTGCGGTCTTCAGCGAGGCGAAGACGCCGGTGCCGAAGGAGAAGAGGATGCCCGCGAGCATGGCGGAGACCACCGCCGTGGGCACCTGCCGCATCAGCCACCCGAACACCCCGGTCAGTCCGACCAGGGTGATCACCACGCCGGTGACGAGGAACGCGCCGATGGCCTCCGCGTAGGAGTAGGCCCCCAGGCTGGTGACCAGCAGTGCGGCGCCGGGCGTCGACCACGCGGTGATGACCGGCATCTTCGTCCGCAGGCTGAGCCCGATGCAGGTCAGGCCGCTGCCTATCGAGATGGCCCAGACCCAGGAGCCGGTCTGCGCCTTGTCGAGATGCCCGGCCGCGGCGGCGGCGAGCACGATGACCAGCGGTCCGGAGTACGAGACCACGACGGCCACGAAGCCGGCGAGGACCGCGGACAGCGACATGTCGCGCAACAGCCGCGGGCCCGGTGAGCCGACCGATTCCGACGGGTGGGCGGGGGCGGGCGACGAGGCGGTGGATGCGTCGACGGTGCCGGTGGTGTCGGTGTCGCTGCCGGTGGTACTGGCGTCGTCAGTGGTGCCGATGCCCCCGGTGGTGCTGGTGTCGTCAGTAGTGCTGGTGCTGCTGGTCTCGGAGCTCAAGATACGTCCTTCGCGGCGCGTTCCAGTGCCTGCTCCAGATCGGCCACGAGGTCGGCCGGGTCCTCGAGTCCGATGGACAGCCGGAGCATGTCCTTGGGGGAAGTGCTACCCGCTCCCTCGAAGGTGTAGCGGTGCTCGATCAGGCTTTCCACACCGCCCAAGGACGTGGCCCGGATGAACAGTTCGCAGTGTTCGGCCGCGCGCAGCGACCGCTTCCAGTCCCCGGCGACGTGCAGCGAGAGCATTCCGCTGAAGCCGCCGGTCATCTGCCGGGCGGCGACCTCGTGCCCCGGGTCGGTGGGCAGGCCGGGGTAGGCGACCCGGCTCACCAGCGGGTGCTCGGAGAAGTGCTCGGCCAGCGACATGGCGGTGGCCGAGATCTGGCGCATGCGCGGGTAGAGCGTACGTATCCCGCGCATCAGCAGATACGTCTCCCAGGGGCCGAGGATCGGACCGGTCAGGCGGCGGTGCAGGCGCAGCCGCTCCCACAGGGCCTGCTGCTCGTCGGTGAGCGCCGGCGCGGCCACGAGGAGCCCGGCCACCACGTCGTTGTGGCCGTTGAGGTACTTCGTCCCGGAATGCATGATCAGGTCGGCGCCGAGATCGAAGGGCCGGGCATGCACCGGGGTGGGGACGGTGTTGTCCACGCCGAAGAGGGCGCCGGCCCGGTGCGCGATGTCGGCGCAGGCCGCCAGGTCGGTCACCAGCCAGGTGGGGTTCGCCGGGGATTCCGCCCACAGCAGGGCGGTCGGCGCGGCGTTCACCGCCTCGGCCACCGCGTCCAGATCGTCCATGGGGACGCGTACGACCTCCAGGCCGCGCTGCGGGCCGAACTCCAGCAGCCACTTGGTGAGCCCGAAGTACATGGTCTGCGGCACCACGACCCGGGCCCCGGCGGGCAGGACCTGGAAGACGGCGGTGGCGGCGGCCATGCCGGAGGCGAACACCAGCGCATCCGAGCCGCCCTCGAGCCCGGCCACGACGCCCTCGAGCTGCTCGTAGCCCGGGGTGCCCTGGTCGCGCAGGTAGGCGAGGCCGGCCGGGGTGCGGTACTGGTCGTCGCGGGCGAAGGTCGCCCCCATGCTCACCGGCGGCGGCACGGCTCCGGTCGTCGGGCAGCGCCAGCCGTCGCCCTGCGCGGCTCGGGTCTCGACGCGGTACTCACGGGTCCAGGGGGTGTAGGTGTCGCGGTTGCTCATGATGTCCTCGTGATCAGGGCGGGCAGGGCGGTACGGAGGGCGAGTTCGGCGTCCTTCAGCGCGCGGGACGGCGCGCCGGGCGACGGGACGTAGTGGTTGTAGTAGCTGGACCCTTCGGTGTGCGGGCCGAGGAAGAACAGCGCGGACCGCACCTCCCCGGCAGGGCCGATGCCCTGTCCTTCGCGGGTGACATGGAGCCCCGGGACCCGGCGGCCGCGGACGGCCAGGGTGGCGACGCGGTCCGCCGCGACGAGGCGCCCGAGCAGGGAGGCGGGGAGCCGGTCCGCGCCCGGTTCGGCGACATGGCCGTGCACGACGTACTCCACCTCGACGGTCTCGGGCCGCGCCAGGCAGGTGGACTCCAGTCGCCAGGGGCCCGCTCCGGCCGGCGCGATGACCTTGGGCTGCGGGCCGGGGCCGAGCCGGAGCACGCCGGCGGCCAGCAACGACAGCAGTTCCGCCGACCGGTCCAGCTGCGGGCCGATCACCACGCGGTTGACCGTGGAGGTGAACTCCCCGAAGAAGTGCTCCAGCGAGGCGTCGTCCACTCCCGGGGAGTCGATGACGGCCCGGAGGGCGTCGCGGTGGTCGCGCAGCACCTCCAGGGCTTCCTTGACCGGGCTGACGCCCAGCCCCTCGCGGGCCTCGCTCAGGTCCTCCCCGACCTGAGCGGTGAACCACTCGGCGTACTCCGGCGCATCACGCCACTGCCGGTCGGTGAGCCGCTCGGCCAGCACCCCGTGCAAGGGGTAGGGGCCCAGCTCCGCCCGTACGGACGCCAGCGCGCCGTCACAGCCCAACCGGTCGACCCGGCGGGCCAGTTCCTCGCCCGCTTCTCCGGCGTCGCCGGTCTTTTGGGCCAGGACGGCCCGGTAGTAGGCCAGTTCCATCTCGGCCTCGACCAACGGCAGAACGTCTTCGGCGAACTGGAGCCGGCCGCCCTCGCGCACCTGGCGCAGGGCCAGAAGCCGGTCCGGCGTCAGCGCGAGCGGGGCGAAGCGGGCCCGGCCCGGGTTGAGGTACGGGCGGCTGCGCGAGGGCATCCCGGAACGGTTGGCCAGCACGATCCGCGGCTCGCGGCCGCTGGGTACGTAACGCAGGCCGCCGTCCTCCGCCGGCTCGTGCCGGCCGCCGCGCCCCAGGGTCAGGGCGGCGATCACGTCCATGGCCGTCAGGCCCATGCCCAGGACCGCGACCGCGTCGCCGGGGGCGAGGCGCTCGAGCGCCTCGGGCAGCGGGTAGGGGCGAGTGATCAGCCGTGGCTCAGCCGCCGGTTCGGAGGGCAGGTGGAGCGAGTGGTGTCCGACGGTCACGAAAACCGCGTCGGCTTCCAGGCGGGTGCCGTCGTCGAGGACGACGGTCTCCCCGCCGTCGGGGCCGGGCTGGATGTCGGTGGCTGTCGTGGCGTGCCGTATCAGGGTGAAGCCGGCGGGCGCCGCGGCGACGATGCGGTCGGCAGCCCAGGTGAGGTATTCGCTCAGCAGCCGGCGCGGCAGAAAGTCGTTCGGCCGGATCTCCCGTCCGTCCCCCGCCCGGACGGTGTAGCCGTCGTCGCCCAGGCCCAGCTCCTTTTCACGGCACCACTCGTACAAGGAGGGGCCACCCACCCGCGTGGGCCCGTCCACCATCTCTTCGTCTGCGAAGGCGGTGACCTGCGTGCACACGGTGTTGAGCAGGAGATAGTCGGGCTGGTCCGCGCGGTGGAAGCCGGGGCCGAGGGGCTGGGGGTCCACGAGGTGAACGGTGAGCGGGAAGGGCTCCGCCAGACAGTGGCTGACCAGCCGTTCCACGATGCCCAGTCCACGCGATCCGGCTCCCACGATGGCAAGCGTGGGGTGCTGCTCCCTGGTCACCATCGGCGCGTCTCCCCGAAGAAGTTGGGGACGGCAATGGCCGAGCCCGCGGCGCGGGCCTGCTCCAGGACGTATGCGCCGACCGCCAGGTCGAGGACGCCGAGGCCGAACGGCGAGAAGATCACCGGCCGGTTCGCCGCCAAGGAGACCTCGCCGTTCAGGACTCCGGCGAGCGTGCCGGTCACGAAGTCCCGTGAGCCGGTCAGCTGCTCGGCCAGGTGGGGCGAGGTGTTGGCCTTCAGGCAGTGATCCACATCGTCGACGATGTTGTCCGCTTCCAGCACCACCTCGGGCGCGAGGTCCCGCAGCGAGATGTTCAGCACGACCTGGCCGGGCTTGAACGGCGTGGTGACATACGGCTCGAGCGCGGTGGTGGCGAAGACCACGGTCTCGGCCTCCAGCGCGGTGCCCAGGTCAGCGGCGAACGACGCGGGGCGCTGCTGGGTGGTGCGCAGATGGTCGACCAGGGCCTGGCCGGACTCCTCGTGGAGGTCGTGCACGATGTACGCGTCGGGAGCGCAGCCGGCGGCGTGGAGATAGTCGCAGATGTTGCGGGCGATCACGCCGCCGCCGACGACCGCGATACGGGTGCCCTCAAAGCCGGCCGGGCGCAGTGTGGTTGCCGCGACGGCGGCGGACGCGGCCGTGCGGGCGGCGCTGATGTTCGCGGCTTCCAGGCAGGCGATCGGGTAGCCGGTCTCGTAGTCGTTGAGGATCAGCACGGCGGAGGCGCGGGGCTTTCCGGCCTCGGTGTTCTTGGGGAAGCTGGCGATCCACTTGATGCCCGCGAGCTGGACGTCGGCGCCGAGGTAGGCGGGCAGCGCGATGATCCGGGAGTCGGGCTTCTCGGGGAAGCGGAGGAAGTAGCTGTCGGGGTTGACGCTCTCTCCGGCTTCGTGGCTGCGATAGGCCTGGCTCACGATGCCGAGGACCTCGGCGCGCTTGTCGCTCAGTACCTCGCGTACGGTCTCGCCGGCCACCACATCGAAGTCAAACATAGAATTACACCTCTCCTCAGGCGCCGGCCTGAGAAATTTCTGAGATTTCCGGGTACATAAGTTCTGGCCATCGGTCGGCCACCCAGGAGTCGTCGTAGATCGTCTCCAGATAGCGCTCACCGAAGTCCGGCGAGACGGCTACCACGACGCTTCCCTCGGGAATCTCCTTGGCCTTTTCGCGGACCGCGGAGAGCACCGTCCCGCTGGATCCGCCAAGCAGCAGCCCGCGTTCTTCGGCAAGCGTTCTGCACATTTCCACGGCGTCCGCTTCGGAGATGAAGATGACCTCGTCGATTTTTTCCTCGTCGAGGATTTCCGGGCGTCTGCTGGTGCCGAGTCCCGGGATATGGCGCCGGGCCGGCGGGCCGCCGAAGGAAACGGAGCCGACCGAATCGACGGCGATGATCCGGGTGGCCGGGCTGTGCTGCCGGAAGAATTCCGCACAACCCATCAGCGTGCCGGTCGTGCCGGCCCCGATGAAGGCGTAGTCGACATGCCCGATCTCGTCGAGGATGGATCGGCCGGTGCGGTCGCGGTGCACCTGCGGACCGGCCGGGTTCGCGTACTGGTTCAGCCAGTACGTGTCCGGCTCGCGGACCAGGCGTTCACCGATGTAGTTGATACGGGACTGCAGGTAGCCGCCGTTGCCGTCGCGGACGTCGATCATGACGACCTCGGCTCCGAGCGCCTTCATGAGGCGCACCGACTGGGCGTTGGCGTTGGGGTCCGTCACACACGTGAGGCGGTAGCCTTTGGCCGCGCAGACCATGGCGAGAGCTACGCCGAGGTTTCCCGACGTCGATTCGATGAGGCGGGTACGCGGGAATTCGCGGCCCGATTCCTCGGCCTGGGCCACCAGAGCGATGGCCGTCTTGAGCTTTACCGAGCCTGCCGGATTGAGGCCCTCGAGTTTAAGGAAGACGGAGCTTCCGGGTACTAGGTGATCGACTCGGATGAACAAGTCATCCAGCACCAGATCATAAACTTCTTCCGCTATCACTGGAACCCAACGCTCTTGAGTGCGGGAATGCAGAAATTTGGCGTACGCCGAAATGCGAGGGCCCATGGGTTTAATGACTGCACCTGGCCGTGCGCAGAAATGCAGAAGAGCTGACGTTCCCCCGTTCGCCGCCTAAGTGCCCCCGTACCGCGGCTACAGCATCATCACATATGTCCGGACCGCCAGTCCAGGACATTTTTTGGTTTCGAATTGAACATTCCGAATGGAATTCAACATTCCCCCAAAAATGCTATCCGGAATACCGTCCCTCTTTTTCCTGTGGAAAGCGCTCAGCGCTCCGCCGAAGAGCCGGCGAACGGCCCTTGGGGCGCCCGGTCACGGCTGCGTTGGGACGTGGTGCCGGGCAGCGGACTCCGGACTGCCGGCTGTGGGCAGCGGGCAGCGGTCGTGATGCGGCGGTGGCGGGGTGTCGCGGCGACGCGGCGACCGTGGTCTTCCAGCCAACAACGCTGGAGATGTTCACCGTCTTGACGGTGGTGTGCGTACCGGTGCCCGCCCTACGGAACGGGCCCTTGACCGGCCGGCGCCGGGCCGCCGCAGCGCTCATAGCGCTGAACCGGGTTGCGTGCATGCGGCGTTCGGACCGGTCCGCGTAGGGCACTCCGCGAAATGGGGACACCGGCACCCGCGGCAAATCCCGAGGCGCGAGTCAAGATCCGAAAACCGATATGAAATCGCAGGTTTGACATTGGTTTCGCGCATTCGCGCGAGGCAAGCAAGGAGGGCATGAACAGTCCCCATGAACCCATGCCCGTAAACGACACCTACAGCCCCTATGGCCCCAACCCGGACGCCCCCAGGCGTAATCGGGACGGCGCCGGTGCAAACCGGGCAGCGTTGATAATCCACACGATCGCGGACATCGCCGCAGCTTTTCTCGCGCTGTGGATCCTGCTCTACCTGCTCGAGGCCAACGAGGGAAATGCCTTCGTCGGCTTTGTCCACGGTATGGCCGACTGGCTCGCCGGCTGGTCCCAGGACATCTTCACCATGAAGGTCGAAGGTCTGCGGATTTTCCTCAATTACGGTCTACCCGCCGTGATTTACCTTCTGCTCGGTCATGGGATCGCTGCTCGGGTGCGCCGCCTCTGACCGAATGCACGTCGAGTGCGGCAGGTATGCCGGTGAGGTCCGCGACCAGATCACACAGATACGTCGCGGACCTCACCTCGCAGCGTCGTCGGTCATTCCGCTCCGGCAAGCCGGGGCGGCGCCTGGATCCGCCCAGACCCTGATCCACCGGACAGGCCCTAGCCCGCCGGGCCGATCCAGATGGCGTCCTCGTGCCGGGTGTCGGGGGCGACCTCCAGCTGGACCTCCTTGGCGCCCTTCGGGGAGACGGAGTAGGTGAACCGGCTCACCGCCTGCTTGCCGGGCAGCAGCTTGCCGGAGAACGGCTCGGTCGCGCCGCCGCCGTCGAAGATGCTTCCCGCCGACACGCCATCGGCGTCCCGTACGGTCGGCAGCGCGCTGATGATGTCGATCGGCTTCTTGCTGCCGTTGACGATCGTGACCTTCCACTGGACCGCCAGATCGCCCTTCTCGTGACCGACGGCGAAGCCGCCCAGTTCGTACGGCGCGGGCTTGCCGATGGTGACCGTGATTCCGTCCTCGTACTTCCGCGGCTCGCCGAACCGCAACGGCTTGTCGGCGTCCGGGGCCGAGGGGGCGGCGGAGGGGGCGTGCCTGTTGCGGAACTCGTCCCTGGCTTTGTCGGCGGCGTGCTTCACGAGCAGCACGGTGAGAATCAGGCCGGCGATCGCCAGCACCAGCGTGAGGCCGCCCAGGATCGTGCCGGCGAGGGCCATCGCCTTGTGCGCGGCCAGGCCCTTGCGGGCCCGGCTGTGGCCGACCAGGCCGAAGATCAGGGCGAGCACACCGAGGAGGCCCGATATCCAGAACAGGAACGGGACGAGACCGAGGACCGTGCCGATGATGCCGATGGTCAGCGAGGCGACGCCAAGGCCATTGCCCACCTGGTGGGGGGCCGGAGGAATCGGCCCCGGGTAGTCGAACCGCGGCCGGTCGAGCACAGGCCCGTCGGGCGGCGGGGCCCAGGGGTCCGGGCTGGGGGTGTGTTCGGGCATCGTCATGCGCAGTCCTTCGAAAGAACTCTTGGACAGATCACCCTAACAAGCCCTTTACTGTTCCTTTACTTTGCGGTCAAGTTCCGGCGTACGTACGGCTTCACGGGCGACGGGCGCAGCCGGGCCGGACTTCGGTACGGCGGGCTCGCCGGCCGTACTCCTCGTCCTCCTCAGCAGGCACCGAGGTCCTGCCAGACGCCCCACTCGCCGGTGGTGCCGGGCTCCTCGCCCGTCGTCCACCACTTGGCCTTCCAGTTGTGGCCCTTGTGCGAGACCTCCTGGCCGCCGGTGTAGACCGTGCCGGTGGCCCAAGAGGCGGCCGTGCACTGGTTGCCGTTCCCGCCGGTGACGGTCAGGGCGTAGGTCGTGGTGTGAGTGCCGGCGGCGCCCGAACCCGTGACGCTGACCCGGTACGTGCCCGAGGCTGCCGCGGAGGTCGTGGCAAGGCTGAGCGTCGAGGAGCCGCCCGCCGTCACCGAGGCGGGGCTGAGTGAGGCGGTGACACCCGCGGGGACCCCGCTGACGGCAAGGTTCACCGTCTGCGCCTCCCCTGCCGTCACCGCGGTCCGCACCGTGGTGGTGGCCGAGCCGCCCGCGGCCACCGACCCGGACGCGGGGGTGGCCGTCACCGAGAAATCGTTCGCCGGGGCCGTGCCGCCGCTGGTGAAGGGCGCGAAGGCATGGGTGAAATCCCAGGTGTTCTGCTGAATGCCGGAGCAGTTGTCCGCGGCCGGACCTCCGGGGCATCCGCCGTTGTCCCGCTGAAGCGCCCAGAACGAGAGGGTGTTGATGCCCTTGGACACCGCCCAGTCGTAGACCTGGGCGGCGTTGGCCAGGGTGAAGGTCTCGGCCGGGCCGAAGTCGTCGACCCCTGGCATCTCGGTGATGCCGATCATGCCCCACACCTGGGCGGAGGTCCGGTCCGGGTAGAGCTGGGCGAGCTGGTCGTGCAGCCCCTGGGCCGCGGTCCGGGTGTCGTCGGCCATGTTGTGGGTGGCGTTGTCGTAGTAGTCGAACGTCATGATGTTCGCGACGTCCACCCGCGCGCCGTTGCTCACCGCGTTCTTCAGAACGGCGAGCCCACTGGCGGCGAGGCCTTGGGTCGTGGTCGGCAGCGTGTAGGAGACCTCGAGCTTGCGCCCGTTGGCCGCCGCCCAGTCCTGGACCTGCTTGATGGCCTTGTTCCGCCGGTCGATACCAGTGGCGTTGTCCAGCGAGTCGACCTCGACGTCCATGTCGAGCCGCGCGACGTCGTACGTCGTGATGACCTTCTCGTACGCGGCGACGATCTGGCTGACGTCCGTACAGCTGTCGGCGATCTCGGTACCGGTGGTGTCCGCGCTGTAGCCGCCGAACGAGGGGATGACGTCTCCGCCGTTCGCCTGGATGGTCTTGATGTCGTCGCCGAATGCGGCAGGGGAGATCGGCAGCCCGCTGTCGCCGTTCCAGTACGGCGTGCAGGAGCCCTTGGCGGCTGTCTGGATGAACGCCATCGTCAGGTGCTTCGCGCCGGACCGGGCGGCCAGCGCGGCGGGGCTCTCGCCGGTCCATGACTCGAAGAAGGGGGCGAAGACGTGGGCCGGCAGGGACGTTGCCGCCTGTGCGGTGCCACCGCCCACGACGGTCAGACCGGCCGCGGCCACGGCCGTGACGGCTGCGGTGAGGACGGCCCGGAGGGAGCGCATGCGTCTCATGTCTGTCCAGGTTGTGAGGAGGGTGAGGAGACGGACGGGAGGAGGGTCGCGAGGAGGAGGGCGGGAGAGGAGGGCGGGTGCCGCCAATTGCCCTTGTGCGCAGCGGTGTTGGGTATGGGATAGCCCCGTGGTCAGGGCATGTCAATGGACTGGACCAAATGAGGACTAGACCAATATGCGCCGGGGGCCGCCACGCTCCTGCCCGGCGCACGCACGGCGGGATGGACCACTGCCACACGCGACTCCCCGCCTGCGCCGGATACCGGCACCTGGACCCGCCGACCTTCGGCCGCCCCTCCGGAGGGGCGCGTAGATCAGAAAGTGGGGCGCCAAGTCCAGCCCCGCATCCCGGCATTCGTCGGGACATGTCCGGAGTAGGCGAGGCATCACCAAGAAATCTCCACGGAAGCATCACGAGCTCTGCGCGCTGCCTTCGGCCAGTGCCGTTAGCGTGACTGGCCGCTCGATCCCGCGTGCGAACGCGAAAACGCCGCCGGCACCCCTGGCGGCGCAGTCAGCACAGAAAGATCGCAGATGGACTACTGCTTGTCGTGCCGCCGGAGTCTCAACGGGGCACTCGTATGCCCCGGGTGCGGCGATTACGCACCGGACATAGCCCCGCCCGCCCACCGTCACCACACCGCGGCGCCCGCTGCCGCGACGATGTGGGATGCCTGGCGCGCGGAGGAAGCGCAGGAAACCGCCGCGTCGGCGCCCCACCACGGCACCCGGCACGCCGAAACCGCGCCGATCGCCGAGACCGCGCCGATCGCCGAGACCGCGCCGATGGCCGAGGCCGCGTCGATGACCAGCGGCGTGTTCGACGACGTACCGGCGGGCACCTCTGGCGCCGACGCGTCCAGCGGCTTCGAAGGCGCCGCGGCCACCGGCCAGGGCCGGGCGGCTCGGCGTCGGCAGCTGGCGCGTTGGAAGAAGCACCGCCGCCGGGCCACGGCCGCGACGGCCTTTGCCCTTGCCGGCGGTGCCCTGACCGTCGCTCTGATGCCGAACAAGGCTTCCACCACCCAGACGCAGGCGGCCGCGGCGCCGGAGCCGGAGACCGCGGCCACGCCCGGGACGGAGGCCACAGACGCGGCATCGGAGCACTCGGACTCCCGGGCTTCGCGGCATCCCGGCGCTCGCCCGTCCATGGCCACCGGCCGGCAGCAGAACACCTCCGCTGCCACGCCTGCCCATGCCGCGACGAGCCCGCAGTCGAAGTCCGCCACCCCGGCCCGCCCCCTCGCGGCCCACCCTGGCGCGGCGCCGCACACGACGTCCCGGCCGGCCAGGAGTGCGCACGTAGACCACGCCGCCGGCTCGGCACCAGCGGCGGCGGCAGCACCGGAGACGACCGCCCCCGCCTCCAGCGGACACTCCGACGCCGGCACGTCTCCGGCGAGCCCCGCGCCGACGACGCCGTCAGCCGATCCGACATCGCCAACGCACCTGTGTGTGTTGGGACTTGTGTGCGTGGGTTGATGGCTCCGCTGTCCTCGTCCGCCGGCCTCCGCATGCGCTGACCGGCTCCGGCGAACAGCCCCGGGCCGGCGGCCCGGGGCTGTTCGCTGTCCGGGGCCCGCTCGCCGGCCCGAGGCCGGGAGCGGCCGGTCACCGTGCTCATGCGCCCTGGCGGCTGCTGAGTTCCCGGTCGAGTGAGGTCTGGACGTACCGCATGGCTTCGGCCTGCGCCGGTTCCTGGGCCAGGGGCCACATGTCCTCGGGCGGGACGTCTTTCACATGGGTCTGGATCCACCAGACGTTGCCCCAGGCGTCCCGCACCCGCCCCACCCGGTCGCCGAAGAAGAGCTCCGTCATCTCCGTCACCGCGGTGGCGCCGGCCGCAAGTGCCCGCCGGTGGACGGCGTCCCCGTCCGCCACGTACAGCCGCAGGAAGGCGGGCGTGGGCGGCCAGGTGTCCTTCGCTTCGAACAGCATGACCAGCGAGTCGCCTATACGGACTTCCGCGTGCCCGATCGTGCCGTCCTCGTTGTGGACCCGGGCCTCCTCGACCGCGCCGAACGCCGCCACCAGGAAGTCGATCAGCTTGCCCGTGTCCCGGGCGATGACCCACGGCGTGACGGTCCGCAGACCGGACGGAACGGGCTGCACCTCGCGGTTCGTGTTCATCCCTCTCCTCACTCTCCTTCTCGGCCCTTCTCGGCGTGTCCCCGCCTGCGACGGCCGGCCCGAAACCGAACGGCAGCAGCAGTGACGCTCACGCTAAGCCCGCTATAGGACAGGTTCGGTCCTATAGCGGCGGCGGATCCTACCCGGGTGCGCGGTGAGGCGATGCGGGGATGCGGGGATGCGGGGATGCGGGGCGAAACGTACATCAGCGGCGACGTGGCACAGCCCGGAATCGGGCGACAGGAGGCCGTCAGGCCGAATCGGTGCGCTCCTGGCCGGTCCTGGCGTCTGCCGTGGAGCTCGGGCGCGGTGGATTGGTGCCGGTGTCGATGAGGATCTGTTGGGCCTGGGTGACGTTGTCGGCCTCGACAGCTCTGGCCATCGCGGCCCGCGCCGCATCGGGCGTGGCCTCTGGCGGGACCACCAGCAGCGCGAAGTGATCCCGGTCGCCGCGGGTGATGAGGACCGTGTCGTCACCGACCGGGAACGAGTCGATGTGCACGACCCGGTCGTCGATGACCAGCCGGGTGGGGAGCTCCTCCCAGGCACTCGCGTCCAGGCCGACGCGCGTGATGGGACCGAGATGCTCGGTCAACGTGGTGATCAGGGCGGGCAGCTCGGCGCCGATGTCGCGGGACCGCGGCCACCACGCGCCGTCGAGAATTCCCTCGCGGGACCGGGTCGTCTCGAGCCGCAGGAGAGCCGTGCCGGGCTTCACGGCCTGCTGGACCGCTTCCGGCAGGAGCCTGGGGAGGTGCGGGGTGTCGGAGTCGGCCATACGGTTCGTGCCCGTCCGCGGGTTCTGTGCACCCGCTGTACGCCCCCGTGGTGACATCGGCGTGCTGCCGCTGTGCGAGGTGTCCTCGGTAGCTTCACCGTACTCCGCGGGCCGGCCCTCCGCGGGTCGGCATGCGGCCTGTTCCGCAGGGCCGGCAAAGGGTCCACGTACCGGGAAAATGCCTGGTCACGCCGGGGTTGATGGGCCTTGGACCGGAGTAGGCTGAAAAGACCGGGAGTATTTCGCACACCGGCTCCGCTGCGGGTGTCATTTCCGGCGAGCAATAACACCGGGCAGTTGTCGACGAAGACGGGCCCGGGGGCAGGCGCACGCCATGACCGTGACCATCGACCGCACGACAGCAATTCATGAGCGCGCCCCCTCGCCATCGGCCGCCCGCTTGTCGCTGACACCGGCGGGCGCACCGCCGGGTCTTCTGGACGGCGCCTGGTGGCCGCGCTCCTCCGACCTCTTCCGCGAGCTGCCCGCCCTGACGGATGCGCTGGACAAGCGCTGGGGCCGGATCACGCATGTCACGGTGAACCCGGCGCACTGGCCCGTGATCCCCCGCAGCGTGCCGGTCAACGGCCATACGGTGCACGTGGGTTGGTTCGCGGCCGAGCAGGACCCGCACAAGCTGATCCTGCTCTCCTACACCGTCGGCCGCTGGGACCTGCTGGTGGTCCCACCGGAAACCGATCCGGCCGCCGCCGCGCGGCTGATGGCCGCCGCAGCCGTCCCGGGGAGCCTCCTGACCGCCGGCATGCTGATGGCCAACGAGGGCATGGCGCGCGACGTACGGGAGACGCGCGGCGGGGAGGAGACGTGGGAGTCCGAAGGCGGGGCTGCGTCCGCCGGGGCCGGGGACCTGGCCGGGGAACCGATCGGGGTCGCGGGCTCCGTCCGAAGGGGGTGAGGACGTGGAAACCGTCATCACCGTGGCCGTGATCATCGCCATGATCCTTGCCGGGATGTACCTGATCCTTCTGCTCAATGCCCAGCACGACGCCCGGATCGCCGCCTTCACCTTCGACGACGCCCTGCCAGGACCGGCCTTGGAGGCCGCGGGCGTCAGCGGCCTGCCCAGGACCTGGGGCCCGGGGCGTGACACCACCGGACCACGTCGGCCGCGCCGCATCCGCCGCGGTGCCGCACCACGCCCTGGTCAGGAGGCCACCATGGAATCCGCGCAGACCACGGAACCTGCGGCAGGACTGCCCGCGGCCGGGCGCGCCGAGGTACGTATCGTCGCCGCATCGCCCGAGACCGCCCGCCACGTCGCGGAAACCCTCCGCCGCTGCTACGCCACCACCGAACAGCGCAGCTACCCCGCGGGCAGCGACGGCGCCACCCGCCTCCACTTCACCGTGGACGCCACCCGCCCGGCCCGGCCCGCGCGGTCATGGCTGGCGTCCGGCCGGTCATCCGGGGACAACGGACCGCAGACGGACGAGATCTGAGCCGCCGTGCCTTCGTGGACGGGCCGCGCGGACGCCGAGCAGAAAGGGCGGGAGTCATGGCAACACTCCGCGAGCGGAAGACCTACCGCGAGAAGGTGATGGAGGCGCTCTACGAGGCCACGGAAGGCAACCGCCTGCTGGGAGTCACCGGCACGAAGCTGCGCGACGATCTCGCGATCGACGAACAGGACCTGGCCGCCGCCTGTACTTATCTGGTGGGCGAGGACCTGATCGCGGTCGACTGGGCGGCAGGCAATACACCCGCCATGGTCACGCTGACCCACCGCGGCCTTCGCCAGATGGAGGCCGAAGAGGAGGAGGGTGGCTGACACAGCGCCCGGACCGTTCCGGGCCACCGAGTGGCCTTCACCCCGAAAAGTACGGTATGCCGGAACGGTCCCTGTGAAGCTACCCTTGAGGTGGGTCCGCGCACTCTCACGTGCAACGACCCGGAAGGGCGGCCCCGGTGTGAAGATGCCGGGGCCGTTGTCATGGCCGCAGGCCGCAGGCCCGGGTGCGACTCGCAGGCGGGGCAGGAACCCCGCGCCGCGCAGGCCCGCGCGACCGGCCCGGCGACGAGGCGACACCCCTCGCCGTCCGTGATCAACGGCACACATACTGCCCGGTAACGTCGGCCCGCCGCGCGCCTAGAGTGAGGGCCCGATGGCCACCGCCGGATGCCCGTCGGAGGCCTGCACCCCTCGATCCGACCAGGGAGACTGCATGCGCTCTCCGAAGGACTTCTTCCGCCCGTTGGCCGTCGGTGCGCCGACGCCGGTGCGGGAAGTGCCGTTCCTGCCGTCCCGGATGATCCACTTCTTCGACCCGGGCAACGCGAAGATGGCGGCGAAGGTGCCGTCCATCGCCCCCACTGTTGACGTACTGCTCGGCAATCTGGAAGACGCGGTCGCCGCGGACCGCAAGGAAGCCGCCCGGTCCGGTCTGGTGGAGATCGCCAAGGCCACCGACTTCGGCGCCACGCAGCTGTGGACGCGGATCAACAGTCTCGACTCGCCGTGGGCGCTGGACGATCTGTTGACGCTGGTCACCGAGATCGGCGACAAGCTGGACGTGATCATGGTGCCGAAGGTGGAGGGCGCCGAGGACATCCACTACGTCGACCGGCTGCTCGCCCAGCTGGAGGCGAAGGCCGGCATCCAGCGGCCGATCCTGGTGCACGCCATTCTGGAGACCGCCTCCGGCGTCGCCAACGTGGAGGAGATCGCCGGCGCCAGCCCCCGGATGCAGGGCATCTCGCTGGGCCCCGCCGACCTGGCGGCGAGCCGCCGGATGAAGACGACCCGAGTGGGCGGCGGCCACCCCGGATATCTCGTCCGCGAGGACCCGCACACCGAGCACCCGGACGCGCCGCGGGCCACCTACCAGCAGGATCTGTGGCACTACACGATCGCGCGCATGGTCGACGCCTGCGCGGCGCACGGGATCCTGCCGTACTACGGGCCGTTCGGCGACATCAAGGACACCACCGCCTGCGAGGACCAGTTCCGTAACGCCTTCCTGCTCGGCTGCGTCGGCGCGTGGAGCCTGCATCCGGTGCAGATCGGCATCGCGAAGAAGGTCTTCTCGCCCGCACCCGCCGAGGTCGCCTGGGCCCGCCGGGTCATCGCGGCGATGGGCGACGGCACCGGCGCGGTGATGATCGACGGCAAGATGCAGGACGACGCCACGTACAAGCAGTGCCAGGTGGTCGCCGAACTCGCGGACGCGCTCGCCGCCCGCGACCCCGAGCTGCGTGACGCCTACGCGGCGGCCGAGTCCCGGCAGAACGAGGAGTAGCTCCCATGTCCGATGCGATCCTGCGGCCGCGCCGTTCCGTGCTCTACATGCCGGGCGCCAATGAACGTGCCCTGGAAAAGGCCAAGTCCCTGCCCGCCGACGCGCTCATCCTCGACCTGGAGGACGCCGTCGCCCCCGACGCGAAGGCCGACGCCCGCAAGCGGGTCGCCGCCGCGGCGGCCTCGGGGGAGTACGGCTACCGCGAGGTGACGATCCGGGTCAACGGGCCCGGCACCGCCTGGCACGCCGACGACTTGCGGGCCGCCGCCGAGGCAGGCCCGGACGCGGTCGTCGTGCCCAAGGTGGAGTCCGCCGCGACCGTACGGGAGGTGGAGCGGGCGCTGGAGGCGGCCGGCGCCCCGGACCGTACGGCGATCTGGGCGATGGTCGAGACGCCGCGGGCGATGCTGGACGCCCGTGCGGTGGCCGGCGCGAGCGAACGGCTCACCGTGCTGGTGATGGGCACCAACGACCTGGCCAAGGAGCTGCACGCCGAACACGTCCCCGGCCGGGCGCCGCTGCTGACCGGGCTGTCGCTGGCACTGCTGGCGGCCCGCGAGTCCGGCAAGGCGATCCTGGACGGCGTCTACAACGACGTGCGGGATGCGGCGGGGTTCGAGGCCGAGTGCGTCCAGGGGCGGCAGTTCGGCTTCGACGGCAAGACGCTCATCCACCCGTCGCAGGTCGCCCCCTGCAACCAGGTGTTCGCCCCGTCAGAAGCCGAGACCGAGCGGGCGCAAAGGATCATCGACGCGTTCGACCTGGCCACCCGTGAAGGGCGCGGAGTCGTCACCGTCGACGGCCGGCTGATCGAGAACCTGCACGTCGAGGACGCCCGCCGGATCCTCGCCCTGGCCGCCGCGGTCGCCGGGCGCTAGCCGGCCCCGCACCACACGCGGCCGCGGAGCCCCTCGCCGTCCGGTCAGGGCGAGGGGCGGAGGATGAGCGGGCCCTGCGGCGCGGAGGCGACGCACGGGCAAAAGCCGCGGCCGATCCGGTCGAGGACCGCCCGCAGCCACCGGACGTCCGCGGGTGCGGCGTGCCGCAGGCGCATCCGCCAGGCCTGCAGGGGGATCACGCGCAGCTCGTGGAGCGCTCCGGTGTCCGGCTCCAGCGAGGCGAGGTAGAGGGGGCGCAGGTCGTCCCGGTAGTGCTCGTAGCCGGTGATGCCCTCGTAGTCGTCGATGAAGTCACCGCAGCCGTGGAGGATGAGCTTCCCCCGGTAGGCCTCCAGAGGGCGGGGGTGGTGCGAGGAATGCCCGTGCACGACATCCACCCCGCCGTCGATGAGCGCATGGGCGAAGACAACCTGCTCGGGGGATACGGCGTAGCCCCAGTTGGAACCCCAGTGGACCGAGGCCACCGCCACATCGCCCGGCCGCTTCACCTGCCGTATCCGCGCGGCCATCGCGGCCGCCTCCGCAACCGAGGGCCCGGCCATGAAGTGCACCCCGCCATGGCTTGCGGTCGCGGCCCAGGTGCGCGGGATCCCGCTGGACGCCATGCCGAAGGAGAAGACCAGGACCCGGCGGCCGCCGCCCACGGGCACGACCGCCGGACGCATCGCCGCCTCGGCGTCCCCGCCCGCCCCTGCCGTCCGCAGCCCCGCGGCCGCCAGGGCGTCGAGCGTCTGGGCCAGTCCGGGGTGGCCGAAGTCCAGGACGTGATTGTTGGCCAGTACACAGACGTCGGGGCGGCCGGCGGCCAGGCAGGGCAGGTTCGCGGGGTTCATCCGGTAGTGAATTCCCTGACCGGGTGCGAAGGTGTCGTGCCGGGTGACACCGGTCTCCAGATTCACCACACGGGCGTCGGGCGCCGCTTCGTCGAGCGCCTCCAGTGCGTCCCCCCACGGCCAGGTGAAGTCGACCGGGCGGGGTATGGGGCCGCTCGCCGCCTCGGCCAGTTCGACGTAGACGCGGGCGTCGTGGACGTAGCCCTCGCGCAGCGTCGGGTCTCCGGGATACGGCAGGATCTGGTCGACACCGCGGCCGAGCATCACATCGCCGCAGAGGAACACCGTGACCAAGTCACTGCCCATTCCTCCAGGTTAAAGCCGTCTCTCCGGACCGGCACCGAGCAGCCCCGCCTCGTGGGCGAGGACGGCGGCCTGGACACGGTTGTCCAGGCCGAGGCGGGTGAGGATGCGGTTGACCCGGCTCTTGACGTTGGCCTGGGTCAGCCCGAGGTCGTCGGCGATCTGGAGGTTGGACCGCCCTCGGGCGACCAGTACGAGAACCTGCAGTTCGCGTTCGGTGAGCACGTCGAGGAGCTTGTCGCGGCCGGCCTGCGGGCGGGGCGCGCCGGGCACCAGCCCCGCCGGCAGTGCGGTGAAGGCGCCGATGAGCCGCTGTGTGACGCTCGGGGCGAGCATGGCCTCCCCCTCGGCGACGACGCGGAGGGCATGGGCGAGTTGGTCGGGCGGACTGTTTTTCAGCAGGAAGCCGCAGGCGCCCGCGCGCAGGGCCGCGTGCACATATTCGTCCAGGTCGAAGGTGGTCAGGACGAGGATGCGCGGTGGCGGTCCGGGATGGGGCCATCCGGTGAGGATGCGGCGGGTGGCCTCGACACCGGTCATGCCGGGCATCCGGACGTCCATGACCACGACGTCGGGGCGCAGCTCGCCCGCCATGGCGACAGCCTGCTCGCCGTCGGCGGCAGTGCCGACGACGGTGAAGTCCTCGCGGCGGTCGATGACGGCGCGCAGCGCGTCCCGCACCATCTCCTGGTCGTCGACGATGAGCACACGCGTGGTCACGAGGGCACCTTTCCCGGAGTCTCCCCGCATCTCTCCGTGGCTCGCGGGGTCGGCCATGGCCCCGTCCCGGTCACTCCTGGGGCAGCGTCGCGTCGGCCTTGTGCCCGGCCTCGACCTGTTCGATCCGCTGGGCGAACATCCTTGCCCCCTGGGTGAGCATCGGCTCGGCCTCGCCGCCCTCCACGAAGGTGGTGGCGACCACCGTGCCGACCCGCATGGTGAGGTACTCGCCCTGCAGCCCGCCCCCCTCCTTCGTGTAGGCCCGGCTCTCGTTGCCGATGGCGGGCTTGGACAGTGCAGGGTTCTTGGCGACCTTGGCGAGCTCGGCCTTCAGCCCGTCCTTGGCGTCCTGCCTGCTACCGAAGGCCGTGATCTCGAAGTTGACATAGTGCGTATGGGCGTCCAGGGCGAACTTGTCGTGGCCGAACCACTTTCCCTTGCACTGCTGCGGACTCGGGCAGTCGAGGTGCCCGTCCGCGGTGCCGACGTCGCCACTGACGCCCTGCAGGCCGCCCATCGCACGGATGTCGGGCAGAGCCTGTTTGACCTGCGCCTTCTCGCTGAGCACCGTGGCGGAATCCGGCACGGCGGACGGTGTCTTGGACGATGCGCCGCCGGTTGTCCCGGCGGACCCGCCGGAGCCTCCCCCGGATTGGCCGCCGCCACCGCAGGCCGTGAGGGTGGCGCACAGCGCGCCGGTCGCGGCAGCCATGGCCGGTGCGGTGCGCCAGGTGGGCCCGGTCGTCGGTATCAAGGCTCGTCTCCCCCGATGGCTGATCAACTCGTCCGCCAGATCATAGAGTTACCCGGCTTCCGGGGCCCGCTGGTCGCCGTTCGCCTGGGGAAGGGTGGCGCGCACCTGCCAGCCGCCGCGTGGGTGCGGGCCGGTGTGCAGGGTGCCGTCGAAGGCCGCGACGCGTTCGCGGAGGCCGATCAGACCGCGTCCGGCGCCGGGTACGGGCCGGTGGCCGGACGGGGCACCCGCACGAAGCGCGGGGGACGGCGGGCCGTTCTCGACCTCGATGGTCAGCGCCGCGGCGCCCTGGCGCACGGCGATCAGCACATCGGTGGGGCCGGCGTGCTTCAGGACGTTGGTCAGTGCCTCCTGCACGATGCGGTAGGCCGATATCTGCAGCGCGGGCGCCATCGCGCCGATCGGCTCGTCCAGCGTCGCGGTCACCCGGCAGCCGGCCGCCTCGACCGCGCCGATGAGCCGGTCGAGGTGCCGAAGGGACGGCTCCGGTGCGAGGTCCTCCTGCCGGGCGGTGAGCAGGCCCAGTATCCGGCGCATCTCGATGAGCGCGGTGTCGGCGGTCTCCGCGATGCGCACCACCCCCTTCAGCCCGCTCCGCGGATCATCCTGGAGCACCTCTTGGGTGGACCGCGCCTGTACGGCGATGGCGCTCACGTGGTGAGCGACCACGTCATGGAGATCGCGGGCGATGCGGGCCCGTTCGGCGACGACGGCCTGCCGCGCGTTGATTTCCTGTTCGGCGCGGAGACGGTCGTTGAGGTCGCGCAGCCGGCCGGCCTGGATGCCGATCCGCCGCCGCCCGTACCCCAGGAGCCAGGCGAGCCCGTAGAAGGCGACGAAGGTCGTCGCGGTGATCGGCTCCAGCGATCCGGGCTGCGGCGGCCCGGACCGGCCGCTCAGCAGATCCGTCGCCACCGCCGCGGTGAGCGACAGCGCGGCCCCCGGCGCACTCGTCGCCACCGGGGTGCAGCGGGCGAGCGCGTACACCGCGAAGATCAGCAAGTAGGGCCCCGGCGTCTTCCCGGGAACCGGATCGAGCGCCTCGAACGCGACGAAGGCGACGGTCATGGCTCCCAGGACCGCGCGGGGGTGACGGCTGCGCAGGCAGAGCGGAAGGGTCTGCAGCGCCCACAGCACCACACCGGCCGGGCTCGGTGCCGGGTCCCTGGCCGCCAGCGTCACCACGTCGAATGCGGTCAGGCCGCCGCCGAGCGCGAGGTCGGTCAGCCATGGCCGGGCGGCGAACCGGCGCTGTGCGCCGCGCAGGACTTCCTTCGGGTGTGTGGTCATCTCAGGCCGCCACGCTAGCGACCCGCGAGAGCGAGGTGATCCTCCTCTGGGGCCTGTCGTCAAACTCCCGTCGTTCGCCCGAAGGGCGGGCCCCGCGGCGCCTGGTGCGTGCGATCGCAAGGCGGAGGGTCGCCCCGATACTGGGCGTATCGGGACGAGCCCGACAACGCAGCGAGCGTGCGTGCCAGGCGTCGCGGGGCAGGCGGGAGTTTGACGACAGGCCCCAGGACGCATCGATAGTTGCGCGGCACCGCGGGGGATCGGCAATCAGGACGACGGATCGTGCGCGCGTCCGCTCCTAACGTCGGTCCCGACCACCATCGCCGCACCGAAGGGACCGATGAACACGATGGCCAACGACAGGCCCCCGACGCCGACTTGGCTGCGGTACGTACTGCTGGCGCTCGGCACCACGGCGCACCTCTTCGCCGTCGGCGGCCGCTGGGACATCGCCCCCGCGGCATGGATCTTCCCGGTTCTCCTGCTGCGCTTCACCCGCACCGGCCGCGCCTGGCCGGGCGCGCTGTGGGTCTGGCTCGCCCACACCGCCGCGGCAGCCTTCTGGCTCTTCGAGTCGGCGATGGGGTTCAGCCTCCTCACCCTCGCGGGAGCCGCCGCCCTCAGCGCGCTGCTGACGCTGCCGTTCCTCCTCGACCGGCTGCTGGTCGGCCGGTTGCGTCCGTGGATGTCGATGGCGGTCTTCCCGGCGGCGGTCGCCGGAGCCGAATTCCTCATCACGCTGCTGTCGCCGTTCGGCACCGCCTACGGCGCACTGGCCGTCACGCAGTACGGGGACCTGCCCCTGCTGCAGGTCATCTCGGTCACCGGCGCGTACGGCATCGGATTCCTGATCGCCTGGTGCGCCGCTGTGGTCAACCGGGCCTGGGAGACGGCCTCGTGGCGGGCGGCGCGCCGCGGCATCCTCACGTACGCGGCCGCACTGCTGGCCGTCCTCCTGGGCGGCGGGGCACGACTGGCTTTCCTCCCCTCCGAGGCACCGACGGTGCGGATCGCCGGCGTCACCGCCGACGCGTCGCTGATCCGCGCCCAGAAAGCGGCGATCGCGCGGATACCCGGCGGGCGTCGCGACCTCGCCGCCGCCTCTCCCGAGGAGGTCGAACCGGCCATGACGGCCGTGCGCAACGGCCTGCTGGCCGCTACCCGGCGGGAGGCCGCGGCCGGGGCGAAGATCGTGGTCTGGCCCGAGGAGGCGGTCAAGACCCTGGCGGCGAATGAAGCCGCCACCATCGCCGCGGCACGGGACCAGGCCCGCAGGTCCGGCATCTACCTGGAGATCGGCGTCGAGGTGTACAGCACGACCGCACCGGCGTACGGCCGCGACGAGACGCTCCTCATCGACCCCCGCGGAAAGGTGCTCTGGACGTATCAGAAGGCCCACCCCATCCCCGGCTCGGAGCCCTTCACCCCGGGGGACGGCCACGTCCCCGTCGTGGACACCCCGTACGGCCGCCTCGCGAACGTCATCTGCTACGACGCCGACTTCCCCGACATGATGCGCGTCCGCGCCGACATCATGCTCGTCCCGGCCCACGACTGGCGGGAGTACGGGCGCGCCCACACCCAGAAGGCCGCGCTCCGTGCCCTCGAGGGCGGATACGCGGTGGTGCGCCAGGACTCGGAGGGTGTGTCGGCCGCCTTCGACAACCAGGGCCATGTCCTCGCCACCACGGACTACTTCACCACCGGCCAACAGACGACGGTGGCCTATGTGCCGACGCGGGGTGTCACCACGCTCTACGACCGGATCGGCGACGGCTTCGCCTGGCTCTGCCTCGCCAGCGTCGTCGCACTCGGCGCCGTCGGCCTGACCGGGAATACCCGCCCGCGCCGCCGCCTTGAGTGATCACAGGGAGCACAGGTACCCGCCCGAGGGACCACAGGTCCCTGCACGTGATCACCGCACCGTCATCAGGCGAAAGGCAGCCATGAGCGAGTCGATTCCGGCCGGGACACCGGCCGTCCGCTATCTCGGAGGGCCCACGGCTGTCCTGGACATCGCAGGCGTCCGGCTGCTGACCGACCCCACCTTCGACCCGCCCGGCGACTACCCGATCGGCGAGCGGAAGCTGGTCAAGACCGCCGGCCCGGCTCTCGAACCGGCCGCGCTCGGGCCGATCGACGTGGTGCTGCTCTCGCACGACCAGCACCCGGACAACCTCGACCAAGCCGGGCGGGCCTACCTCGCCGATGCGCCCCTGGTGCTGTCCACCGCCTCCGCGCAGCGGCGACTCGGCGGGACGGTGCGGGCGCTGGCCAACTGGGAAGAGGTCGAGCTGCCGCGCCCGGACGGCTCGGCGCTGCGGGTCACGGGTGTGCCCGCCCAGCACGGACCGGACGGCTCCGAGCATCTGGTCGGCGAGGTCACCGGGTTCGTGCTGTCCGGCGACGGGGTGCCGACCGTCTATGTCAGCGGCGACAACGCCTCGTTGGAGGTGGTCCGTGCGGTCGCCCGGCGGTTCGGGGCGATCGATGTGGCGCTGCTGTTCGCCGGCGGCGCGCAGACCCCGCTGGTCGGCGACGCCTACCTCACACTGCCGAGCGATCAGGCCGCGGAGGCGGCACGGATCCTGGGCGCCCGGCAGGTCATCCCGCTGCACTTCGAGCACTGGGGGCACTTCACCCAAGGCGCCGGCACGCTCGTCGAGGCCTTCGAACGCGCCGGCCTCGCCTCCCGGTTGCGCCTGCTGAAGCCGGGTGAACAGACCGTGGTGTGAGCGGTCCGAGCGGTCGGCCCGCGTCAGGTGTCAGGCAGCGGACCGGGAGTGGGGCCGGCTGCCGGAATGCGGCTCGGCGAGGCGGCCGGCCGAGGGGACGCGGATACGTGCCTTGAGCACCTGGGCGCCGACGGCGAGGGTGACCCCCAGGACCAGCACGTAGAAGACGCCGATCTTGTGCAGATCGTCGAGGAAGAACCAGACGGAGGTCAGGGCGGTGAACCAGAACGCCACCAGCGCGAACCCGCCCGAGCGGGTGTCCCGGTAGCCGGCGGCGAGGCACAGTGCGGCGACGATGCCCAGGACCAGGGCGATGATGACGAAGCGGGTGTCCCAGCCGACGTAGCCGCGGGCGAGCTCGGACCACGCCGCCACGGCCTCCGCCACCGGTCCCCAGGCCACCGCGCACGCGAGCCGCGCCGACCACAGCAGCAGCACCGCCCCGGCAGCGGCGGCGCCCAGGGCGACGCGGTTGAACTGGCCGATCTCGATCATGTCGGTCCGGGAGATCATCAGCGACAGGAAGCAGCCGAGCAGCGCGACCGCGCCTTCGGCCGTCGGCTGGAACACCACGCGGGCCGGCCGACGGCCCGCGGACTGCGGCGGCTGCGGCGACTGCGCCTGCCGCGCGGAGCCCGGCGACGGCGGGAAGGTGGCCGCCTCCGGGGCGGGCGCCTCGGCCCGGGAGTCGAGGGTGGTGGGTGTGCGGACGGGGGCGGCCGGCACGGGGCGGGCGGCCGCGCCGAGTGCCGCCTTCATCGCGGAGGCGTCCGCGAAGCGGTCCGCCCGGTCCTTGTGCAGCGCCTTGACGATCAACGCGTCCACGGCAGGCGGCAGCTGGGGACGGAGCTGGGAGGGCGGCAGCGGTTCCGCGGCCAGGTGCTGGTGCATGACGGAGAACGGTGAGTCCCCGGTGTACGGGGGTCGCCCCGTCAGCAGCTCGTAGAGCAGACAGCCCACGGCGTACAGGTCGGTGCGGTGATCGGTCTCGTGGCCGTTGATCTGCTCGGGGGCCAGATAGGCGGGGGTGCCCACCGCCACTCCCGTACCGGTCAGCCGGGTGGCCACCTCGCTGAGCGCCTTGGCGATGCCGAAGTCGACGACCTTGACCGTGCCCGTACCGGTGAGCATGACGTTCGCGGGCTTGATGTCGCGGTGCACGATGGCATGCCGGTGGCTGTGCTCCAGGGCCTCGAGCACCTGGCCCGCGATGTCGACGGCCTGCGCCACCGGCAGCGCGCCGTCGCGCAGGACATGGCTGAGGGTCCGGCCCTCCACGTACTCCATCACCAGGTACGGCTCGGTGCCGGCGCCCCCGTCGTCCTCGCCCACGTCGTGAACGGTGGCCACGCCGGGGTGGTTGAGCGCGGCGGCAGCGTGTGCCTCGCGCTGGAACCGGGTGAGGAACTCGGGCTGCAGCGCCAGCTCGGCGGAGAGGGTCTTCACGGCGACGGTACGGCGCAACCGGTGGTCGACGGCCCGGAACACCGTGCCCATACCGCCCTGCCCGAGCTGCTCCACCAGCTCGTACCGCTCCCCCAATATTCTGTGCTCCACCGGATTCCTCCACGGACCGTCAACGTCAACACGCCGGAAGACGAACGGGAGCCCGTAGGGGTTCCCCCATCGCTGGTGGCAAGGGATCTGCGGCACCGGGGCAGGGCGTCTGCGGCGCCGGGGGCAAGGCCGGAATACCGGGTTCCGCACCGGCCGGACCGGCCCCGTATCCGCAAAAAAATCTCCGCAGCGGGCGCATCCATCGGGCCGCCTCAGGCGTCTCATGAGCAAGCGGCATTCCCATGTGACCGCACTGCAGGGGTATTTGGAGTATTCGATTGAAAATCCGCATTAAGGGCATTCGTCGCGCTTCCGCGGTAGCCGTCACCGCAGGAGCCGTCCTCACGGCCGGGGCACTCGCCGCTCCGGCGCAGGCCGCCACGCTCGCGGCCCCCACGATCACCGCCCAGGGCGGTTTCGTGATGAACAACGGCACCGGGAAAACCCTTTTCACCAAGGCCGCGGACACCCGTCGTTCGACCGGTTCCACCACCAAGATCATGACGGCTCGGGTGGTGCTCGCGCAGAAGAACCTCAACCTGGATTCCCAGGTCACGGTTCAGAAGGCGTACAGCGACTACATCGTCAACAACAACTGGGCCTCGTCGGCCAAGCTGATCGTCGGCGACAAGGTCTCCGTCCGTCAGCTGCTGTACGGGCTGATGCTCCCGTCCGGCTGTGACGCGGCCTACGCACTGGCCGACAAGTTCGGCAGCGGTTCCACCCGGGACGCCCGGGTGAAGTCGTTCATCGGCCAGATGAACTCCACCGCCAAGAGCCTCGGCCTGACCAACACGCACTTCGACTCGTTCGACGGCATAGGGAAGGGTTCGAACTACTCCACGCCGCGCGACCTGACGAAGCTCGCGAGCAGCGCGATGAAGTACTCCACGTTCCGTACGGTCGTGAAGACGAAGTCGACGAAGCAGAAGGTCACCACCAAGAGCGGTGGCTACCGCTACATGGAGTGGTCCAACACCAACACCCTGCTCGGCAGCTACTCCGGCACCATCGGAGTCAAGACCGGCTCGGGCCCGGAGGCCAAGTACTGCCTGGTCTTCGCCGCCACCCGCAACGGCAAGACGGTCATCGGCACGGTCCTCGCCGACTCCTCGGTGGCCGCCCGCACGACGTCCGCCAAGAAGCTGATGGATTACGGCTTCAAGAAGTAATCCGGCGGACCTGAACGGGCGAAGGGCCCGTCCCCGGCGCGATGCCGGGGACGGGCCCTTTCGTTTGCCGCCGAAACCGGCCCGCGCCGGTCACTCCCCGACCTCGATCAACGCCAGCGTGATGTTGTCCGGGCCGCCCGCCTCGATCGCGGCCTTCCACAGTTCGAATGCGGCCTTGCCGTTGTTGTGGTCGTGGGTCTGCAACAGGTCGTCGAGGATGTCCTCCGGTACCGGGTCGGTCAGGCCGTCGGTGCAGGCCAGGTACCGGTCGGAGGGGGAAAGGGGCGAGGCGGCGATGTGGGGGACGACGGGGGTGAAGTGGGGGGCGCCGCCCAGGGACTGGGTGATGAGGGAGGTGGTGCGGTGGCCCGGAAGGAGGGGCGGGCTGTCGTCGGTGGTCAGCTGGCGGAGGCCGGACGAGGTGGCGTTGAAGACCTTGCTGTCGCCGACGTTGAAGGCGAGGAGGGACTCCGGCAGGACGATGACGCCGGCGACGGTGGTCCCCATGGCGGTGAGGGCCGGATCGCGGCCCGCGGCGGCATAGACGGCGTGGTTGCAGACGTTCAGGGCGTCCCGTAGCGCTTCCTCGGAGTTCAGGGCCGGGCCGACGGTGGCCAGTTGACGGACGGTCAGTTCACTGGCCACCTCGCCGCCGGGCTGACCGCCGATGCCGTCGGCGACCGCGATGACGAGCGGATGGCCGAGCGGGAAGACCAGGGTCTGCGGGCTCTCGGTGACCGTGCCGCACAGCGTCCAGGGGCCGGCCACCAGACTGTCCTCGTTGTGGTCGCGGATCAGTCCGGTGTGACTGAGGGCGGTCACCGTGACGTACCGCATCACGGGCTCCCACCGCCGAGTGTGTGCCGCCGCATCAGCCGGGAGATGTCCTTCCCGGTGACGATGCCCACCAGCTGCCCCGCGTCGACGACGAGGATGCGCATGCCGGTGCGCAGGCTGATGCGGTCGAGGGCCTCGCTCAGCAGCTCTTCCGGGGTGGCGACCGCGCACTGGGAGAGGGGGACCGCCACGTCCCGTACGCGCAGACTCTCGCGGCCGGCTGCCGGCACCGTCGCCAGCCGGCGGATCTGCACGATTCCGCTGGGGCGGCCGTCGAAGTCGAGCAGGGGGAGGGAGGAGTGGTGGGAGGGCACGGCGACCTCGTCGATGAAGTGCTGGACGGTGAGCCAGTCGGCGCCGGTGGTGACGGGGCTGGTCATGGCCTCGGATACGCGTACTCCGCGCAGTGCGGTGTGGAGGGTGGCGTGCCGGCGCTCCGCACCGGCGACCACCATCACGAAGAGGCCGATGAAGACGAGCCAGAGGCCGATCGGCGCCCCGCGCAGAAGGAAGAACCAGCCGGCGGCCGCCATCAGCACTCCGGTCACCTGGCCGCTCCGGGAGGCGGTCAGATCGGCGCGCTCCCGGTCTCCCGTACGCCACCACAGCAGTGCCTGCACCACCCGTCCGCCGTCGAGCGGCACGGCGGGCAGCAGATTGAAGACGCCGAGGAAGAGGTTGGCCCAGCCGAGCCACAGCAGGACGACGGCGGGGACGGCCGCCCAGCCGGAGAGCGCGTGCAGCCCGATGCCCGCCCCGAGGGCGGCGCCGCCGATGACCAGGCTGGTGAGCGGGCCGCTGACCGCCACCAGGAAGGCCGCCGCGGCCGTCGTGGGCCGCCCCATCCGCGTCATACCGCCCAGCGCCCACAGCGTCACGTCCTCGACCGAGATCTGCTTCCGCCGGGCCGTGGCGGCGTGTGCCGTCTCGTGGAGGACCAGGCTGCCCATCAGCAGCGCGGCCCCCGCGACGCCGGCGAGGGCGTAGACGGCGGGCGAGCGTCCCGGGGTCCATACGGGCAGGGTCTGGCGGCCGAGTCCGTACGCGAACAGGACCACCAGCAGCGGCACGCTCCAGTGCATCCGCAGTGGTACGCCGACCACCCGGCCGAGACGGATCGAGCCGTTCATCGCCATCACTCAGCACACACCTTCACCACAATTGTCGCTCTTGGGTCGCCAAGGGGAGTCGGCCAGGGAGGTACGGGTCTGCCGGGACCGGGGGATACGGGCCTGCCGGGACCGGAAGGTCCGGGATGCCGGGTTCGGGAGCGACGGTTTTACCCTGGACGTACGTGCCGCGATGCGGGAGGTGTGTCATGAGCCGGAGCCACCACTTCCACACGGATCAGGGTGACCACTCGATCACCGTGAACGTCGGGCCCTGCCGGGAGGGCGAGATAGAACTGCTGGTCAACGGCAAGGTGGTCGCGTATCGCAAGGTGCACGGCCGGGGCATGAACGTGCTCAGCGGGGAACTGCCCGGAGAGCCGGTCCATCCGTTCCGGGTCCTGGTGCGGGAGCCGTATCTCGTGCCGTCCACTCCCCGATGCACGCTGGAGCTGGACGGGGTGGAGCAGCCGATGCCGGAGCGGTTGGTCCTCTGAGCGGCACACCGGTGCGGCCGCCCCGTTACGTGGCGTAGCCGGCAGGGAACGGCCGACCGCTGCCGGCTAGAGCCGCTCGCCGCGCACCCCCAGAAACGCTTCCCGCAACGCGACGAGTACGGGGTGCGCCGCGTCCATCCGGATGTCATCGACGGCGCCGATCGCCCGTACCCCGATGGTGGTGTTGGTCGCGAACGCCGCCCGCATGTCCGGGAGTTCCTCGACGGCAACGGGCGCGAGGGCGGAGCCGTGCCGCTCCCGGAGCAGGGCCATGGTGACGCCCGGCAGCACATCGGCCCGGGGCCACACCACCTTGCCGCCCGCCTCGACGAAGCCCACGTTCCAGGTGGGGCCCTCGGAGACCAGCCCGTCGGGCCCCACGAACAGCGCATCGTCGTATCCGGCCAGCTGCGCCGCCCGCCGCTGGTGCAGAGAGCCGAACAGCCCGGTGTGCTTCACCTGGGCCACCTCCCGCTGATGCCGGACGGTCCGCACCCGCAGCGGCGGCAGCGGCAGCGCACCCGCCGGCCGGAGGTTCACCAGCACATGGGGGTCGTTCGCGGCGGCCGGGCGGCCGATGTCCAGCCCGGGATCGAGGACGGTGACCCGTACGACGAACGCCCCGGGCCGGTCGCCAACGGCCTCACGCAGGTACCGGCGCACCAGATCAGGGTCGAGACCCGTACCGAAAACCGTCCGGCAGTCGCGCACCAGACGCTCCAGGTGCCGGGACAGTCCGCGCACGTGCTGGTCGTCCACGCGCATCGAGGTGAAGTGACCGTAGTTGGTGAGCGCGAGGGTGCGCAGGGCGTCGGGGTCTGCGGGGTGTCCGTTCAAGAGCGCCATGGGGGCGAGTGTGTCAGCGGGGGCGAGCGACAGGCGGTAGGTGCCGTGGGGCGGTCATGGGGCGTGGGCCGGTCATGCGGCCGGGGCCGGTCATGGGGCGTGGGGTGGCCACAGGGCGCCGGGCCCGCTCGGGACGTTAGCGGCGTGTTAGTCGATCACCAGCGGCACCGGACAGTCTTGTGTCCACGGAACGAAGCACCGGCGCACAGCACGACCGCCCAAAGCCACCAGGGGGACCCCATGTCGCACCACACCACGCTCCACCGCGGACGCAAGACCGCTGTCGCCACGCTGATCGCCGCCGCTGCCGCGCTCGCGCTCACCGCCTGCCAGAGCGGCGGCAAGGCCGACGCCGCGAGCTCCCCGTCCGCCGCGTCCGACGCGTCCTCCACGGGCTCCACGGGCTCCACGGGCTCCACCGGTGGCGACTCCGGCTCCTCCTCGAATGCGGGCTCCTCGGGCGGCTCCGCCAAGACCGGCGGTACGGACACCGCCAAGAACACCTCCGCATCCGGCTCCCAGGCCGACGGCGGGTCCCCCGCACGCGGCACCGGCGCCCGCTGCACCACCGACAGCCTGAAGGCCGGCTGGGGCTCCGACGGCGGCGGCCGCCCGGACATGAAAAGCGACGCGCAGCAGGCCGCCGCCGTGTGGCTGAAGAACATCGGCAGCAGCGACTGCGTCATCAGCGGCTTCCCGGGCGTCCAGATCAAGGGCACCAACGGCACCTCCTGGGACCTTCGCCGCTCCGCCAAGAAGCCGGTCGCCGTGAAGCTGAAGCCGGGCGCGCACACCTCGTTCACCATCACGCTGGTGCCCTCGGTCAGCGCCGGCGACAACAAGATCGAGCCCGGCCAGGTCATCATCACCCCGCCGAACGAGAAGAAGCACTTCCAGCTCCAGTGGCCCTACGGCGGCGCCATCCTGGACCAGTCGGGCGCCACCCACCCGGGCACCTTCGTCAACCCGGTCAACGTTCCCTGATGCCGGCAGCGTCCCGCCGAGACGCACCACGAAAACGCCCCGGAGCACTGCTCCGGGGCGTTCCGGTTTCTTTTATCGGACGCCGAGTCATCCGTCAGCCGGATTCTGTCGAAGCTGAAACTGCGGAGCCGCGTGCAGGCGGCAATTCTTGCGCAGCGGCAGGGGATTTCGTGGCGGGAGTGAGGGGACTGTCCCGGGCACCGGTTCGCCGTACACAGAAAGTGGCAGGCGACGGGCGGGAATTGCCTACCTGCGGATGATCCGGATGCCCCGGCCGGGCGGGACGCTGGTTCCTGTCACCAGCTCCGAAACCATCCCAAGGGACGAGGAATTTCATGAAGGGCATTGCGATCGGCATTTTCCTGGCGATCGTCGGCGTGATCCTCTGGCTGACCACAAAGGAGGTGGAGACGCCGATCATCTCGCTCCACAAGGCGGGTCTGATTCTGGCGGTCGTCGGCGGCGCGGAGGCCTTGTTCGCGCTGGTGGGGCTGGGGAGGAAGGCGGGGAAGTAGGGGGAGTAGGGGGAGCAGGAGGTAGCCGCCGCCTTTCCACGCTTCCGGTTTCCCCGGTTCCCCGGCCCGGTTTCCCGGCCCCGGTTTCCCGGTTTGCCAGTCCCCGACCCCCGGTTCCCCTTGTCCCCCTCATTCACCCACCACTACGGCCGGATCCAGCGGAGGCATCTCATGACACAGCCCCAACGACCGCGCGCGTCCCCGGCACCGCCCTCTTCGGTGACATCGTCCTCGCCCACCCCGGCAGCGACCGCCGCACGTCCGTGCGGAAGTGGCTCGACGAACGCCGCGGCCGCGCCGGAGGAGGCGGGACCGACAAGCTCTGATTCCGATCCGTACGGAGGGGGCCCCGGCAGGCCGCCGTGTGCCGCCCCTCGGTGCGAAGAAGTCGTGCCCCGTCCTCTTCCCCCGGCTCCCCCGAGCCGGCCGGTCCGGGCACACAAAAGGCCCGGCGGTGTACGGAGTGAGTGCCGTGCACCGCCAGGCCGTCCGCTCGCCGGCCGCCGCATCGCGGGCCGGGCACGGAAGGAAGAATCTCGGCACAGCGCACCGGCCACACCCGGCGTACCGCTGTGCGTAAGGGGTCCCGGGCGGCTCGCGCACCGGAACGCAAGGCAATGCCTCTGCGCCACACGGATGTCACTCTCCGCGCGGCGCGACAATCAATATCCCCCTCGGAAGTCCCTCTCGGAAGTCCCTCTCAGAGGTCCCCTTCAGAGGTCCCTTGCGGAAGCCCTCTCGGAATTCCCTCTCGGAATCCCGTCGGCGCGGAGTCCGCACGCGCCATCCCGCCACAACGGCCGGCGGGCCTGGCCAGACAGGTCCGCTCAGGTGGTGCAGGCGGTGTGTTCGCGACGACGGGCCGCCGGGATGGCGGCGGTGGCCTCATGCCCGTTGTTGGTGTGCAGCGCGGCCGCGGCGGGGACCGTGGGCAGGGGCTCGGTGCTGGTGACGAGGCGGCTGCGGGAGGTGGGGGAAGCGCCGTGGGCCTCGGCACGGATGCGTTGCTTGATGGTCGGCGGGAGCTGAGGGCCGGCCAACCTCCGCTGCGCGTAGCCGACTTGGCCGTAGAGCGGCAGGGCGGGTGTGGCGGGTGTGGGTGGCAGCGAGGGCTCGGTGCGCGGCCGGGCGATGGTGGGGGCCGCGGTGCGCGGGGCGGGGCCATTCAGCGCGGCCTCCCGGCGGGCCGCCGAGGCGTGGGCGGAGACGCCCAGAGACGCGAGCAGCTTGCCGAGTACGGCAAGGCATACCGCCCAGAACTTCATGACCTTGGTCGCTGCCATGGCCCCTCACTTTCGGTCGGGATCTCAGCGGGAGAGGTGTGGGTGGTGCACAGCCGCTGGAGATCTGTTGCGTTTTCTTATGATGAGTACGCAATGCGAGGATCCGAGGATCGACGCCCGCAAATCGGCGTTCTTCGGATGAACACCATCCGGATGGAGTAGCCGCCCCCGGTGGGCGGCCGGTGGGCGGCTGCCGAGCGGCCGGTGGCTCGGCTGGTGATCGGCCGGTGGCTCGGCTGGTGAGCAAGGGCTACGGGCACCGGACGGCGGGACGATGCGGCTGAGCGGCACGGTGCGGGCGGGCGGGCCCGCACCGTGCCGCTCACGTACCGGCCCTCAGCCCGACGGCTCGCCGTCGGCCATGCCGTTCCCCGCCATCCCGGCCATGGCCTCCACGGCCTCCGCCTCCGGCGTGTCCGGCGGGATGATCAGCAGGTCCCAGCGGCCCTGGCCGGCCGCGACCAGGCAGACCGTGTCCGGGCCCGGCCGGATCGTCCTGGTCCGGCGCAGGCAGACGACATGGTCCGCGACCAGGATCCGGGACGGCAGCGCGGACCAGACCGTGCCGTTCACCGTGGCGTGGGTGATGCGGGGCCAGTCGAAGGGCAACGCCTGGAGCAGCTCGGGGAGTTCGTCCAGCAGGTCGGTGGAGTGCGGCCACCAGGCGCCGTCGATGCGCCGGATGACGGGGCCGGGCGGGGCGATGGTCAGGCGGGATACGGGCGGGGGCTCCGGGTGCTCGTGGGGCGGTGGTGCCGGGTGTGCGGAGACGCGTGGGGCCGGGTGGTCGTGAACGGGCCCGAGGGGCGCGGTGGTCATGGTGTGCTCCTGGCGGTGCACAGAGGGAGGGGTCCTGGTTCCCGGTCTCAGCTCGCCTCGATGCGGCGGGCCGCGACCCGGTCGGGATCCGGCCAGCGCACGTTCCACACCCAGCCGGCACGTTCGAAGAGCCGGATCAGGGCGGCGGATACGTCGATCTGGCCGCGGTCGACGCCGTGGCGGGCGCAGGTCGGGTCGGCGTGGTGCAGGTTGTGCCAGCTCTCGCCGAAGGAGAGCAGGGCCAGCGGCCACAGGTTCGTCGCCCGGTCGTGGCGGCGGGTGCGGAAGGGCCGTTCGCCGATGACATGGCAGAGGGAGTTCACGCTCCAGGTGACGTGGTGCAGCAGTGCGATCCGGAGGAAGCCCGCCCACAGGAGAGCGGTAAGGCCCGTGACCCAGGTGCCGCCGATGGCCCAGCCCAGCGCGAAGGGCAGGCCGAGGGTGACCAGGCACAGCGCGGGGAACGCCCGGTCGACGGCGCGGATGCCGGGGTCGGCGAGGAGGTCGGGGGCGTAGCGCTCGTGCGAGGTGGGGTCGTTGCCGAACAGCCAGCCGATGTGGGAGTGGACGAGGCCGCGCAGCTGTCCGCCCAGGCTGGTGCCGTAGCGGTACGGGGAGTGCGGGTCCCCCGGGCGGTCGGTGAAGGCGTGGTGGCGGCGGTGGGTGGCGACCCAGTCGATGACATCGCCCTGGAAGCTCAGCGATCCGGCGACGGCGAGCACGATGCGCAGCCCGGGGGCCGCGGTGTAGCTGCCGTGGGTAAGGCCGCGGTGGAAGCCGACGGTGACGCCCAGGCCGGAGATGACATAGAAGACAGCCAGAAGGACGAGGTCGAGGGTGCCGACGACGCTGCCCCACAGGAGGGGGATGGCGATCCCCAGGCCCACGAAGGGGGCGATGACGATGATGCCGGTGATCGTCACGTACATCCGGCGGCCACTGCTCGGCGGGGCTTGGGTGCCGCAGGTGGGGAACGGCGAGGTGCCGTCGTACTCGGGCGGCGAGGGGTCGGGGGGACGGGTCGCGGACGTCACCGGTTGCCGCCCCTCCACGGCGAGTCGTTGCGAGTGGCCGGCGGGGGCTCCGGTGGCTCGGCGAGGGGGCCGTCCTGGGGCCGCCTCGGCGTGCGGTGAAGGAACGGCGGATGCAGGTCCGCGTGGTGATGGATGGCCATCCGCCCCGCCTGCTGCCCGTTGAGCCGGGCGAGGAACAGCACGCCCAGCGCGATCAGCGCCAGGAGCACGACCACGGTCAACAGAATCTGCATCGTGCCTCACCTCACGGGGTTCGACCGCTGGGGCCGATGGACGGCAGGTGCCGCGCCCGGGGCGGTCACCGTCATCCCCTCGGTGATTACACCGTACCCGTATGACTCTCCTAAATCCCCCTATAGCAGTTGATTGCGGATTTCATGCGCTGAGGGCCCCTCTCCGTAACTTCTACAAGCCTGTAGATTTTACTTCTGCATGACCAAATCCGCATGACCAAATCCGCGTGACCAGATCCACGCGACCAGACCTGACCCGACCTGACCTGACCACCAGACCTGTGCGACCGAAGGAGAGACCCATGGCCCTGTGGGACCGGATCAAGGATTCCGCCCAGACGATGCAGACCCAGCTCGTCGCCAAGAAGAACGACCTCAAGAGCGGCGCCTTCCGGGACGCGAGCATGGCGATGTGCGCGCTGGTGGCGGCCGCGGACGGAACCGTCGACCCGACGGAGCGCCGGCGCGTGGCCCAGCTCATCGCCACCAACGAGGTGCTGCAGAACTTCGCCGCGGACGATCTGCAGCGGCGCTTCGACGGCTACCTGGACAAGCTCACCGCCGACTTCGACTTCGGCAAGGTCGGGGTGATGCAGGAGATCGGGAAGGTGAAGAAGAAGCCGGTCGAGGCGCGGGCCGTCGTCCAGATCGGGATCGTCATCGGCGGCGCGGACGGCGACTTCGACAAGACGGAGCAGGGCGTGGTGCGCGAGGTGTGCTTCGCGCTGGACATCGCGCCGGCGGAGTTCGACCTCTGAGCACGAGGGGCGGGAGGGGGCGCCGCGCCCCACTCCCGCCCCTCCCGCATCTCAGACGCTCACGGCCTCAGACGTTCACGCCGAAGTCGGCCGCGATGCCGGCCAGGCCGGACGCGTAACCCTGCCCGACCGCGCGGAACTTCCACTCCCCGCCGTTGCGGTAGAGCTCACCGAAGACCATCGCGGTCTCGCTCGAGGCGTCCTCGCTCAGGTCGTAGCGGGCCAGCTCCACCCCGTCCGCCTGGTTGACGACGCGGATGAACGCGTTACGGACCTGGCCGAAGCTCTGGCTGCGGCTCTCTGCGTCGTGGATGGAGACCGGGAAGACGATCTTCGTGATCTCGGCGGGTACGGCGGACAGCGTGACGTTGACCGCTTCGTCGTCGCCGTCGCCCTCGCCGGTCAGGTTGTCGCCGGTGTGCTGGACCGAACCGTCGGGGCTGGTGAGATTGTTGTAGAAGACGAAGTGCGCGTCCGAGGCGACCTTGCCGGCCTCGGTGCACAGCAGGGCGCTGGCATCCAGGTCGTAGTCGGTGCCCGTCGTCGTCCGCACATCCCAGCCGAGGCCGACCGTGACCGCGGTCAGTCCGGGCGCTTCCTTCGACAACGAGACGTTGCCGCCCTTGGCCAGCGAGACTCCCATGGTTTCCCTCCGTGTCAGGCTTGTCGGTGTCGGACCCGGCGTCGATCCCGGTGCCGGTGCCCGTCACCGTGCGGAACTTCAAAAACTACAGGACTGTAGAAGTTGATGGCCCGGGACCGGCGGCATCGGCCACATCCCGGTTCCCCGGCCGGGCGCGAGGGCGCCGATAGGATGCCCCGACGTCCCGGCCAGCGGGACACCCCGGCGCGACGGGAGGCGACGGCATGGGAGGCACGCCCTTCGGAAACGCGCGCGGCGGTTCCCTCGGTGATTCCTTCGGCGGCCCGTTCGGCGACTCCGGACGCCAGCGCTCCCGGCGCCGCGGACAGGGCCAGCTGGAGGCCCAGGTGCTCGGCGCGCTGCACTCCTCGCCCGACCCCGTCACCGCCGCCTGGGTACAGGAACGGCTCGGCGGCGACCTCGCGTACACGACCGTGATGACGATCCTGTCCCGGCTGCACGCCAAAGGGGCCGCCACCCGCGAACGCGTCGGCCGCTCCTACGTCTGGACGCCGGCCGCCGACGAGGCCGGGCTGGCCGCGCTGCGGATGCGCCGCGTCCTGGACGGCGAGCCGAACCGGGATGCCGTCCTGACCAGCTTCGTCTCCGCGCTCTCCGCCCACGACGAGCAGCTGCTGCGCACCCTCCTGGACCGCGCGACGGGCGAGGACCCGGCCCTCGGTGCGGACCCGGAAGCGCGCGGAGGCTGACCGGTGGGTGTCTTCGTGTTTCTGCCGCTCGTTCTGCCGCTCACCGTGCTGCCGATCGCCCGGCTCGCGGAGCAGCATCTCCATCCGCGCGGCAGCACCCGCCTGCTGACCCTGCTCGCCGCCGTCCTCGGCCTGTGCAGCACGCTCTGCCTGGGGCTCTTGGTGGTCGTCGGGACGGCACAACTGCCCGGCAACCCGCTGCCCGACGGCTGGTCCGACCCGGAGGTGCGGGCCGCGGTGCCCGGCGCCGAGGTCGCCGGCGCCGCCGCGATCCTCGCGCTGGCCGCCGCGCTCACCGTGTGCGGGGCCGCGCTGCGCCGCCACCGCCGGATCCGCGCCCGTACGCACCGCGCGCTGGAGGTGCTGCCGGGCGGCTCGGACACCGCGGTGCTGCCCGACGACGATCCGTACGCCTACGCCGTGCCCGGCACCCCCGGCCGCTTCGGCCGCCCCGGCAGGCCCGGCCGGATCGCGGTCTCCCGGGGCATGCTGCGCAGCCTGGACGGCGATGAGCGGCGCGCCCTGTTCGCGCATGAGCGGGCCCATCTGAACTGCCGTCACCACCGCTACCTGCTCGCCGTACGCCTCGCCGGCTGCGTCAACCCCCTGCTCCTTCCGCTGCGTTCGGCGGTCGCCTTCAGCACCGAGCGGTGGGCGGACGAGGAGGCCGCGCGGGTGGTCGGCGACCGGCGGCTGACCGCCCGTGCGGTGGGCAAGGCGGCACTGATAGCCCGCCCCGCGCCGTATCCGGGGCTGGCGCACTTCGCGGCGCCCGAACCGGGGCCGGTGCCGCGGCGGGTGGCGGCGCTGCTGGCGCCGGTACCGCCGGCCCGCAGCTGGCCGCCCGCGCTGACGCCGGCGGGCCTGGCCGCCCTCGTCGCGGCCGCGGGCACCGCCGCCTCCGCCCTCTCCGCGCTGAACGCGGCGGTAGCCCTGTTCGTCGTTCTGAAGGCGGCAACGCCGCTGTGAAGGCAGACTTAGCGCCAGTACTCTCCAGCTGCCCGCCCGGAGCTGTGATCCGTCGCACACCGGCCGACTTCTCGATCAACTTCTACAGCGCTGTAGAAACTGTCGGTAGGCTTGCGTCCCACACATGCGCAACACGCGCGGCCGGAGGGGGAGATGGCGACGAGGTGCGGACTCCTGACCTGGGACTGCCCGCCTCCAGACGGGGAGGTGCGATGGGTCTATCAACCCGTGGAGGTCCAATACCCCGACGGCACATGGGAGTTGGGACGGATCAGCGCCTGGTGGACGGACGGGACGGGCGAGGTGTGGTGCCGACTGCGCACCGTGCCCGGCGGCCCGCCCCCGCAGTGGCTGCGCTACGACCCGGAGGCCGTACGGCTGCTCCCCAACACCGGAATCTGACGGCCCGCGGCCCCCTGCCGCGCACGGCCGCCGGCGCCGGCCCCTCCTCGCATACGAAGCATCTGAAGGACCAGAAGGGCCACCGGCGTGGATGACAGGCAGACCCAACAGCTGACGGGGGTCCGACGGGCCGACCTCGGATCCGGCGCGTCCCGGTCGGGTGACGCACCCGCCGCGTCCCGCCGCGCCGCCGGATCCCGCCGGGCCGCGAAGGGCGCCAGATCCGCGGACGGGACCGCCGGATCGTCCCGCCGCTCCGGCAAGGTCCGGATGACCCGCCGCGGCCGGATCTTCGCCTGGACCGGTGGCGTGATCGGCGCACTGCTGCTCGGCGCGGGCGGCGTCGGCGTGTGGGCGTACGTCCAGCTGGACGGCAACCTCCGTGGCGTGGACATCGGGGTCGACGGCGACCGGCCCGCCAACCTCAGCCCCGGCTCCAAGAACATCCTGCTTGTCGGCTCCGACAGCCGCGCGGGCGCCAACGCCAAGTACGGCAAGGGCCTGACCACCATGCAGTCGGACACGCTGATGGTGCTGCACATCGCCGCCAACCGTAAGTGGGCGACCGCGCTCTCCTTCCCGCGCGACTCCTGGGTGCGGATCCCCGCCTGCACCCGCGGCAACGGCACGAGGTCCACGCCTCACAGTTTCAAGATCAACGAGGCGTTCTCCATCGGCGGCGACAGCGGCGACGTCGGCAAGGCCGCCAGCTGCACCATCAAGACCGTCGAGCAGAACACCGGGCTGCGGATCGACAACTTCGCCTCGATCGACTTCCAGGGCTTCAAGGGCATGGTCAACGCCCTGGACGGCATCGAGGTCTGCCCCAAGCACGCCATCCACGACAAGAAGGCCCACCTCGACCTGGAGGCGGGCTGCCAGACCGTACGGGACGAGAAGGCGCTCGGTTACGTCCGTACCCGCTACAGCGTCGGCGACGGCTCCGACCTCGGGCGGATCGGCCGCCAGCAGGAGTTCATGAAGGCGCTGGGCAAGAAGGCCCAGGACAAGCTGACCAACCCCACCGCCCTCTACGACTTCCTCAAGTCGGCCACCAAGTCCGTCATCACCGACAAGGACCTCAGGGGCCTCGATCCGCTCACCAGCCTCGCCTCGACGGTCAAGGACATCCCCAGCGACCGGCTCACGTTCGTGACCGTCCCCAACTACTACCGCGAGGCCGACGTCCCCACCGACCACGCCAATGTGGTCTGGCAGTACCCGCAGGCCGCCGACCTGTTCAGCGATATCGCCCACGACCGCGAGATCGGCACCACCGGCAAGAAGAAGCTCGCCGAGGCCGCAAAGAACCCGGTGACCGCGCACTCCGTACGGGTCCGTGTCCTCAACGGCACCGGCACCCCCGGCCAGGCCGCCACCGCCGCCGAACAACTGCGCAAGCTCGGCTTCACGGTCACTGCGACCGGCAACGCCCCCGCCACGGACAAGACCACGATCACCTACCCCGCCGCCCTGAAGACCCAGGCAGAAGTCCTCTCCGGCCATCTGCACGGCACCAAGGCCGACGAGTCGGCCGGGGCGACACCGGGCGAGGTGACACTGACAGTCGGGCCGGACTTCGTGAAGGAGGCGGCCGGGGGGTAGTCCGGGGGCCGCCCGGGGCTGGTCCGTGGTGGTCCCGGGTGCTCGTACCGCCTTCGTCAGCCGGCCGTCGCCCGGGAGGCGCGGCACCCCCGGACGGCCGCCCACCCCACCAGAGCTCCCAGCGCCACGCCCAGGGAGTTGTTCGCCGGTATGCCGCGACCGCGGCAACGACAAGGAGCAGTGTGAGCGCCGCCATCACGGCGCCGTGCGTTGAAGAGGGCATACGGGGACCTACGCCCGCGTGGCATGTCGTGCCATGCAGGCACGGGGTGCCCGTCATGAGAAGTTCATGAACCGCCGCGCCGGGCATCCCCTGCCGTGCTTGTCCCGTCCATCCCTCAGGACCGCAGCCGCTCCACCGGCTTGTCGGTGTGGACCTCGATGTCATGCGCGGCCCTCTGCAGCAGCTGATGGCTGAGGTCCGACAGCGCCCGTGCCGCCGAGAGTTCGTCCCCGATGGCGGGCACATCCTCATCCGACGGATTGCGACGGGCCGTCCCCTGGCCGACCATCTGCCCGCCTTCCTTACCCTTCAGCCTGGCCTCGGCCCGTATTTCACTGCCGGATTCGGTGATGCTGATCTCCGCGTCCCACATCTTCTGCTCGGTCACCGGAAGCCTCCTCGTACGTCCCCACGCAGCGCTCGTACCGCCCCCACAAAAATCGTCGCACCACGGCGCGTCGGCCGCACATGGGGCAAGCCGCACCACAAGCCGGGGGTTTGCCCCATGGCCGGGGGCGCGACGGCCCGCCTAGCCTCGCCGAAGGGGACGCAGGGCGCAGCACGGCCGGCTCCCCGGCGATTCCTTCCAGGACGACGCCGTGGTGGCGAAGAAGATCACGGCGGTACGGCTGGACACCGCCTCCGGCGGGGTCACGCTGCGCGGCGGCAAGGCCGGCGGCAAGGTGTCGGTACACCGCGCGGTCACCTACCACGGCGACCGGCCGGCGGGAGCCACGCACCGCGTCGAGGACGGCGTCCTGGTGCTCGGCGGCTGCGGCGACGACTGCTCGGTGAGCTACACGGTCGAGCTGCCCGCGGGGCTCCCGGTGAGCGGGTCGACCTCGAACGGGGCGGTTCGCCTGACCAACGTGGGCGAGGTCGAGGTGACCACCGGCTCCGGTGACATCGGTGTCACGCTGGACCTGACCACCAGCAACGGGTCCATCACCGCCGGCCAGGTGCGCTGAACCGACGGGGAGGCCGACGAGCGAGCCGGCCGGTGAACCGACGGGCCCACGGCCAGGTCGCAAAGCTGCCAGACCGCGAGCCCGACCCGATCCAAACGGCGGGCCCCTAGGGCGGGACGGTCAGTCCTCCCCCTCCAGCTCGCCCTCCGTCTCCAGGAAGGCCTCGCGGAGCGCCGCCAGCGTCGCGGCGTCCGGCTTCTCCCACATGCCGCGGGATTCGGCCTCCAGGAGGCGCTCGGCGATGCCGTGCAGGGCCCAGGGATTGGCGTCCTGGAGGAAGGCACGGTTCTCGGGGTCGAGGACGTAGGTCTGGGCGAGCTTGTCGTACATCCAGTCGGCGACGACGCCGGTGGTGGCGTCGTAGCCGAAGAGGTAGTCGACGGTGGCGGCCAGCTCGAAGGCGCCCTTGTAGCCGTGGCGGCGCATCGCCTCGATCCAGCGGGGGTTGACCACGCGGGCGCGGAAGACGCGGGAGGTCTCCTCGACCAGGGAGCGGGTGCGGACCGTCTCGGGGCGGGTGGAGTCGCCGATATACGCCTCGGGGGCCTTGCCCTTGAGCGCCTTGACGGTGGCGACCATGCCGCCGTGGTACTGGAAGTAGTCGTCCGAGTCGGCGATGTCGTGTTCGCGGGTGTCGGTGTTCTTGGCGGCGACCGCGATGCGCTTGTAGGCGGTCTCCATCTCGTCGCGGGCCGGGCGGCCCTCCAGCCCGCGGCCGTAGGCGTAGCCGCCCCAGACCGTGTAGACCTCGGCGAGGTCGGCGTCGGTGCGCCAGTCGCGGGAGTCGATGAGCTGGAGCAGGCCCGCGCCGTACGTACCGGGGCGGGAGCCGAAGATGCGGGTGGTGGCGCGGCGTTCGTCGCCGTGGGCGGCGAGGTCGGCCTGGGCGTGGGCCCGGACGAAGTTGTCGGCGGCGGGCTCGTCCAGCCCCGCGACCAGCCGTACGGCGTCGTCCAGGAGGCCGATGACGTGCGGGAACGCATCGCGGAAGAAGCCGGAGATGCGCAGGGTGACGTCGATGCGGGGGCGGCCCAGCTCGGCGAGGGGGAGGGGCTCGAGACCCGTGACGCGGCGGGAGGCGTCGTCCCACACGGGGCGGACGCCGAGGAGTGCCAGGGCCTCCGCCACATCGTCGCCGGAGGTGCGCATGGCGCTGGTGCCCCACAGGGACAGGCCCACCGACTCCGGCCAGTCGCCGTTGTCGGTGCGGTAGCGCTCCAGGAGGGAGTCGGCCAGGGCCTGGCCGGTCTCCCAGGCCAGGCGGGAGGGGACGGCCTTGGGGTCGACGGAGTAGAAGTTACGGCCGGTCGGCAGGACGTTGACCAGGCCACGGAGCGGGGAGCCGGACGGGCCGGCCGGGACGAAGCCGCCGTTCAACGCGTGCACGGCATGGTCGAGTTCGTCGGTGGTGGAGGCGAGGCGGGGGACCACCTGACGGGCGGCGAAGTCGAGGATGGCGTGGACCTGCTCCCCGTACCCGTCGGCCACGGACGCCACCGCCGCCGGGTCCCAGTCGGCGTCCTCCATCGCCTGGACCAGGGCGCGCGCCGTCTCCTCGGCCTGGTCGGCCGTCGTACGGGTCGCCGCGGACTCGTCCAGGCCGAGCGCCTCGCGCAGGCCGGGCAGGGACGAGGTGCCGCCCCAGATCTGGCGGGCCCGCAGGATGGCGAGCACGAGGTTGACGCGCGCCTCGCCGGCCGGGGCACCGCCCAGGACATGCAGGCCGTCGCGGATCTGGGCGTCCTTGACCTCACACAGCCAGCCGTCGACGTGCAGGAGGAAGTCGTCGAAGCCCTCGTCGTCGGGGCGGGCTTCCAGGCCGAGGTCGTGGTCGAGCTTGGCGGCCTGGATGAGCGTCCAGATCTGGGCCCGGATGGCGGGAAGCTTGGCCGGGTCCATGGAGGAGATCGCGGCGTACTCGTCGAGGAGCTGTTCCAGCCGGGCGATGTCGCCGTAGGACTCGGCGCGGGCCATCGGCGGAACGAGATGGTCGACGAGGGTGGCGTGCACCCGGCGCTTGGCCTGGGTGCCCTCGCCGGGGTCGTTGACCAGGAAGGGGTAGATGAGGGGGAGGTCGCCGAGGGCGGCGTCGGGCCCGCAGGCGGCGGACAGCCCGGCGTTCTTGCCCGGCAGCCATTCCAGGTTGCCGTGCTTGCCCAGGTGGACCATGGCGTCGGCGCCGAAGCCGCCGTCGTCGGCGGAGGCCGCGATCCAGCGGTAGGCCGCCAAGTAGTGGTGCGAGGGCGGCAGATCGGGGTCGTGGTAGATCGCGATCGGGTTCTCACCGAAGCCGCGCGGCGGCTGGATGAGGATGAGGAGATTGCCGCGGCGCAGGGCGGCGAGGACGATGTCGCCGTCGGGGTTGCGGCTGCGGTCGACGAACATCTCGCCCGGGGGCGGCCCCCAGTGCTGCTCCACCGACTCCCTCAGTTCCTGCGGAAGGGTGGCGTACCAGCGCTTGTAGTCGGCGGCCGGGATACGGACCGGGTTGCGGGCCAGCTGCTCCTCGGTGAGCCATTCCTGGTCGTGGCCGCCGGCCTCGATGAGGGCGTAGATCAGCTCGTCGCCGTCGCCGGAGGCCAGCCCCGGGACCTCGTCCGTACCGAAGTCGTAGCCCTCCGCCCGGAGGCGGCGCAGGAGGGCGACGGCGGAGGCCGGGGTGTCCAGGCCGACCGCGTTGCCGATACGGGAGTGCTTGGTGGGGTACGCGGAGAGGACGAGCGCCAGGCGCTTCTCGGCGGCCGGGATGTGCCGCAGCCGGGCGTGGCGTAGGGCGATGCCGGCGACCCGGGCGGCGCGCTCGGGGTCGGCGACGTAGACCGGGAGGCCGTCCTCGTCGACCTCCTTGAAGGAGAACGGGACGGTGATCAGCCGCCCGTCGAACTCGGGGACCGCGATCTGCGAGGCGGCGTCCAGCGGGGAGAGCCCCTCGTCGTTCTCCTCCCAGGCGGCGCGCGAGCCCGTCAGGCACAGGGCCTGGAGGATCGGCACGTCCAGGGCGGCGAGCGCGCCGGCGTCCCAGGACTCGTCGTCGCCGCCGGCCGAGGCCTCGGCGGGCTTGGTGCCGCCCGCGGCGAGGACTGTGGTGACGATGGCGTCGGCGGAGCGCAGGGCGTCGATCAGCTCGGGCTCGGGGGCGCGGAGGGAGGCGACGAAGAGCGGGCGGGCGCGGCCGCCGGCCTCCTCGATCTGCTCGCACAGCGCGCTGACGAAGCCGGTGTTGCCGCTCATGTGGTGGGCGCGGTAGTAGAGCACGGCGATGGTCGGGCCGTCGGTGTCGCGTGCCTCGCGCTCCAGGGGACCCCAGGTGGGTGCGGGGGCGGGCGGCTCGAAGCCGTGGCCGGTGAGCAGCACGGTGTCGGAGAGGAAGCGGGCGAGCTGGTCGAGGTTGGCCGGGCCGCCGTGCGCCAGATAGGCGTGCGCCTCGGCCGCGATGCCCACCGGGACGGTGGACTGCTCCATGAGCTGGGCGTCCGGCGCCTGTTCACCGGTGAGCACGATCACCGGCCGGTGCTGGTCCTCGGCGAGCAGCAGGTCCAGTCCCTCCTGCCAGGCGCGGATGCCGCCCAGGAGGCGTACGACGACGAGGTCGGTGCCCTCCAGGAGCGCGGGCAGCTCATCGAGACCGAGGCGGGCGGGGTTGGCGAGCCGGTACGGCACGGGCCCGGTGGCAGCGCGGGCGCTGAGCAGGTCGGTGTCGGAGGTCGACAGCAGCAGAAGCATGCGAGCGCAGGCCTTCCTCGGGGTGTCCGCGCCCCGGGTGGTCGTAAGGACGGCGGGAGTTCCTGGCTCGCCCGGCACCGGCCGGGTTCACAGTGGCGGGACCGCGCCGGATTCTCACCGGGCTTCCTCCCTCGGGCCCTGGAGCCCGGCGCCGTCGCTGGCGTCCGGCGGGCCAGCCGGCCCACCGACCTGCATAGTAAGGGGCCGGGGGTGGGTGAGGTAAGCGGGCGTCGGGACGAGGCCGGATCCCTCCTGCGGGCCGGATCCGCGGCGCACCGTCGTGGGTATGCTCGCCGCCATGCCGCCCTCCCCCTCACCGCGCCCCCGTGGGGCCCAAGCACCCGTACGGGACCGCGGTGACGCCTGTCCGGGAGCGCTGCGGCTGCACTCCGCCGCGGACGGGCACCTGGCACGAGTACGCGTGCCCGCAGGCGACTTGACGGTACGTCAGGCGGTAGCGCTGGGTGACGCCGCGGACCGGCTCGGCGACGGCCACCTCTCCCTGACGTCCCGGGGAAACGTGGAACTGCGCGGTCTGCCGGACGACTGTGGCGCCCGCCTCGCGACCCTGCTGCGCGACGCCGGTCTGCTTCCCTCCGAACGCCACGAACGCATCCGCAACATCCTCGCCTCCCCCCTCGCGGGACTCGACCATCACACCCCGCCTGACGTGCGGTTGTGGGCTCGGCGGCTGGACGCGCTGCTGTGCGCGAGCGCGTCGGCGGCGGCCCTTTCCGGCCGGTTTCTGTTCGTCCTGGACGGCGGGCGGGGCGATGTGGCGGGGCTCGGCGGGGATGTGAGCTTGGTCGCAGAGAAGGACGCCGACGGTGACCTCGGCGCGCTGCTGCGGGTGGGGGATGACGCGGCGGCGGTACGGATCGCCGGGGCGGATGTGCCGCGCGCCGCACTCGCCGCGGCCCAGGCCTTTCTCGCGGCCGCCGAGACCGCCGGGACCGGTGCCTGGCGGGTACGGGAACTGCCGGCCGGGCATGCGCTGACGGCGCGTGGAGTGGCGGAGCGGCTTCGGGCGGCCGGTATCGGGGCGGAGTACGTCGCGGCGCGGGCGGGCGGCGCCGCGTACCCGGACAAGGCCGGCCCCGCCGCCCCCGGCGTCATCGAGGGCCCCGACGGCCGCCGCGCCCTCTCCGTCCTCGCTCCGCTCGGCCGCCTCTCCCTCGCCCAATGGCGTCTGCTGACGGCCACGGCGGCCGGCCACGGCGCCGGCGACCTCCGGCTCACCCCCTGGCGCGGCGTCATCATCCCCGGACTGCCGGCCGCAACCGCCGCCCCCCGGCTGCGCGAACTGGCCGCCGCCGGGCTGATCACCGACCCCGACTCCCCCTGGTACCGGATCGGCGCCTGCACCGGCCTCCCCGGCTGCGCCAAGTCCCGTACCGACGTACGCGCCGACGCGACGTACGCCGTGACCAGCGGCACCGTCCCCGTGCCCGCGGCGGGCGAGGGCCTGCCCGTGTACTGGTCGGGGTGCGAGCGCCGCTGCGGCCATCCGCAGGGGGGCGCGTATATCGACATCCTGGCCGGCGCCGGCGCAGAAGGCGGCTACCGGGCCTCCCTCGTACGCCCCGAAGCCGCCGCCACCGCTCCATCGACCCCCGCAACTCCCACCACCCCGAGGGCGCAGTGACAGTGTTCGACTACGAGAAGGACGGCGCGGCGATCTACCGCCAGTCCTTTGCCACCATCCGCGCCGAGGCGGACCTCGCGGGCCTGCCCGCCGATGTCAGCCAGGTCGCGGTCCGGATGATCCACGCCTGCGGCATGGTCGACCTGGTACGCGATCTCGCCTACACCCCCGGCGTGGTGGCCGCCGCCCGTACGGCACTGCGCGCCGGCGCACCGATCCTGTGCGACGCCAACATGGTGGCCAGCGGCGTCACCCGCAAGCGGCTGCCCGCGGACAACGACGTCGTGTGCACCCTCACCGACCCCTCCGTCCCGGACCTGGCCGCCCGGATGGGGACCACCCGCAGCGCCGCGGCCATGGAACTGTGGCGGGACCGCCTGGAGGGCTCCGTCGTGGCGATCGGCAATGCCCCCACCTCCCTCTTCCGCCTCCTGGAGATGATCGAGGAGGGCGCGCCCCGCCCCGCCGCCGTCATCGGGATACCCGTCGGCTTCATCGGCGCGGCCGAGTCCAAGGACGCGCTGATCGCCCACCCGTCGAAGCTGGACCACATCGTGGTGCGCGGGCGGCGCGGCGGCAGCGCCATGACCGCGGCCGCGATCAACGCCATAGCGAGCGAGGAAGAATAAGCGTGAGCGAGCAGCAGGCCGACGCCGGCGTGAGCGAACAGCAGATGACCGGGGCCGTGGGGCCGATGGAGACCGCGGGCCGTCTGTACGGCGTGGGGCTGGGCCCCGGCGACCCGTCGCTGATGACCGTACGGGCCGTACAGGTCATCGCCCAGGCCGATGTGGTGGCCTATCACAGCGCCCGGCACGGACGCTCCATCGCGCGGTCCATCGCCGCCGAGCACCTCCGCGCCGACCACATCGAGGAAGCGCTGGTCTACCCGGTCACCACCGAGTCGACCGACCACCCGGGCGGGTACCGGGGCGCGCTGGACGAGTTCTACGAGAAGGCCGCGGCCCGCCTCGCCGCCCACCTGGACGCCGGCCGCACCGTGGCCGTCATCTCCGAGGGCGACCCGCTCTTCTACGGCTCCTACCAGCACATGCACAAGCGGCTGGCCCACCGCTACCCGACCGAGGTCATCCCCGGCGTCACCTCCATCAGCGCCGCCGCGGCCCGCCTGGGCAAGCCGCTCGCCGAGGCCGACGAGGTCCTGACGATCCTGCCCGGCACGCTCGGGGAAGAGGAACTGACGGCCCGCCTGGCCGCCACCGATGCCGCCGTCGTCATGAAGCTGGGCCGCACCTTCCCCACCGTCCGCCGCGCCATGGAGCGCTCCGGCCGCCTCCCGGAAGCCTGCTACGTCGAACGCGCCACCATGTCCGGCGAACGCACGGAGCGCTTGGACGCCATCGACTCCGACACCGTCCCGTACTTCTCCGTCGCCGTCGTGCCGAGCCGGATCGCCAACCCGGCGCCCGAGGCGGACGACCCGGCTTCGGGTGAGGTGGTGGTCGTCGGCACCGGCCCGGCCGGCCCCCTCTGGCTGACCCCAGAGTCCCGCGGTGCGCTGGCCGCCGCCGAAGACCTCGTCGGCTACACCACCTACCTCGACCGCGTCCCGGTACGCCCCGGCCAGCGCCGCCACGCCTCCGACAACAAGGTCGAGTCCGAACGCGCCGAACTCGCCCTGGACCTGGCCCGGCGCGGCCGCCGGGTGGCCGTGGTCTCCGGCGGCGACCCCGGCATCTTCGCCATGGCCACCGCCGTCCTCGAAGTCGCCTCCCAGGACCCCTACCGTTCCGTCCCCGTACGCGTCCTGCCCGGCGTCACCGCCGCCAACGCCGCCGCGGCCCGCGCCGGCGCCCCCCTCGGCCACGACTACGCGGTCATCTCCCTCTCCGACCGCCTCAAGCCCTGGGACGTCATCGCCGAACGCCTGCGCTCCGCGGTGGCCGCCGACCTGGTCCTGGCCCTCTACAACCCCGGCTCCCGCAGCCGCACCTGGCAGGTCGCCAAAACCCGCGAACTCCTCCTGGAACACCGCGCCCCCGACACCCCCGTCATCCTCGGCCGCGACATCGGCGGCCCCGAGGAATCCGTCCGCACGGTCCGCCTCGCCGACCTCGACCCCACCCAGGTCGACATGCGCACCCTGCTCATCATCGGCTCGTCGCAGACACAGGCGGTACGGCGCGAGGACGGGACGGACCGGGACGTGGTGTGGACGCCTCGGAGGTATCCGGAGGGGTGAGAACGGGCCGACGGACCCTGCCGGGTTGGGCAGGGGCCGTCGGTTGTGCGCGCGGCGGCTACTTGGACCAGTAGGGGTCGCGGAAGTTGGGGGAGATATCGGTAAGGCCGTTGGGATAGTCCCCGTGGTCGATTTCGCCACTGTGGCCCGGATATTTGGTATCCGCAATACTGGCCTCAAAAGCTACGCTGTAGTCACCACCCCCCGAGAAATAGATCAAAACACCTTCGGGCGTCTTGTACCGAAAAGAAGTCCCCTTACGGTTCTCGAACTCAAGCTCATACCCCTTCGCCTTCCAGCGCTTTTCGACAACCTTGGCGAGCACCGCAATCTTCGCCTTCGAGAACCTGGTACGCACATAGCGAGTCCTGCCGACCGTAATTTCCCCGTTCACCTTATTCGTAAGCGAGTTCCTGTGTTGCGACATGCTGGCCGGCCCGTCGCTCCACTTAAGGGAAGGGTGGACCACCGCGACGGTGCCGTCCAGAGCGGAGTCAATCTTTTTAACCGCCTCCGCCACGTCCATCGAGGGACCGCTCAACGGCGCGGCACAGCCTACAAAAAAGCCAGATGCCACAAAGACTGCGCCAGAGGCTCCCATGCATACCGTTCGTCGACTCTTCACGCTCACCGCTCCTCTTGGGTGGTGACGTCATCCGTTCGGCCGGACACAATTCTTCCCATATTATTCAGTGATTCTGAATTTTCATCGAAGTAACTGGAATGTGCATCCAAGCCACCGGGATCCACAGCGAATCGATTCCCGCCAAATGCTCCACTGGCCGGGTCCTGACCAAAATGCAACTCATGCGGGTCGAGGATATGACCTACGATCCCAAACATCTTTTCGCTGTCGGAAGGTGCATGAGTAATGGGGTCGTTCTCAGCCGCCCCGGACCACACGTGATCCGCCCCAACACCCAGCTGCTCAGCCCTCTGCGCTCCGGTCCCAGGACTGCCAACAAAAATAATGTCGTCGGCAGGAATTCCACCCGCGCGCTGCGCCGCCTGACCCAGCGTAAACGACCCGTAACTGTGACCGATCGCCGTTACATGCGGCCGGTCACCTTGGTGGGTAGCTTGGACCCCATCCAGAAACTTTCCAAAGTCGGCACCGCCCCGCCTGCCGCGCGCTTCACCAGCAACTGCAACGTCATCTTCGTTAAACCCTTGGTCTACGTCGATCTGCGGAGCGTCATATCCAAGCCAGACAATTGAGGCAGTTTTACGATTCGATTCAGGATCCTGGGCGGCTTCCCAGACATTCTTAGCGCGATCCCCGTCGTCCGTTGCCACGTTCGAGAGCTCGGTGTTAAGACCCGGCACATAGGCAGCAACATCATCCGCGGTGTCAGGATCTCCATACGACAAGATGGCCCGCCCTTGCCCCTCCGGCCCGATGCCGAGCAGCAGCGGTTCCGGCTCCCGCCCGGTGTCCTTCACCAGACGGTCCCTGATCGCTTTGAAGCCGTCGTGCTGCTTCCTTGCGTCGTAAGGTACGGGCTCCGGATGCATAGCTATCAGTCGGTCAAGATTAACGCGATTGGCCTTGTCGCGAGTCTTTGCAGGTATCCCGTCGAGATTTCCGATGGCGCTTGGATTCAGCGCCAGCTGTTCCTCCCGCTCTTCGTCGCTCAGCCCGTTCCACCAGTCGTGGACCTTTTTCGGGTCTGTGCCCTTCGCGGGAGCCTTGGCCCCGTCCAGCCCGATCCCACGAACCGCGGCCTTGGAGATCAAGGACGCATCTCTTTGCGACTCCAGGCCGTCAACTTTCAGCCCTCGGCCGACCAATAGCCGTGAGAGCGCAATGCCGTATCGATCGTCCACCTCAATGGCAGCTCGCAGGGCGTCGATTATCTCCTTTTGACGAACCCTCCTTTCTTCTTCCTTTTTCTGCGCCGCCGGATCGGGATCGCTGCCGGGCGCATCCCCCTCATCCGCGTAGACCACTTCCCCGTTGGGGGTGACTTTGAAGCCCGCTCGGGTGATTTTGTCCAGCATCGCATGAAGCAGCTTCCGTATCGCCTGAAGTTCAGTGACGGCACCATCTATGCTGGTCCGAATCAGCGCACATTCCTGCGATGCGAACTGGAAGTTCTCATTGAGTCTCTTCATGCGCGACTGAGCAGCATCAGCCGCACCCCCCTGCCAGTCGTACAAGGGCCGACGCATATGACTGTCGACTCGATCACCGTAACCCGCGAGTCGCGAGGAGGCCTTCGCCCACTCCTCCTTGGCGCTCTCCAGTGCAGAAAATCGAAGATCGTTCAGTTGTTGAAAGGTCAGACTCATCGGGCATCATCCAAAAGGGCTGTCGTGGTGGGCTGACTGCGCAGGCTTCCGGCTGAACGACTGGGCGGTTGCCTCTTCGTTCTTTTCATACGTGTCAGCGGTTACCTGGAGACCCACCGCGATCGATCCGCATTCTTTCCCGACGTCATTGAGTCGGCCATGCCAAGCGCGATGAACTTTCATCAACTCTGCGGCAAAACCGAGCCCCTCCGCCTGCCCCGGCACGCCCTGGTGATATGCACTTAAGTCACCTATGGCAGCACCCATCCCGACGTACATCTCTTCGCCATGAGCGGCGGCCGCGCGCAGCGACTTAGGTTCGATATTGATGTCAGGCAAAACTCATCCCCCGATTTCCCCGTTACGTCCTGCGCCCCCTGCGCATTGGACGACGTCGCACCTTACGGCATCGCTTTCGAATTACCTTCGAATGCATCGCGCGATTCCGGCCAAATTTTCGGCCATGCAATGCCGACCCGTCCGGCGGCTCAGCTCGCCGGTTTACAGCAGACCGATGTCAGGGACGACCGAAAGGCCCCCCGGCCGGTCCCCCGCTGTTCTCGGTCACCCGGACGTCGGGGCGGTACTCAAGGGCTCCCGGCACAGGGCGCAGCGGTCCGTGCCGTCCCATTCGTCCCAGCCGAACACCCCTGGCGTCAGGGCCTCGCCCTCGAGTTCGGTGCGGACCGCCACGCGGTAGGCCCAGACGGCCGAGAGGTAGGGGTGGTAGACGTCGTGGAAGGCGGGTGACGTGTGCCCGGCGCCCGAGGCAACCGCCCGCTGAAGGGCGCGCAGGCGCTCGAACATCTCTTGCCCGGCGCCGGCGATGCCGGTGGTCGCATCGATGAACAGCCGCTCGCGTACTTCGTGGATCGCGGCGTCGTTCAGCGCCGCGCGGGCGGCAGCGTCGAGATCGGGCTCGGCGAACGGGTCCTGGGCAATGCGCCGCAGCCGCGTATGGCACACCCCGGCGGCGGTGATGAACTCGATGTACACCGCCCGCCGACGTGCCTCGCTGCTGCGGTCGGTCTCGTGGCGTTGACGGAGGCGATCCGCCAGGACGGTGCCGGAGATCGCCATCAGGCCGCCGCTCACCGTCGCGACGAGGGTCCCCCAGTCCATGCGTCCCCCTCACGCTGTCGTGGCGTCAGGCAGTATCGCTCAACTGGGCCTGTTCTGCGATCAATTCGCCCGACCCGGCGCCGTCCCCGAAAGGCGCCGCCACCACTCCACCGCCGCCGCCGGATCCGCCGCCTCCGGGACCCCTTCCGGCGTCGGCGGGCGGGTCACCACGATGACCGGAATGCCCGCCTCCCGCGCCGCCGTCAGCTTGGCGGCGGTGGCGGCCGCGCCGCTGTCCTTGGTGACCAGGACGTCGATGCGGTGGTTACGCAGCAGCTCGCGCTCGCCCTCCAGGGTGAACGGGCCGCGGTCCAGGAGGGCGGTCATCCGGGGCGGGTGCGGGGGTTCGGGGGCGTCGACCGAGCGGACGAGGAACCAGAGGTCGGTGAGGTGGGCGAAGTGGGCGAGGCCCATACGGCCGGTGGTGAGGAAGATGCGCGTGGCGGGGAGGGTGGGGAGGACCGCAGCCGCTTCTTCGAGGGAGGCGACCGGGTGCCAGTCGTCACCCGGGCCGGGGACCCAGCCGGGGCGGCGGACGGCGAGCAGGGGAACATGGGCGGTGGCGGCCGCCTGGGCCGCGTTGTGACTGATCGTGCCGGCGAAAGGATGGGTGGCATCGATGAGCGCGTCCACCGCGTGCTCGCCCAGCCAGCGGGCGAGGCCTTCAGGGCCGCCGAACCCTCCGATGCGGACCTCCCCGGCGGGCAGCCTGGGTGCGGCGACCCGGCCGGCGAGCGAGGTCGTCACGCGCAGGCCCGGCTCCGCCGCCAGGGTGGCAGCGAGGCGGCGGGCCTCGGTGGTGCCGCCGAGGATCAGGACGTGGGGAGCTGCGTGGGTCATGGGTGGCGGGTTCCTCCGTGGCTGATGCGCAATCGAAGGGTACGGGGACTGGGCGAGGCGGCCGCGCGGCCCAGCTCGCGCATACCGGGCTGCGGCACGGCTGGACGACCGGTGCCTGTGCGACGGCGGCCAGTACGGCCGCGTACACGGCCCTGCTGAGCGGCGCGTTCCCGGATCCGGTGACGATCACGCTGCCGAAGGGGCAGACGCCGTCCTTCGCGCTCGCGGTGGAAGAGCTGGCGCCCGGCCGGAGCAGCGCCATGGCCGGGGTGGTGAAGGATGCCGGAGATGACCCGGATGTGACGCACGGGGCGCTGGTGCGGGCGCGGGTGCGGGCGCTGCCGGCCGGGTCCGGGGTGCGCTTCGCGGCCGGGCCGGGGGTGGGGACCGTGACGCGGCCCGGTCTCCCCCTGGATGTCGGCGAGCCCGCGATCAACCCCGTACCGCGGCAGATGGTGCGCGAGCATCTGGCGGCGGTGGCCGAACGGTTCGGCGGCGCGGCGGGAGCGGCAGCCGACGTCGAGGTGGAGATCTCCGTCGATCACGGGGAGGAGATCGCGCGGAGTACGTGGAACCCCCGGCTGGGGATTCTGGGCGGACTGTCCATCCTCGGGACCACCGGGATCGTCGTTCCGTACTCCTGCTCGGCCTGGATCGACTCCATCCGGCGTGGGGTGGATGTGGCGCGTGCGGCGGGGCGGCGGCATGTGGCCGGGTGTACGGGCTCGACGTCGGAGAAGGTCGCCGTCGCGCTCCATCATCTGCCGGAGGATGCGCTGCTGGACATGGGGGACTTCGCGGGGGCGGTGCTGAAGTACATCCGGCGGCACCCGGTCGACCGGCTCACCCTCTGCGGCGGGTTCGCCAAGCTGTCCAAGCTGGCGGCCGGGCATCTGGATCTGCATTCGGCGCGGTCGCAGGTGGACAAGGGCTTTCTGGCCGAGCTGGCCCGGCGGGCCGGGGCGGACGAGGCGCTGGCGGGGGCGGTGGCGGTGGCCAACACGGGGCTGGCCGCGCTCCAGTTGTGTGACGCGGCGGGCGTGCCGCTGGGCGACCTGGTGGCGGCCACCGCCCGCGAAGAGGCGCTGGCGGTGCTGCGCGGGGCCCCGGTGGCCGTCGATGTCATCTGCATCGACCGGGCGGGGATGGTGGTGGGGCGGGCGGAGCCGCGGGGGCCGCAGACGTGCGGGTAGGCGGCCGGAGCGGTGTTACGGGAGACGGTATGCCGCCCGCGCGCCACCCGCGGCAGGAACACCACACCAGCCCCCACCGGCAACGTAGGGTGCAACAGCGTCCGTACCCCACCACAAACATCGGTACTGTCCTGCGGGATGGGTCTGAACACATAGCGGCAGCGAACGGCAGGTGCGGGGATAGGCTCGCCGCATGGCTGACTTTCTTCAGGTGTCCACAGCGACCGAGAATCGAGAGGCGGCTGTGAAGCTGGCTCAGTCGGTTGTGACGGCTCGGCTCGCGGCAGGAGCGCAGATCATCGGGCCGGTGGTCTCCGTGTTCTGGCACCAGGGCCAGTTCGGCACGGGGGAAGAGTGGCAGCTCTTGTTCAAGGCCCGCGCTGACCGGTACGCCGAGATCGAGGCACACCTGTTGGAGCATCACCCATGGAAGAACCCGGAAGTCTCAGCGGTTCCGATCGTCACCGGTTCGGCGGCATACCTGCGTTGGGTGGAAACGACCACGGCACCGGACCCGACAGACTGAGCCAGTCAGGCCCCTGCCCGGTCCAGCACTTCGGCCGCAGCCGGAAGTCCGCGATGCGAGCTGAGCTGTCGAAGGGTCGGTGCGATGCGCTGACGCGGGCGGACGGACGCCACGCCGGCCGACAAATCCAGTACACGGCCGATGATGTTCGCGGCCCGCTCGATCTCTCCGGCGGACAGGTATGCGTCGGCCAGCCAGGACAGGTACAAGCTTTTGTCCCTGGCGTGGGTGTCGTCGTACTTGCTGAGCGCGTCCTCCAAGACGGGGACCGCACGGAGCGGGCGGCGTAGTTCCCCGGGTGCCTGCCCAGCTGCGCGTCGCCTCGCGCGCGCAACGGCGACAAGAACCACGGCGCCGCACCCGGCAACGTACGGAGAAGCCCCTCAGGGCCGCTCCCGCCCCGCCGAGTACAGGTGGCTGTCCCGGAACTGCTCGGCGGCCAGGGTGCGCCCGACCATGATCACGGCGGTCCGGACCACGCCCGCCGCCTTCACCTGGTCGGCGATGTCGGCCAGGGTGCCGCGCAGGACGAGTTCGTCGGGGCGGGAGGCCATCGCGACGACGGCGGCGGGGCAGTCGGCGCCGTAGTGCGGGAGGAGTTCGGCGACGACCCGGTCGACGTACATCGCGGCCAGGTGGAGAACCAACAGGGCGCCGCTGCGGCCGAGGGTGGCCAGGTCCTCCCCCTCGGGCATGGGGGTGGCGCGCTGGGCGACGCGGGTGAGGATGACGGTCTGGCCGACGGTGGGGACGGTCAGTTCGCGCTTGAGGGCGGCGGCCGCGGCGGCGAACGCCGGGACGCCGGGCACCACTTCGTACGGCACTCCGGCGGCGTCCAGGCGGCGCATCTGCTCGGCGACGGCGCTGAAGACGGACGGGTCGCCGGAGTGCAGCCGGGCGACGTCGTGGCCCTCCTCGTGGGCGCGGACCAGCTCCGCCGTGATGGTGTCCAGGTCGAGCTGCGCGGTGTCGATGAGCCGGGCGCCGGGCGGGCATTCGGCCAGCAGCTCGCGCGGCACCAGGCTGCCCGCGTACAGGCAGACGCCGCAGGAGGCGAGGGTGCGGGCACCGCGCACGGTGATCAGGTCGGCGGCGCCGGGGCCCGCGCCGATGAAGTGGACAGTCAACGTTCCTCGTTCTCCAGATGCTCCGTAGGAAGGGCGGGCTTCACTGCCGCCCACTGGGTGACCGGCATCGCCTGCCGCCAGCCTGTGAAGCCGCCGACCGGGACGGCGTGTGCGACGGCGAGCCGGACGAGTTCGCCGCCGTGCCGCCGGTAGCGGTCGGCGAGCAGTGCCTCGGACTCCAGCGTCACGGTGTTCGCGACGATGCGGCCGCCCGGGGGCAGCGCCTCCCAGCAGGCGTCCAGCAGGCCGGGGGCGGTCAGCCCGCCGCCGATGAACACCGCGTCCGGCGTCGGCAGGCCGCCGAGCGCGGCGGGTGCCGGGCCCTGTACGACGCGCAGCGACGGCACGCCGAGCGAGTCGGCGTTACGGCCGATCCGCTCGGCCCGTACCGGATCGCGCTCCACGCTCACCGCGCGGCAACTGCGGTGCGTGCGCAGCCACTCGATGGCGATGGAGCCGGAGCCGCCGCCGATGTCCCAGAGGAGTTCGCCGGGGGCGGGGGCCAGCGCGGCGAGGGTGGCGGCGCGGACATGACGCTTGGTCAGCTGACCGTCGTGCTCGTACGCGGCGTCGGGGAGGCCGGGAACGAGGGAGAGGCGGAGGGATTCGGTTTCGCGGACGCAGTCGAGCGCGATGACGTTGAGGGGGTCGCCGGGCGGCCGGTCCCAGGTGGCCGCGGTGCCCTCGGCGGTGTGCTCGCGGTCGCCGCCGAGCTGTTCGAGGATCCGCATCCGGGTCGGGCCGAAGCCGTGGGAGCGGAGCAGCGCGGCGACCTGGGAGGGGGTGTCGGCTCCGGCGGACAGCACCAGCAGCCGGCGCCCGTCGTACAGCGCGCCGGCCAGATTCGCGGCCGGCCGCCCAACGAGCGTGACGACCTCCGTCTCCTCCACCGGCCAGCCCAGCCGCGCGCAGGCATACGAGACGGCGGACGGATGCGGCAGCACCCGCAGCTCGGGCGCCCCCTCGCCGCGTACCTCACCCAGCGTCCGCCCGATCCCGTAGAACATGGGGTCACCGCTGGCCAGCACACAGATCCGGCGCCCGGTGTGCTCGGCGAGCAGGCCGGGTACGGCGGGCCGCAGCGGCGACGGCCAGGGCACCCGCTTCCCCGCACACTCCCCGGGCAGCAGCGCCAGCTGCCGCGCCCCGCCGATCAGGACGTCGGCCTCGCGCAGCACACGCTGCGATGCGGCCGGCAGACCCTCCCAGCCATCGGCTCCGATGCCGACTACGCAGAGGGGTGGTGCGGGGCTCACTGCCGGTACCTCGGGGTTCGGGAGGGGATGAGAACGGGAGCCGAACTCTACTGACCGGTGCGCGGCTGCCGCCCGCTGGGGGAGCGGCGGCACCGGCAGCCGCTACCCGCCCTTATTGCATATAGTTTGCAATTACAGCCAAGGGAGAAGAACCCGGGAGAGATCGGAGGGGAGCGGCTCGGTGGGCTCGCCAGTGGTGCTGGGGATCGAATCATCCTGCGACGAGACGGGTGCGGGGCTGGTGCGCGACGGCCGGCTGCTCGGGCAGGCGCTCGCGTCGAGCATGGCGGAGCACGCCCGGTTCGGCGGGGTGGTGCCCGAGGTCGCGGCGCGGGCCCATGTGCACTCCCTCACCCCGGTGGTCCGGAGCGCACTGGACGATGCGGGGCTGCGGGCCGGTGACATCGGGGCGGTTGCGGTGACGACGGGGCCGGGGCTGTCCGGGGCGCTTCAGGTGGGTCTGGCGGGGGCCAAGGGGCTGGCGTATGCGCTGGGGGTGCCGTTGTACGGGGTGCACCACCTGGCGGGTCATGTCGCGGCCGACACCCTGGAACACGGTCCGCTGCCCAACCCGTGCGTCGCCCTGATCGTGTCCGGCGGCCACACCTCCCTCCTCCTCGTACGTGACCTGGCGCGCGACCCGATCGTGCACCTCGGCGACACCCTGGACGATGCCGCCGGCGAGTGCTTCGACAAGGTCGCCCGGGTCTTCGGGCTGCCGTATCCCGGCGGCCCGGCCATTGACCGGACAGCGCGCGAGGGGGATCCGCGCGCTGTCCCCTTTCCCCGCCCGCTGACTCCGGGGCCGCCGTCCACGAGCCCGCCCGGGAACCGGTTCGCCTTCTCCTTCTCGGGCCTGAAGACGGCCGCGGCCCGCTGGGCGGAACGCCACCACGCCGCCGGGCTGCCCCTCCCGCTCGCCGACGGCGCGGCCTCGCTCCAGGAGGCGGTGGCCGATGTCCTCACCCGCAAGGCCGTGGCCGCCTGCCTCGAGCACGAGGTCTCCACGCTGGTCGTGGTGGGCGGAGTTGCCGCCAATTCGCGGGTGCGGTCGCTGGCCGAGGAGCGCTGTGCGGCGGCCGGGATCGGCCTTCGGGTGCCGCCGCTGCGGCTGTGCACGGACAACGGCGCGATGATCGCGGCGGTGGGCGACCTGCTGGTGCGGGCGGGCGCCGAGCCCGCCCCGCTGGAGGTGTCCGTGGATCCGTCGGCGCCTTTGGAGTTCGCGGCGTTGCAGCCGGTCGCCGCGGCGTAAGTCCGGCCCCCGGTGCCCGCGCAGCGCCCGGCGTCCCTCGCGCTCTCCGTGGCGGCCGCCCCACCGGATACCGGCAAAGCCGGGATGACCTGCGCGAATAGGGCGCCAACGGCCGAGGTTGATACGGAAGTTGCCGGATCCGGGTGAGCGGCTAAAGTGCCTGGACGATCTTCGCTCACTCCTTCGCCGGACACGCAACAGGACACGCAGCAGGACGCCCAGCCGTACACACCACCGCACGTCGATTCGCTCAGGGGTTTCGCTCCCGCCGATCGTCCCGACACAATGCACGCCCCGCACCGCCCCGCCCCGCCCCGCACCGCCCGCAGCCGCCATCGCTCACGAGGACCTGTTTGATGTCAGCACGGATACCCTCCCGCCGTCAGGCAGCGCGCCCGCCGTTGGGAGCGGCGCTGCGCACCCTGGCGGCCGCTCTTGTGGTGACCGGGGGGCTGTGTGTGTGGGCGGTGATGCTCGCACCGCAGTCCGTACGGACGCTGGTGGCCTGCGGTGGTGGGGCCGGCGGGGTGTTGCTGAGCGCCGCGGTGGCGACCGCCGTGTATCAGGAGCGGCTCGTACGGCACTACCGGTCGCGGATCGGGGACATCAGGGCGGAGGCCGACCGGCTGGCCGATGAGGCCCTGCCCGCGCTGGTCGTTCAGCTGCGGGACGGCGCCTCGGTGGACACCGCGCTCAGCCGTACGACCACGCCCACGGCCGGGGCGCACCAGCGGATCCTGCGGACGCTCGCCGAGGAGGTCGGGCGCGGTGAGCGGATGCGGGCCGCGGCGATGTCCGCGTGTGCCAACGCCGCGGGCCGGGTGCAGGCGCTCGCCACCGGGATGCTCGCGGACCTGCGCGAGATGGAGGACCGGCACGGCGAGGAAGTGCTGGGCGATCTGATGAAGCTGGACCATACGACGGCGCAGGCGGGGCGGCTGGCGGACAGCATTGCCGTACTGACCGGTGCCCGGTCCGGGCGGCGCTGGAACAAGCCGATCGCGATGGAGAGCATTCTGCGCGGGGCGATGGGCCGGATCAGCGCCTATCGCCGTATCCAGCTGCACAGCAGCAGCAATGTCGCCATCGCGGGGCATGCGGCCGAGGGCATCATGCATGCGCTGGCCGAGATCATGGACAACGCGACGTCGTTCTCGCCGCCGCTGTCCCCGGTGCATGTGTATGTGGAGGAAGCGCAGGCCGGCGTGGTGGTCAGCGTCGAGGACAGCGGGCTGGTGATGGGTGAGGCCGCGCTGCAGCGGGCCCAGCAGTCGGTGTCCGCGGCCACGCTGGATCTGATGTCGCTGTCGGGGACGCGGCTGGGGCTCGCGGTGGTGGGCTGTCTGGCGCGTAAGCACGGGCTGAATGTGTCCTTCCGGCCGTCGGCGCGTGGCGGCACGGGAGTGGTGGTGCTGATCCCGCAGCAGTTGGTGACGGAGGCGCGGCCGCCGGCCCAGCGGGTGGAACAGCCCCCGATCGCCGACACGGTGGTGACGTCCCCGCGGGCCGCCGTCCCGGCTCCCCGGCGCGCGCCCGAGGCCGAGCCGGAGCCCCCGGCACAGCCCCGGCCCGAGAGTGCGCCGGCCCCCGGGGCCGAGCCCGCGTCCGAGACCCCCGCCCCCCTCCCCAGGCGCACCCCCCGGACTTCCGCTCCCCGGCGCGCGGCCGAGCCGGCCGGCGACGCCGAGCCCGAGGCGAAACCCGAAGCAAAGCCCGAGCCGACGCCCGAGCCGACGGCCGAGCCGACGGCCGAGCCCGCGCCCGCCCCGCCGACCGAATTCGGCGAAAGCGGCCTCCCCAAGCGCCGCCGCGGCCAGACCCTGGCCTCCGCCCCCATGGGTACGGGTCCGGCGCACGGCCGGACGCCCGCCGCCGGTGAGCCCGCGCGGCCCGTCCGCTCCCGTGCGGAGGCGGCGGCGCGGTTCCGCGCCTTCCGTGAGGCCGTCCAGGGCACGCCCGCCGCCGACGCCGCCGACGGCCCCCGTACCGACCCCGCCCCGGGCACCCCGGCCGGCGGCTCCCCCGCGTCACCCCCCGCACCCTCTCCAGCACGTCCGGAGGACGAGACCCGATGAACACCACCGACCACAGCCTTGATTGGATGCTGGAGAACCTCCTCCAGAAGACCCCGGGTGCCCGGCATGCGCTGGTCCTCTCCCGGGACGGGCTCAAGCTCTGCCACTCCAAGGACCTGACCGTCGATCAGGCCGACCAGCTGGCCGCCATCTCCTCCGGGATCCAGAGCCTGTCGCACGGCGCGTCCGTGGAGTTCGGGGACGGTACGGGCGGCGTACGGCAGGCGATGACGGAGTTCCACGGTGGCCTGCTGTTCATCGTGGAGGCGGGGAACGGCGCCCATCTGGCGCTGATCGCCGTCGAGGACGCGGACGTCGGTCTCATCGGCTTCAACATGAACGAGCTGGTGGAGCAGATCGGCGAGTATCTGCAGGCCGCCCCGCGCGGCGAGGGCGGGTCCGGCAAGCCGGGGCAGCCCGCATGAAACGGCTCGGTCCTGACGATGATCCGGACCGGCTGTACACCGTGACCGGCGGCCGCAGCCGGTCCGCCGACGACCGGACGCTCGACCTGGTGACCCTCATCGTCAGCGAATGCGATCCGGCTCCGGGCATGCAGTCCGAGCATGTCCGGATCCTCACCATGTGCCGTCGCCCGATGGCCGTCGTGGAGGTCTCGGCGGAGCTGCGGATGCCGGTGAGCGTGGTCCGGATCCTGCTGTCCGACCTGCTGGACCGCGGCCAGGTCACCGCCCGCCATCCGCGCACCCCCGAGACCGCCCAACTGCCCGCCGCCGACCTGCTGAAGGAGGTGCTCGATGCACTTCACCGCCTCTGAGAACCCCTCTGAGACCGCGGCCACGGCCGCAGCGGCCGGCACCGACGCCGACCGCATCCCGCTGAGCGCCACCGCCGACAACGGGCTGAAGATCGTCATCGTCGGCGGCTTCGGCGTCGGTAAGACCACCATGGTCCGCTCGGTGAGCGAGATCCGGCCGCTGAACACCGAGGAGACGATGACGCGGGCGGGCGTCGGCGTCGACGACCCCACGGGCGTGGAGGGCAAGTCGACCACCACCGTCGCCTTCGACTTCGGCCGGATCAGCATCAACGACAGTGCGGTGCTGTACCTGTTCGGGGCACCCGGCCAGGAACGCTTCTGGTTCCTGTGGGACCGGCTGTTCTCCGGCACGCTGGGCGCGGTGGTCCTGGTGGACACCCGGCGGCTGGACGACTCCTGGTACGCCATCGACCGGCTCGAGGCGCACGGGATGCCGTTCATCGTCGCGCACAACGACTTCGGCGGGGACCGGCACAGCCTGGAGCAGGTGCGCGAGGCGCTCGACCTCGCCCCGGAGGTGCCGCTGATCGCCTGCGACGCGCGGGACCGCGAGTCCAGCAAGGCGGTGCTGATCGCGCTGGTCGACCACCTCTACGCCCTGTCCCTCCAGGAGACCGCGGAGACCGCGCCGTGACCGAGCAGCAGCACCCCAAGACCGGCGGCTGCCCCCTGCGGGCCGGTACGGATGCCGTACCGCTGTACGGCACCGGCTTCAGCGACGACCCCGCGAAGCTCTACCGCGAGATGCGTGCGCAGTACGGGACGGTCGCGCCGATCCTCCTGGACGGCGGCATCCCCGGCTGGTTCGTCCTGGGCTACCGCGAGCTGCACCAGGTCACCAGCAACCCCGAGCTGTTCGCGCGGGATTCGCGGCGCTGGCATGCCTGGGACCGGATTCCCGAGGGCTGGCCGCTGATGCCGTTCGTCGGCCACCAGCCCTCGGTGATGTTCGCCGAAGGAGCAGAGCACCGCCGCCGGGCCGGGGCGATCAGCGATGCGCTCACCGCCATCGACCAGTTCGAGCTGCGGCAGATCTGCGAGCGGCTGGCGGACGGGCTGATCGACACCTTCGCCGGTTCCGGCGAGACGGATCTGATGGTCCACTACGCGGCCCGGCTGCCGCTGCTGGTCGTCGCCGAGCTGTTCGGCTTTCCGGGCATCGAGGTGTCCGAACTGGCCGCCGATATCGCCGCGTCGATGAACGAGGACGCCGGCGCGATCGCGGCCCATCAGCGGGTCGCGGCGCGGATGGCCCGGCTGGTGAAGGCCAAGCGGGCCCGGCCGGGCGCCGATGTGCCGTCCCGGCTGCTGGCCCACCGGGCCGGGCTCGCCGACGAGGAAGTGGTCATCGACCTGCTGGTGGCGATGTCCGCCGCCCAGCAGCCGACCGCCAACTGGATCGGCAACACCCTGCGGCTGATGCTGACCGACGACCGGTTCGCGGTCAGCCTCTCGGGCGGGCGGCGCAGTGTCGGCCAGGCCCTCACCGAGGTGCTCTGGCACGACACTCCGACCCAGAACTACATCGGCCGCTGGGCGGTGCGCGACACCCAGCTCGGCGGCCGCCGGATCCGTACCGGGGATCTGGTGATCCTCGGGCTGGCCGCCGCCAACACCGACCCTCAGGTACAGCCGGACTTCAGCGAGGCCGGTGCCGACGGCAACCAGGCCCATATGTCCTTCAGCCACGGGGAGCACGCCTGCCCCTACCCGGCTCCGGAGATCGCCGAAGTGATCGCCAAGGCGGCGGTCGAGGTGCTGCTCGACCGGCTGCCGGACGTGATGCTGTCGGTGCCGGCCGAGGACCTGGTGTGGCACCCGTCGCTGTGGATGCGCGGCCTGGTCGGCCTGCCGGTCGAGTTCACGCCCGCCTATACGCCGATTCCGGCGATGGGGGCACCGGGCTGGGTCTACGGGTGAGGGACCGGCCCCGTACGGGAGGTCGTCGGGGCGGTGGCGCCGGGGCAGTGGCGCCGGGGCAGTGGCGCCGGGGGCGGTCGCGCGCCCGCTCATCTGCAGGATGGTCCGGCCGTGTACCGGCTCCAGCTGCCAGTCGTAGTTTTCCGTGGTGAACACCGGCTCCTTGAAGGCCCGTTCGACGTCCTCGTACCGCGAGATGATGTAGCTCTGGGTGGCCTCGTGGTGCAGCAGCGGGAAGTCGTCGCGCAGCACGCGATCGGCGGCGTAGGGATCCCCGGCGAATTCCCGCGACAGGATGTCGGGGGCTTGTGACGCTTCTCGGTTCACGGGCAAGACGCCCCTCTATTGATGCATGGGACATGAACCGCGGCATCGCGAGCCGTCCGTACGACCAAGATCGTCTCTCCGGGCTTCCCTCATCAAGAGGGCGGCGGGCATCGGCGCCCCGATTCCGCGCGCCGGGCCGAATCTCCCGCGCGCCCGACCGCACCGCTCTGACCAGGCACGATACGCCGTTCGACGGTAATGACAACGGTCACCGGTGCAGCCTTTGGATCTTTTGCCCAAGTGCGGTTTGCTTCGCAAGGACGACCCAGGAAGGAGCGCGCCCATGACCGAGCACGCCCACGGCCACAGCCCCGCGCAGGCCACCTCACACGGCCATGCGCACAGCCACTCGCACGGCGTCTCCCCGGATGCCGATCGCCGCTGGCTGCGCGCCGCGCTCATCCTTCTCACCGCCTACATGGCGGTCGAGGTCGTCATCGGCGTCCTGGCCCGGTCGCTGGCCCTGATCTCGGACGCCGCGCACATGCTCACCGACGCGGTCTCCATCATCCTGGCCCTGATCGCGATGCGACTGGCCGCCCGCCCCGCCCGCGGCGGCTACACCTACGGCCTCAAGCGCGCCGAAATCCTCTCCGCGCAGGCCAACGGCATCACCCTGCTGCTGCTGTCCGCCTGGCTCGGCTACGAGGCGGTCCAGCGGCTGATCTCACCGCCCGCGGTCACCGGCGGTCTGGTCCTGATCACCGCCCTCTCCGGCATCGTCGTCAACCTCATCTGCACCTGGCTCCTCTCCCGGGCCAACCGCTCCAGCCTGAACGTCGAGGGCGCCTACCAGCACATCCTCACCGACCTGTTCGGCTTCGTCGCGACCGCCGTCTCCGGCCTGATCGTGCTGACCACCGGCTTCGCGCGGGCCGACGCGATCGCCACGCTCGTCGTCGTCGCGCTGATGCTGAAGGCCGGTACGGGTCTGGTCCGCGAGTCCGGCCGGATCTTCATGGAGGCCGCACCGGCCGGCGTCGATCCGGACGCGCTGGGCGATCACCTGGTCGCCGCCGACGAGGTCGTCGAGATCCACGACCTGCACATCTGGCAGATCACCTCCGGTCAGCCGGCGCTCTCCGCGCACATCCTGGTGGCCCCCGGCGGCGACTGCCACAAGGTCCGCCGCCGCCTCCAGGAACTCCTCAGCACCGAGTACGGCATCACCCACGCCACCCTCCAGGTCGACCACGTAGGCGAAGAGCCCGCCGCCCCCGACGTCCTGGCCCTCGGACCCGGCCCCGGCCCCGAACCGCACCCCACCGACCACTGCGAGGACTCCCACGGCCCGGTCCACCGGCCGGGCCCGCATCGCCACTAGCGACACAGCAGGCCTGTTGAGCTCGATGCGCCGGACGGGCCTGGTGACCTCAACGGGCTTGAGGTGCTTGATGAGCTTGGTGAGCTTGGTGAGCTAGACGGGCTTGGTGAGCTAGACGGGCTTGACGCGCTTGGTGAGTCATTTACCACCACATTGCTTTGACAACCGATTGCCCCCTCGTACACCCACTGTGGGTACAGTGCTGTAAAAGCAATGGCCCCATTTCCGCAAAGACTTGGCATGGTGCGGGCATGGGGCCGGTACGGGCCACGGGGAGGACGTATGGGCACGGGGTACGACGTCGAGAGCACGGCTCTACGGCGCTATGCGAACGCGGCGGACCAAGCGGCGGACCAGGTGGCGAAGATCCGCAGCCGCGTGGGCCAACTGGATCTGTCGAGCGGGGTGTTCGGCATGCTGTCGGAATCCGACAGCCTCAAGGCGGACTACGACAAGCAGTCCGAGGAGGCGGTGAACGACCTCCACGACGTCAAGGAGTCACTCAACACCATCGCCGACGGGATGCGCCTGACGGCCGAGGGCTACGACAACAACGAAGAAGACCAGGTCCAGGCCCTCGGCGGTGGTCACGCATGAGCGCGGCGCTCGAGCGCATCGGGTTCGACGTCGACTGGAGCAACCCGCTGGCCGGGGCGCTCGACTCCGTCATCCGGGGTGCCATCAAGAACCTCGGGCTCGACGAATATCTGGAAAAGGTCAGCGGCGACAACGAGAAGCTGATCGAGACCGCCCGGGAGTGGCGGGCCGCCGCCCGCGACATGCAGGGTGTCGTCGAGGATCTGCAGGCCGAGCGCCGGACGCTGCAGAGTTCGTGGACCGGAGAGGCCTCCGAGGCCTTCGGTGGGACCATGACCGAGTTCGAGAAGGCCCTCAAGGGCGAGGCCGAGGACATGATCACGGTCGCCGAACTCCTCGAGATGGCCGCGGAGTCGTGCACCGAGGCCGAGAACACGATGATCGAGCTGATCACCGAGATCGTCGAGGCGCTGCTGGTCGCCGCGGCGACGGCGGCGATCGTCGCGATCCTGACCGCGGGTGTCGGCGCCGCGATCGGACCGCTCATCGGCGCCGCGGGGGCCACGCACCGCGCGATGAAGGCCGTACGCATCACCGCCAAGCTGGCGGACAAGCTCAAGGATCTCGCCGACCGGATGCGGGCGCTGCAAAAGCTGCGGCGGGCGCGTATCAAGGCCAAGGCGCTGTGGCGGAACAAGAACGCCCGCAAGAAGCTGAAGACGGGCGTCAAGCAGGTCGTCAAGCGGGCTGCGGGCGCCAAGGCGGGGGGTGCGATCCTCGACGCGGGTCCTCTGGCGAACAGCGTGATCGAGCACCACACCGGCGTCGACGTCGGCGAGAAGGTCCACAACGCGGCCAACAAGGCCGAGGGCGCGCTCAACGACGCCACCGGCCTGAAGGCGGTCCATCTCGGCGACAAGACCTGGGACGTCGAGCACCAGGACCCGAGCTCCGCGCCCCCGCAGACCGAGCAGCAGAAGCAGTACGCCGACCGGCCCGACCCCAAGAGTTTCGATGAGCGCCTGGCGGAGGCCGCGCCGCGGTCGAAGCCGGTACGGGAGGTCTTCGGATGAGTCTTCGGGTCGCCTGGGGGAAGGTGCCGTACAAGGAGGCGAGGGAGCGCGCGGCGACGGCGCTGCCGGCCGGTGAGCGGCTCGTGCAGAGCGAAGTCGCTTCTCCCGGGCGGAAGTTGCCGAAGCCGTGGCGGTGGAACCGTCCTCGCGTCCTGGTCGGCCACCGGCTCCCGGGCGACCGCTGGGAAGGCACCAAGCGGAAGTTCTGGAGCATCTTCTGGCTCCTCGACGCCCTCTTCGAGCCGATCCCGGATCTCTTCGGGGGCCGGCGCAGAAAGGGCAAGCCGCTCAAGGGCGGCTGGGACAGCCTGGCGGGCCGGCTGGCCGCCGCGCTGTGGCCCCGCGTCCCGACCACCGACGCGCTGCCGGTGCTGCAGCTCACCGAGCGGTCGCTGCACGTCAGCTATGTGCAGCGGGGCCGGCGCCGGGGCGAACTCGGCCATGCCGAGGCGGGCTGGAGCGTGCCGGCCGGCCAGGTGGCCTGGGTCCGGCACCGTACCGACATCGACGCCGACACCTTCGAATTCGGCTTCACGGACGAGTCGTGGGCCCGGGTGGAGCTCCGCAGCCAGCACGCCGTGTACTTCACGGAGTGCTTTCCGCGGCCGTAACCGGCCGTGCCACCGCCGCGAGCAGCGCCCTGGCCTCGGCGTGCAGACGCCCGACGTCGATGTCGCGGCACGAGACCGCCGGCCCCAGGGAGGTCGGCTCCGGCCAGCCGGGGAACCGGTAGTACGACGGGTAGTGGAGGTACGGCCGGCACTCGCCGGCCGGCCGCCGCCCGATCGCCCTCTAAACCTCGTCGTCCGGGTAGTCCCACCTGATGATCACCTTCGCGGCGGGCGCCACCTTCTCCACCGCCTGGTGGACCCGGCTCTCGAACTCCGGCTGCCAGCGGCCGAGGCCGCTGATGATCAATGGGTACTCGGTGCCGCCCAGGACCTGGAGCTGGCCTTCCTCCTCGTCCAGCCCGAGGCCGACCGAGTGGGTCAACCCCTCGTCCTCCATCACTTCCTCAAGGGCGCTCAGTATCCGTTCCGCCTGCTCCGGGCCGGCCAGCTCGGTGACGGTCAGCTCAAGATCGATATTGACTGACATGACGTAAGGCTATGGGTACGGCTCTGGTCACGGGTACGGGGTCCGGTCTTGGCCGAGGCCCATCCGGGGTACCCCGCTCACCCGTTGGCACCGCCCCGGCTCGCGCCCCCCGCCCAGCCGGTCTTGCCTGGAGGTCTGAAGACCTGAAGGTCTGGCCACAGTCCCTCCCACCAGGAAGGACCGGACGCGATGTCAGCAAGCGCACCCGTACGCCTCCGCGGCCGGGTGACGGAGGCGGAACGCCTGCCCGAGCGGCCCGGGCGGCAGCCCGGCCGCGCGTCGGCCGCATGCGCGCTGCTGCTCATCGGAACGCTGCTCCTGCCGCTGAGCCTGGCCACCGTATGGGCGCGCAGCGAACTGACCGACACCGACCGGTACGTGGCCACCGTCGCCCCGCTCGCCGCGAACCGCGCCGTCCAGGACGCCATCGTCCACGACGTCACCAACGGGGTGATGGCCCATATCCGCCTCAACGGCCTCCTGAAGGCCATCCCCCGCGCCGAACGGGGCGCCCTGCTCAAGCGCTTCACTCGCGGCCTCCGCGAATTCGTCGACAAGCAAGTCCGGCAGGTCGTCACCGGCCGCTCCTTCCCCGCGGTCTGGACCGGCGTCCACCGCACCGCCCACCAGGCGCTGGACGGCAGCCTCACCGCCTCCGGCGACGCCCCGGTGACCCTCGACCTCACCCCCATCCTCGACCGCGTCCGGCACCAGCTCGCCGGCAACGGCCTGGGCATCGACATCGCCCACCGCATCCCGCGCATGGGCGCCGAGGTCGTCCTGCTGCGCTCCCCCGACGTCCCGCGCGCCCGCCTCGCCTACCGCGCCATCCGCACCGCCGCGCCCCTGCTCCCGTCGGCCGCCGCGCTCTGCCTGCTGGCCGGCCTGCTGCTGTCGCGGCGCCGACGACGCGCGCTGATCTGCGCGGGGGCGGGCTGCGCCGCCACGGCCGCCCTGCTCGCGGCGGCCCTCGCACTGCTGCGCGCCCACGCGCTGAAGGGGCTGCCCGCCGTCGTCCCCCGGGCGGCCGCCTCCGCGTACGCGGATACGCTCACCGGTTCGCTGCGCGACGGCGTCTGGCTCGTCATCGGCCTCGCCCTGGCGACGGCCGCGCTTGCGGCGGTGGGTCCGCCGACCGTCCGGGCCGTGCGGCGCCTGTGCACCACCGGGGCCTCGCAGGCGTGAGCCCGTCGCGTACACGGCCGCCCTGGAGGCCGACCCGCACGAGATGATCGCTACGTGAGCTTCGCTCCCCACGCGCGGCAGGTCCGTGACCGCGATCTTCCCCGGATGCGCCGCCGCCGGGCCTTGATACGCGCGGTAGGCGCCTACTGCCCCATCGGCTTCCACCCGACCTGGTCCTACCTGTCGACCGCGGGCAACCTGCGCAACGACGAACGAGCCCTGCTGCGCGCCCTCGACAAGCTGGAGCTGAGCCGCGCCACGTGGCTCGCCGAGATGCGGGCCTTCGCCGACCTGCGCCGCGCGGAGAAGCGGCAGCACCATCAGCGGACCCCGTCCGCGGCGGCACTCCTCCACCCCCTCGGCTGGAGGTGGCCCGGCCCGGAGGGACACCAGGTGATGTTCCGCGAGGTCGGCCTCCTCTGGACCGCGCACGGCGGCCCTTTCCCCGACGTCCCCGCCGCCGACAAGGGCGATCTGGCCTACCTGGATCTGCTGGTGGCCGGCTACGTCTCGACGTACCTCGACAACGGCGGCACCGCCGCCCCCGACCACGAGGCCCTGCTCCACGCCCTGCTGCCGGAGCTGCGCACCTCGGTTGCCCGCCTGGGCCGGGACCGGGCCTTTCGCAAGGCGTTCACCGACTTCCGCCGCCTGCTGAGGATGACCGAACTGATCCTCAACGATGCGATGCGCGAGGGCGATCACCCTGACGGAGCCGTCGCTTGACCACAGCAGAGCAATGCTTGGCCAAGACCGGCCGACCGGTGAGGAGTTGTGGCACCCGTCGAGGTGTCTCACCGGCTCGCTCGGCGATGCGCTGCGGATCGCGGAGAGCCGGGGCGGGCGGCTCACTGGCGGGTGACGTCTAGGCTGTCGGCATGACCTGCCAGTGGTGCCAAGGCACCGGATACACCCCCCGGGCCCTGGCCTACGTCTCCGGCGTGGACTCGTTCCGGGGGCCGGTGGAGACGGTGCACCGGTCGGGGGAGTGCAAGCACTGCCGGGGGACCGGGGCGTACGACTCGCGGCGGGATCCGACGTTGGAGCTCTGGCGCGAGGAGGGGCCGCAGGACGCCCTCTGAGACGACTCAGCCGTCGATCCCCAACCGGGTGGCGATCGGGCGGGGGACCTCGTACGGCCGTTCCGGGGGCAGCAGCCGTTGGGCCTGCGCGGCGCGGCCGCCCTGTATCAGCGTGGCGATCCTGTGGACGCGGTCGGTCAGGTCGGTGAGGCCGACCACCCACTCCTCGGCGTAGGTGCGGATCAGGTCGCGGCCGATGCCTACCTGGATGCTGTAGTGATTCAGCGGCGCGCCGCGCAGGGAGCGTTCGGGGTCCCATTGGACGTGGACGGGGGCGTCGGCGACGGCGGCCGGGTCGGCGGTCGTCAACACCGCTCGGGAGAGGGCCTCTTCCCAGCCGGTCCGGGTGATCCGGACGGCCAGGATCCGCTGCTGGCCAGGCTTGCGGGCCCAGTTGCTGCGGTGCATCAGCCAGCGGAACGACGGCTTGATCCACGTCATGCGGCGGAAGGAGAAGGGCGGCACGAAGCGGCCGGCCCGGAGGGCGGCGTCGGCGACGGCGGGTGCGTAGGCCTGGTAGACGACGAGGGTGTGGGTGTCGTGGTCGGCGCGTATCCGGCGGGCGGGGTCCTGGCGGGGGGACGACGGCGGACGACGGGGCTGACGTGGCGGGCGGGGCATCGGGGCAGCGTGCCGGGTGGAGGCAGGACGCGGCCAGTGGTTTTCGGGGCGGCGAGGGCGAAGGCACGGCCGCCCGCCAGGGAGGCGGGCGGCCGGTTCGGGGTTCCGGATTCCGGTACGGGGGCTCAGATCGCGACGACCGTCTTGCCCTGCGCCCGCCCGGTGCGGCTTGCCGCGAGGGCCTCCGGAGCCTCTTCCAGGGGGACCTCGCGGCCGACGAGGACGGTCAGGCGGCCCGCGTCGACCTGGCCGGCGAGGATTTCCAGAAGCTGGGGCGAGGGGCGGTTGACGAAGTTGAAGCCGCGCAGATTCTGCTCGGTGAGCGCGTCCGCATCGGCCGAGCCGATCAGCGAGACGGCCGTGCCGCCGTCCCGTACGGTCCGGGTCAGTGCGCCGAACTCCTCGGGGCCGCTGGTCATGTCGATCAGCACGTCGACGCCGTCCGGGTACCCCGCCAGGACCTGGTCCACGATCGGGCCCGCGGTGTGGTCGATGGTTTCGGCGGCGCCCAGATTCCGCATCAGCTCGGCCATGGCCGGGCGGGCGGTGGCCAGCACCTCGGCGCCGCGGCCGGCGGCCAGTTGGGTGGCGAAGGTGCCGACGCCGCCGGTGGCCCCGACGATCAGCACCCGGCGGCCCTCGCTGACCCGGGTCTCCTCGACCAGGTTGTACGCCGTCATCCCGGCCGTCGGCACGGCGGCGGACGTCGCGTAGGTGACGCTGCGGGCGGCCGGGGCGATCGCCTGCTCATCGGCGACGGCCATCTCGCAGTACGAGCCGCCGCCCCGTTCCGGCCGCTGGAACTGGCCGAACACCGCGTCCCCGACGGTGAACCGCCGCACACCGGTCCCGACCGCGAGCACCTCACCGGCCCCGTCCGTCCCCATGACCAGCGGGAAGACGGCCGGCACGGCGCTGCCGAACGTGCCGTCGGCGAGCTTCCAGTCGACCGGGTTGAGTCCGGCGGCGGCCAGCCGCACCAAGACCTCGCCCGGCCCTGGCTCGGGCTGTGGCAGATCCATGAGCTGCGGCTGTTCACCGAATGCGCTGACTGCTACGGCTCTCATGTGGCGTTCCCTTCCACCCTTCCGACCGGAGGCCGGAGTGGATCGTAAGCACGCCGGTGGGGCCGGATGCGGCAGGAGGAGAGGCGGTGTTCCGGAAGCAACTCGTATGGCCTTTGGTTTCGAGTCGTTTCGGGGGGTCCGGGCCCCCCGAAACGATCGGTCGCGGCCGCACTCGCAGCCGGGCTTGGGCCGTCCGGGCGGCCCGCGCCACCTACACCGCTTGCAGCGCGAGGGTCGGGGACAGCCGCGCGGCCCGTACCGCCGGGTAGAGGCCGGCCACCGTGCCGATCACCAGGGTCGCGCCGAAGCCGCCGCCGACCGCCCACAGCGGCACCACCCAGGGCATACCGCCGGAGGCCGCGAAGGCGTAGGTGGCGGCCGAGCCCAGGACGATGCCGGCCAGGCCGCCGAGGCCGGACAGCAGGAGGGACTCGGTGACGAACTGGAGGCGGATCTGGCCGCGGGTGGCGCCCATGGAGCGGCGCAGCCCGATCTCGTAACGACGTTCCAGGACGGAAATGATCATGGTGTTGGCGACGCCCACGCCACCGACGAGCAGCGCCACCCCGCCCAGCCCGAGCAGCAGATTCGTGAACGCGCCCTCGGTCGCCGCCTTGGCCTGGAGGGCCGAGGACGGGTCGGTGACCTGGACGTTGCGCGGGTTCTCCGGGTCGACGGTGTGCGGGATCAGATCGCGTACGTCCTGGACGGAGGCGTCGGTGGAGCGTTCGTAGATCGAGGTGGGATGGCCGTCGAAGGCGAGGAGACGGGTCGCGGCCGGCCGGCCGATCAGGGCGGAGCGCTCGATCTCCGGGGCGAGGGGGAGGGGGAGGGGGTTGAGGATGCCGATGACGGTGAAGTAGCGGCCGCCGATGTAGACCTGCCGGCCAGGGTGGGTGATGCCGAGCCGCTGGGCGGAGACATGGCCGAGGACGACGGAGGGATAGCGGCCGTTGGCGGCGTTGAGCCAGGTGCCGGACGCCATGGTGCCGCGGAGGGTGCCGAGGAGCCCTTCACGGGCGGCCTTGAGCGTGATGCCGCCGGTCTCCTCCGGCGGGATCTTCTCGCTGCGGCGGACCGACTGGCCGAGGTCCCCGGTGGCGCCGACCTGCTGGATGCCGTCGATGCGGCCCACCATCCGGGGGACTCCTTCGGCAGCTGCACCTTTTCGCCGAACATGCCCTGGCCGGGCGTCGCCACCAGCATGTTGGTGCCCAAGGCGTCCAGCTTGCGCAGGAGTTGGGCCTTGCTGGAGGCGGAGATGCCGACCACGGCGATCATGGTCGCGATGCCGATGGCGATACCGAGCGCGGACAGCACCACCCGCATGGGGCGGCTGCGCAGGCCGGCGGAGCCGACGTGGAGCACATCGCGCGGGGAGAGGGCGGCCGGGGAGAGTCTCGTACGTCGCATGCACCTCGCCGACACCTGCGACGGCATGCTCGACCGCATCGAGCACCTGGTCTCCGCACAGCAGCGGTTCGCCGCCAACGCCGCCCATGAACTGCGCACCCCGCTCGCCGTGCAGCGCGCCGCCGCCGAGATCGGCCTCGCCGACCCGGACCCGGCCAACGTACGGCGCATCCGCGGCAAGCTGATCGAGGTCGCCGAGGACAGCGAGCAGCTGATCGAGGGGCTGCTGCTGCTCTCCGTCTCCGACCAGGGGCTACAGCGCCGTGAGCCGGTCGCGCTCGGCGATCTCGCCAGGACCGTTGCCGCCGAGTTCGCCGATGACGCCTGGCGGCGCGGGGTGACCGTCGCCACCGACATCAGGCCATTGGCCGTCGACGGCGATCCCGTCCTGCTCGCGCATCTCGTCCGCAACCTGGTCGCCAACGCCATGGGGGCACCTCCCATGCCCGTCCAGGGCTATGGGGGAGGCACAACCACCCCGACGGCCGGATCACCCTCAGCGTCCATGACCGCACCCTGGAGATCACCAACACCGGCCCGGCCGTCCCCGCCGAGTCCGTCCCGTACCTCTTCGAGCCGTTCCGAAGCAGCCCCTGGCCGGCCGTACGGGACCCGATTGCCCCTCCCCGGGACCCGCTTGGCCGTCCCTCTGGACCCGCTTGGCTGTCCCTCTCGACCCGATTGCGCACATGACGGGACCGTGGCCTCAGGCCGGGCTTCAATGGCCAGATGATCCGGTTCGACTCCGTCACCAAGCGCTATCCGGACGGCACCACCGCCGTCGACGACCTCACCTTCGAGGTCGGCGAGGGCGAGCTGGTGACCCTCGTCGGCCCGTCCGGCTGCGGCAAGACGACGACCATGATGATGGTCAACCGGCTCATCGACCCCACCCACGGCACGATCCACGTCGACGGCTCGGACATCTCCGGCGTCGACCCAGTCAAGCTGCGGCGCCGTATCGGCTATGTCATCCAGCAGACCGGCCTCTTCCCGCACCGCACCGTCCTCGACAACACCGCCACCGTGCCGTTCCTGACCGGCTGGAAGAAGGCCAAGGCGCGCGAGCGGGCCGCCGAACTCCTCGACATGGTCGGCCTGGACCCGGCCGTCTACGGTGCGCGCTATCCCGAACAGCTCTCGGGCGGCCAGCGCCAACGCGTCGGCGTGGCCCGCGCGCTCGCCGCGGACCCGCCCGTCCTGCTGATGGACGAGCCGTTCGGCGCCGTCGACCCGGTCGTCCGCGATCGTCTGCAGAAGGAATTCCTGCGCCTCCAGGCCACCATGCACAAAACGGTGCTGCTGGTCACCCACGACATCGAGGAGGCCATCCGTCTCGGCGACCGGATCGCGGTCTACGGAGAGGGCCGCATCGAGCAGTACGACACCCCGGCCAGCGTCCTCGGCGCCCCCGCCTCCCCTTACGTGGCCGAGTTCGTCGGTACCGACCGGGCGTTGAAGCAGCTCTCGGTCACCGGCATCGACCGCGACGATCTCGAACGCCCCCCGTTCGCCCGCCTCGGCGAACCCGCCGCGGACGCGGCCACCCGCCTGCGCTCCGAGGGCGCCCGCTGGGCGGTGGTCCTCGACGAGGACGGCGAACTGCACGGCTGGGTGGGCACGGAGGAGCTGGCGGGGACGACCGGCCGGGTCTCCGACCACGCCCGCCGCATGGAGGCCTGGGTACCGGTCGCCGGCACCCTCAAGGCGGCCTTCAGCGAGATGCTCAAACACGACGCGGGCTGGATCGCGGTCCTCGACGGCCACCGCTTCCTCGGCGTCCTCACCCCGACCACACTGCACGAGGCGCTACGCCGCACCATCGACTCCGACGAACGGGGGGTGCCGCGGGAGCGGGCGGAGGTGGATTCGGTGCCGACGGAGTGAAAGCCGGCGGATCGACCGGCGGCGGTCTACCGGCGGCAGATCGACCGGTGGCATCGACCGGCGGCCGTGTTTCACGTGAAACACCTGATGGTTCCTGCCACCGGGAGCCGCCCCACCGCCCCGCTCTTTCCTCGCTATCTCCCGGCTATTTCCCCGACTTCTTCGGCAACAGCCCTTTGGACAGCAGGTAGTTGCGTGCCACATCCGCCGGCAGCCGCCGCCAGCTGTCCACCTGCTCATTGAGCTTCGCCAGGTCGGCGGTGGTCAGGACCGTATTCAGGCGGTTCAGCGCGGCGGCGGCCCGCGCGCTGCCCGCACGGGCGCGGTTGACCAGGGGGATGACGTTGTCGGCGTTCTGCAGCTTCTTGTCGTCGGCGAGCAGCACCAGGCCGAACTGGTCGAGGGTGGCGTCGGTGCTGGTGGTCAGCACCATCTGATCCTGGCCGTTCTGGACGGCCTGTTTGGCGGGTGTGGTGCCCACGCCCTTCGGGTCGACGGCAGTGATGTTGATGCCGTACGTCTTCCGCAGCCCCGGCGCGCAGAACGGCCGCTGGACGCATTCGTCACCCGCCGCCAGCCGCACCGGGAGCTTGGCGCGGCCCAGATCGCTGAGGGTCTTGAGGTGGTGCTTGGCGGCGTACGAGGCGCTCACCGCGAAGGCGTTCTGGTCGACGGCCCGGCCCGGCGGCAGCGCGGTCAGGCCACGGGGTGCGGTCAGCTTGCGCAGCGCGGCCATCGTCGCGCCGACGTCGGGCGAGGCGACCGGGGCGGCCTTGGGCCCGTGGTCCTTTGCGTTCAGCCAGTCCGCGAGGGTGGCGGCGTACTCCGGTACGACATCGATCTGGCCGCTCTCCAGCGCCGGTTCGTACAGCTCGCGGTTGCCGACGGTGAGGATGTCGGTGCGGTATCCGGCGTGGCCGAGCAGTGCCGCGTACATCTGGGCGAGCAGCTCGCTCTCGGTGAAGCCGGCCGAACCGATGGACAGCTGCCTGCTGTCCCCCGGCGAGGCGGTGATCGCGCCGCGTTTCTCCAGGGAGGGGCCGCTGCCGCAGCCGGCAAGAAGGCCGGCCATGACGACCGCCACGGCGAAGCGGGCACCCCTCATCGGATCCGTCCCCTCACCAGATCCGTCCCCTCACCGGACCCGCCCCCGCACCCACGACGGTGCGAACCTCTGCCCCAGTTCGAACGCCGCCTCCATCAGCAGCGCGAACACCGCGACGATCACCGCCCCGGCGACCACCTGCGGGGTGCTGGCGAGGTTGAAGCCCGCGGTGATGATCCGGCCCAGCCCGCCGCCGCCCACCAGCGCCGCGAGCGTGGCGGTGGCCACCAGCTGCACTGCGGCGATCCGGATACCGGTCAGGATCAGCGGAAACGCCAGCGGCACCTCGACCCGCCACACCAGCTGCGTCCCGGTCATCCCCATGCCCCGGGCGGCCCCCACCACGTTCTGGTCCACCTCACGCATCCCCACATACGCATTGGTCAGCAACGGCGGAATGGCGAAGAGAACGAGGGCAATGATGGTGGGCCACTGCCCGTACCGCCCGATGGGGGTCAGCAGAAGCAGCACCAGTACGGCGAACGTCGGCACCGCGCGGCCGATATTGGCGAGATTGACGGCCAGCGCGCCGCCGCGCCCCAGGTGGCCGAGCGTCAGCGCGATGGGCAGCGCGATCAGAGTGCTGAGGAACAGGCAGGCGAAGGTCAGGACGAGGTGCTGTTCGAGCCGGTGCCAGACGCCGTTCTCGCCGGACCAGTTGGTGGCGGTGGTCAGCCAGGACCAGACCGCGGAGAGGGTGTTCATGGCCGCCGCCCGGACGCCGTGCGCAGCCGCTTGACGCCTGTGCCTCCGGCCGGGCCCGCGCCTGTGCCGCGGCGGGCCGTCCGGGCGCGCGGCCGCGCCTTGCGGCCGGCCCGCCGCCAGGGCGTGAGAAGCCGTTCCGAACCGAGCAGCAGCAGGTCAAAGACGACCGCGATGATCACGCACAGCACGGACGCGGTGAGCACCTGCGCCTTGAAGAAGGAATTCATACCCGTGTAGATGAGGTTGCCCAGGCCGCCGTACCCCACGATCGCCCCGACGGTGGTGAGCGCGACCGCCGAGACGGTGGCGATCCGCAGCCCGGCCATCGCGGCGGGCAGCGCCAGCGGCAGCTCCACGGTGAGCAGTTGCCGCATCGGCCCGTATCCCATCCCACGGGCGGCCTCCTTGGCCTCCGCCGGGACACCGTCCAGTCCCGCCAGGATGTTCCGTACGAGCAGGGTGAGCGAGTAGAGGGCGAGGCCGACCACGACGAGGGTGGCGGACAGCCCGTAGACCGGCAGCAGCAGGGAGAACATCGCCAGCGACGGGATCGTGTAGATCACGGTGGTGATGCCGAGGACCGGTCCGAGCGTCCAGCGCCGCCGCCGGGCCAGCAGCGCCAGCGGGAAGGCGATCAGCAGTCCGAGCGCCACCGAAATCACCGTCAGCTGGATGTGCTGGGCGACCGCGTCCAGCAGGATCTGCCGACGGGTGCTCAGGTAGTCGCCGCAGATCCAGTCGTTACGGGCCAGGCAGTCGTCCGGCGGCGGTGCGGTCACGGTACGAGTCCATCCCGGCGGCGACGGGGTGTCGCGCCCACCGCGTCCAATCGGGGCCCGCGGAACTTGCCTCACGACTCACCGCACGACTCACCACGCGACTCGCCGCACCCCTCACCTCGTATCCCCTCACCTCGTATCCCCTCACGTACACACCCCATCTATACACGTCATGAATACACACTATGTATAGTTCCTTGAGTCCGTTCGGCCGATGGTCGGCGCGGTGGGTTATGCCCCGCCGCGCCGCGCTGCGCTCTGCCCGAAAACGCAGGCGGAGAGGCACATAACGGACGCCCGTACACCGCCCGCGTCCGAAAAGAGCCCCGCATGCCGAAGCAGAAGTCCGCGGCCCGCCGCACGTCCATAGCCGGGCTGCTGACGGCCACCTCCCTGGTCCTGGCCCTCAGCGGCTGCGCCTCCTACGACGTCACCGCCCCGGCCGACGCCCGCGCCGACGCACCGGCAGCCGCCGTCAAGGCCAAGGACGCAAAGGCCAAGGAGGACGCGAAGAACGGAGACGCCAGGAACGGGGATGCCAAGGGCACCGGCTCTGCCGACGTCGACTGCCGCACGGCCAAGTGCGTGGCCCTCACCTTCGACGCCGGCCCGAGCGAGAACACCAGCCGCCTCCTGGACATCCTCAAGAAGGAGAAGGTGCACGCGACCTTCTTCATGCTCGGCAAGAACCACATCGCCGAGCGTCCCGCCGAGGTCAAGCGGATCGACGCCGAGGGCCATGAGCTGGCCAACCACACCTGGTCCCACAAGATCCTCACCGACATCGAGCCGGCCGAGGCGAAGAAGGAACTCTCCCGCGTCCAGGACGCGGTCAAGAAGATCACCGGCAAGTCGCCCCAGCTGATGCGCCCGCCGCAGGGCCGGACCAACGAGGACGTCTCCCAGGTCAGCAAGGACCTCGGCCTGGCGCAGGTGCTGTGGAGCGTGACCGCCAAGGACTACCAGACCACCGACTCCAGCCTGATCACCAAGCGGGTGCTGGACCAGACCGAGCGCGACGGCATCATCCTGCTGCACGACATCTACAAGGGCACCGTCCCGGCCGTCCCCGGCATCATCAAGCAGCTCAAGAAGCGCGGCTACACGATCGTCACCGTCTCCCAGCTGCTCTCCCCCGCGAAGCCGGAGCCGGGCATGGTCTACCGCCCGTAGGCCCGGGTGGCTTCGGGACGCAGGCACGTAGACCCGTAGCCAAGCCGTAGCCATAGCCATAGCCATAGCCATAGGCATAGGCATGCGAAAGGGGGCGCCGATGCTGACCGGCGCCCCCTTCGCTCACTCTCTGCTCAGCCTCGCGACTGTTCCGCCTCCACCCGCTTGCGGTCGGCCGCACCGGGCGACGCGGCCGGCGCGTTGGACGGCATGCCCTTCCCCGGGACCGTGCCCTTTACCGGCGGAGTCCCCGGCTTGCGCGGCGGCTTGCCGGCCTCGGTGTCCTGCGGGAACGTCAGCTGCTGGCTCTGCCACTCCAGCGCCGGAACCACCTCGCGCCGCCAGGTGGCGAACTGGTGGCTGCCCTGCGGCAGGATGATGGAGTCGACCGTCATCGGCGACTTCGCCGCGTGGATGAACTTCATGGTCTCGCCGTAATCCTGCTCGCCCTTACGGCTGCTGGCCACCAGCGCGGAGATCTGCGGCGCGGGCAGGTGCTTCAGCCGCCACAACAGATCGTGCTCCCGCTCCCGCTTCGCGCCCTCCAGGCCGGCGCCGAAGAGGCTGCCGGTGGTCAGGTCGTCCTTGATGGCGTAGTCGCCGGAGAGCGAGACCGCCGAGGTGTAGACCTTCGGGTTACGCATCGCCAGCTGGAGCGAGCAGGTACCACCGGACGAGTACCCGAAGGCGCCCCAGGCGCTCGGGTCGTGGCCGACCCGGTAGGCCGACTTCATCGCGTCCGGCAGGTCCTTGGTGAAGAACGTCTCGGCCTTCGGCCCGCCCGGCACATCCACACACTCGGTGTCCCGCGGCGGCGCGATCGTCGGCCGGACCATCACGATCACGGTCGGCTGCATCCTGCCCTGCGCGATCAGCCGGCCCGCGTTCTGCGGCACCTGGAGGTGCTGCGCGAGGTTCATGATGCCGCCGGGGTAGCCGCTGATGACGACCATGACGGGGAACCGCTGGCGGCGGAACTGCTGCTGGAAATACTGCGGCGGCAGATAGACAAAGCCCGGGTTGATGGCCCGGGTGCGGCGGCCGATGATCCTTACGGACTCGACCTTGCCCACCTTGTCGGCGGGGCCCTTGGGCAGACCGGTCACCCGGTCGAGGCCCTGGGGACCGGCCGGCTGGATCAGGCCGCCCTTGATGTTGCCGACCGAGGCGTACTGCCCGTTGTTCTGGCTCACCGACACCGGGGCCTGCTCGTTGTTGCCCAGCAGCTCGTCCCAGTTGCCGTAGAACTCAAAGCTCGAATTCACCGCGAGAGCGAGCGCACAGACGATCGACACCTGAGTGACCACGATGGCGCCGAGCCTGCCCAGCACGGACCGCACGCCGCTCCGCGACAACCGCGGCCACAGCCACACCGTGGCGGCCACACAGGCCAAGGCCAGCACGATCACCGTGTATTCGAGCGACTGACTGGTCAGCCCCATGCGCCCACATCTCCCTCACCCTCGAAAGGGTTCTTGCCTACGTACCGGCCGCCTAGAGGCACAACGGGCGGCTCGGGACAATGGTCACCGCAGAAGACGGGCACACCTGCTTATCGGATACCTGAACGACTTAGTTCTTACCTATCTCTTGCTCAACCGTTTCCGGCGCGTGATGTCTGACGGGCGAAATCGGACGTCGAACGGGGACTGGGGCGTGGAGCGCGACTCTCTCCGGCGGCAGGGGCACCGGGTTCTCGTACGCGGCGCTGCGGCGTCGGGGCGCTCATGGCCAGGGGGAGTCGCGGCCGTGCGGGCTCACAGCCTGCGGGCTCACAGCCTGCGGGCTCACGGCCTGCGGTCTCACAGCCTGCGGTCTCACAACCCTGAAGGCTCACAGCCCCGGAGGCTCGGAGCTCGATGCCCGCGCGCCCTCACGGCCACACGCTCATCACAGAGGGCCGTCCCAACGCCCCCGGCCGTCCGGCCACCGGCCCCGCCGCACCCAGCGCATTCCCATCCGCCAAAATCCACAGATTCCCGTACGCATCGAACGTGATGTCATCCGGACAGGAAATCGCACCGACCCGGCCCTCCTCCGGAAATGCACCCGAAGTTACGCGACCAGATCAGCCAGATCGCCGCCGCACACCGCTCCTCGCGCTCACGCAGCTCCACAATCCGCCCGCGCTTACCGCCATTTCATGGATTTTCCTCACCCACAGCGGACTTGCCCGGCCCGCAGCGGACGTACCCGCTTGCCCCGGCCACTCCCATCCGCCTGCGCGAACCGATTCGCCTCATACGGTTCGTGCGCACATCGAACCGCTTGCCGAACCGCTTTCCGAACTGCCTGCCGAACCGCTCCCATTACCGCCGGCCGGCGGCCCCATTAACCCCGTATCGCCTGAGCCGTGCGGCAATCACCGGATCGGCGACGTAAGGGCTGTCCCGTAGCCCCCATCGGCGAAATACTGGTGGAATTCCCTGCACCCGGCAGCACCGCCCCCACGGCGTTGCGCCACCACCGCAGTTGCCCGCCCCGCACCGCCACGTCGTCGTTGCCGTAACCGAACTGCCCCGCCTGGGCTTTGGCCGACCGCCGACCCGGAGGAAAGACCGGCGCACCACACAGAATCGGACCACCCCACCGAAGGGCGACATTCCACGCACGCCGCCCAACCGTAACCAGCGCGACCGCCCGGACCAGCGAACGTCGCGACAGTCCACCGGCGATGACATCCCCGACATATTCGTTGTTACTCGCATGGGGCGTCTCCTGAAAAACAGACGTCGCCACAGCGATACCTGCAGGTCATGGCCGAACACCCGCCCGGATGCGGCCCGATCAACGGCAGGAACCTGCGCACGCTTCCCTCTACGACCCACAAAAGCGCCGACAGGAAATGTGCCGAACGATATGGCAACAACTACGATTCGGCGCAACGCTATGAGCTCGCCCGCCGCACGGCGGCGCAATCGTGAACTTCCGGTGAATCCCGGGCCGATACGATTCCGCGCAACGTCGTACGAACGGTCAAGACCTTCCGTACGCAGGGTCAATGGCCCGCAACCCCCTCCACACCCCCGGATCGCCCGCCACACAAGGCGCGGGGTCCCACGGTGAGGCCGGTGCAGGCCGCTACCCTTACGTATCCGTCCTGGTCAGGGACATGTCTGTGCTTCACGGACATTCGCCGCACCCACCACACGCAAGAGAGGTTCGCCGATGGGCATTCGGAGTCTGCTGCGCAACGCATTCGGTCGCTCCAAGGCGGCCCGTGAAGAATCCGGCGCGGCATCGAGCGGCGCCGATGCGACGCCGGAATCGGCAACAATCCCGGAGGCCCGCGAGGAATCCACCCCGGTCGCCGCCCCCGAGGTCCCCGCGGCCCGCACGGCCCCCGGCGAGACGCCGGCCCCGACCACGGCCACCCTTCCCGCACAGGGGAGCCCGGTGGACCGCGGCACGGAGGCGGCGACACCTTCGGTACGGGAGAAGGTCGAGCTCGACGAGGAGCCCGCGGCGGCCGAGCAGCCGACCGTCGCCGATGAGCCTGCCGTGACCGACGAGCCCGTTGTGGCTGAGGAGACCGTCGCGGACGACGCCCCTGCGGCGGAGAAGGCCGAAGTTGCCGTCGAGCCCGCCGTAACCGACGAACCCAGCGTCGCCGCAAAGCCTGCGACCGCCGAAGCGACCGAAGCCGCCAAGGCTGCCGAGGAGCCGAAGGCCGGCGAAGCAACCGAAGCAACCGAAGCAACCAGTCCGGCTGAGCCGGCCGAGACGACCAGTGCAGCGGACACGGACGCAGCCTCCAACGACCTCTCCGACCTCGTAAGCCAGGCGTTCGACAACCCGAAGGCCGCCGAGCCGGAGACGGAGACCGACGCGGAGCCGGAGACGGGGACCAAGGCCGAGGCGGAAGCCACCCCCGAGCCCGAGCCCGAGCCCGAGCCCGAGCCCGAGCCCGAGCCCGAGGCGGCCACGGCCCCGGCGGTCGAGGCGGAGCCCGCCCCGGAACCGAAGCCCGCCCCGGAACCGAAGCCCGAGGCAGCGGCACAGGAGAGCACCTCCCCCTCCCTCGCCAAGGTGGAGGCCGCCGCCCCCGCCCTCGTCAGCCTCTACAAGTCCGCCTCCACCACCCTGGCCAAGCACGGCCTCGCCACCCAGCGCGCAGCCGTCTACCTGGTCCTCGACCGCTCCGGCTCGATGCGGAACTACTACAAGGACGGCACGGTCCAGAACCTCGCCGAGCAGGCCCTCGGCCTCTCCGCCAACCTGGACGACGACGGCGTCGTCCCCGTCGTCTTCTTCTCGACCGACATCGACGGCACCGCAGACCTCGACCTCACCAACTACGAGGGCCGCATCGAGGAACTGCACGCCGGCCTCGGCCACATGGGCCGTACGAACTACCACTGGGCCATCAACGCCGTGGTCGAGCACTACAAGAAGTCCGGCAGCACCGCGCCCGCCTTCGTCATCTTCCAGACCGACGGCGCCCCGACCTCCAAGCCGGCCGCCGAAAAGGCCCTGTGCGAGGCGGCGGAACTCCCCATCTTCTGGCAGTTCATCGGCTTCGGCGACCCGGACGCCAAGGGCTTCGACTTCCTCCGCAAGCTCGACGACCTGGCCGTCCCGGAAAAGCGCGCCGTCGACAACGCCGGCTTCTTCCACGCCGGCCGCGACCCCCGCAGCCTCTCCGCCGACGAGCTCTACCAGCAGCTGATGGTCGAATTCCCCGAGTGGCTCACCGAGGCCCGCACCGCCGGCGTCCTCAAGGACAACTGACCACTCGGCACACGCACCACCCTCCGGCCGCGGCCGGGCCCCACCGGGCCCGGCCGCGGCCGTCGCTCTTTCAGGAAGTAGCCAGAAGGAAAGCCACGGATCGAATGGGCGATTCCGTGTGGAAATCTGGAGCTATTTAGCCCCTGGCTCCATATTCCTTTTCCTTGGCGCGGGAAACGGGGAGAGCAGGACGAGAGGGGGTGCCGAGTCCGCGCCGCCGCGCCACAGGAGGCGAGCCCCCGCCCCCTTACCTAGGCTGAATGGGTGATATGCCCTGATTGCCCCGTTTCGCCCGGCCCGGATGGCCGGCCGACAACCGGCGGAGGCGGGTCTCGATGAGCCAGGCGGACACCCCTCGTCCCACGCCCAACTGGGCCAGACCTCCCGACCCCCGCCGCTGGTGGGCCCTGGTGGTGATCGCGATCGCCCAGCTGATGGTGGTCCTGGACGCCACCATCGTGAACATCGCGCTGCCGTCGGCTCAGCGTGACCTGGGGATATCGGATGCGAACCGGCAGTGGGTGATCACCGCGTACACGCTCGCGTTCGGTGGGTTGCTGCTGCTGGGCGGGCGGATTGCGGATCTGGTGGGGCGGAAGCGGACGTTCATGATCGGGTTGGTGGGGTTCGCGATGGCGTCGGGGCTGGGCGGGGCGGCGCAGGGGGCCGGGATGCTGTTCGGGGCGCGGGCGTTGCAGGGGGCGTTCGGGGCGGTGCTGGCGCCGTCGGCGTTGTCGCTGCTCACCACGACTTTCAGTATTGGGAAAGAGCGAAGCAAGGCCTTTGGGATTTACGGGGCCATCGCGGGTGGGGGTGCGGCCATCGGGCTGATCGCGGGCGGGCTGCTGACCGAGTACCTGAACTGGCGCTGGTGTCTGTACGTCAATGTCCCGGTCGCCGTGATCGCGCTGGCCGGCGCGATGGTGTTCCTCCGCGACAAGCCCGATCGCGGCCGTGTCCGGCTGGACGTACCCGGTGTGGTGCTGGGCTGCGGCGGGCTCGTCGCGATCGTCTACGGGTGCAGTGAGGCGCAGCCGCTGGGCTGGGGTGACGGGCGGGTCACCGGGCTACTGGTGAGCGGCGTGGTGCTGCTCGCGCTCTTCGGGTGGTGGCAGACGAGGGCCCGTTACCCGCTTCTGCCTTTGCATATCGTCCGGGACCGGAATCGCGGCGGCGCCTTTCTGACCATGGCGCTGGCGGTTATCGCGCTGTTCGGAATGTTCCTGTTCCTGACCTATTACCTCCAGGTCGTGCTCGGGTATTCGCCGATCAGGGCGGGGATGGCGTTTCTGCCGATGACGGCGGCGATCGTCGTCGGCTCAACGCAGATCTCGGCCCGGCTGCTGCACCATCTCGCCCCGCGCCTGCTGATGGTGCCGGGCGCGCTGCTCGCCGCCGTGGGCCTGCATCTGCTGACGCATCTGACCGCCCGGCCCGCGTATGTCTCGCACGTGCTGCCCGCCGAGCTGCTCGTCGGCCTCGGGATGGGGCTGATCTTCATGCCGGTGATGGCGACGGCCACGTCAGGCGTCGCGCCGCAGGACTCGGGCGTCACGTCCGCGACCGTCAATACGGCACAGCAAGTGGGGGGTTCGATCGGTACGGCGTTGCTCAACACGATCGCGACGTCGACGAGTGCGACGTATATCGCGGCCCATCTTGCGCACGCGGCGAGGCGGACCGGGGGGCACGGCATTTCCCCCGTGCTGCGGAACGGGATCGTGAAGGACGGGGTGGTGAACGGGTTCACGGTGGCGATCGGGGTGGGGTCGGCGATCATGCTGCTGGCTGCCGTCGTGGCCGGTCTGATGGTCAATGGCCGGGCCGCCGAACCACCCGTTACGGCCCCCTCGCCCCGCACCTCGGACGCCCGTCAGTAGGGCACCGGCCGGTCAAAACAAGGGGCCGTCGCTCCGTCTCGAGAGGGCGGCGGAGAGGCCGGGCTGCGCGGAATGCGTACGGAGAGCGGATGACCGCCCAGTGGCCGCAAAGCCGCAAGGGGGACCGTGAACAGAGCCGCGAAGATGACCGCGAAGATGACCGTGCGGAGAGCCGTAAAGAGGGCCGTAAAGAGGGCCGTAAAAACCCGCGCGGGCCGCCACCCCCGGTCCAGTACGATATTGACGTTCCGTAAAGCAAATCATCACTCACCGTAGCGACTTGGGAGCAGCCGGCAATGGCTCGACACCTCATCACCAGCGCCCTTCCGTATATCAACGGGATCAAGCACCTGGGCAACATGGTGGGGTCCATGCTCCCGGCCGACGTGTACGCCCGGTATATGCGGCAGCGTGGCCATGATGTGCTCTACATCTGCGCTACGGACGAGCACGGCACCCCGGCCGAGCTGGCGGCGAAGGACGCGGGGCAGTCGGTCGACTCGTTCTGTGCGGAGCAGCACGACAAGCAGAAGGCGATCTACGAGGGCTTCGGTCTGGAGTTCGACTACTTCGGGCGGAGTTCGTCGCCGGAAAACGTCGAACTGACGCAGCACTTCGCGCGGAAGCTGCACGAGAACGGGTTCATCGAGGAGCGGGCCGTCCGCCAGGTCTACTCGAACGCCGATGAGCGCTTCCTGCCGGACCGCTACATCGTCGGTACGTGTCCGCACTGCGGCTACGACAAGGCGCGCGGCGACCAGTGCGAGAACTGCACCCGGGTGCTCGACCCGACCGACCTGATCGACGCACGGTCGGCGATCAGCGGGAGCGGCGACCTGGAGGTGCGGTCGACCAAGCACCTCTTCCTGCTCCAGTCGAAGCTGCAGCACGAGGTCGAGCGGTGGATCGACGAGAGCAGCGAGGACTGGCCGACACTGGCGTCGTCGATTGCGCGCAAGTGGCTGACCGAGGGGCTGCAGGACCGGGCGATCACCCGTGACCTGGACTGGGGCGTTCCGGTGCCGGCCGACACCTGGCCGGAGCTGGCGGCCGAGGGCAAGGTCTTTTATGTGTGGTTCGACGCTCCGATCGAATACATCGGGTCGACCAAGGAGTGGGCGGACAAGGCTCCGGACGAGCGCGACTGGAAGTCGTGGTGGTACGAGGCCAATGACGTCCGGTACACGGAATTCATGGCCAAGGACAATGTGCCGTTCCACAGCGTGATGTTCCCCGCGACGCAGATCGGCACCCGCGAGCCGTGGAAGAAGGTCGACTTCCTCAAGGCCTTCAACTGGCTGAACTACTACGGCGGGAAGTTCTCGACGTCCCAACAGCGGGGGATCTTCACGGACGCGGCGCTGGAACTGCTGCCGGCCGACTACTGGCGCTACTTCCTGATCGCCAACGCCCCGGAGTCGGACGACACCTCCTTCACCTGGGAGCTGTTCTCGTCGTCGGTGAACAAGGACCTGGCGGACACGCTCGGGAACTTCGTCAACCGGGTCCTGTCGTTCTCGCGCAAGCGGTTCGGGGACGACGTGCCGGCGGGAGCGGAGGCCGGCGCCGCGGAGCAGAAGCTGGGCGAGGAGATCGCGGGGCTGCTGGCGGAGTACGAGGGCCACATGGAGGTCCTGCAGTTCCGTAAGGCGGCCGCCTCGCTGCGCGCCCTGTGGAGCGCGGGCAACTCCTACCTGGAGGAGAAGGCCCCGTGGCTGGAGATCAAGACCGACAAGGAAGCGGCGGCGCTCACGCTGCGTACGGCGATGAATCTGATTCATCTGTACGCGGTCGTCTCCGAGCCGTTCATTCCGGCGTCGGCGAAGGCGATGCGGGGGGCGTTCGCGCTGGAGAACGACACGGCGGTCTGGGTCTCCCAGGAGGAGGCGAAGGCGCTGGCGTCGGTGCCGGCCGGGACGCCGTTCACGGTGCCGCCGGTGCTCTTCGCGAAGATCACCGAGGATGACCTGGAGGCGTACCGGGAGCGGTTCGGCGGCGAGGACGCCGCGTAACCGGAATCCGTATCGACGGTTGCGCGACGACCGTCGCGAGATGACCGTGGCGCGACGAGCGTGGCGCGACGAGCGTCGCGAGCTGAGGCCCCTGGACCGGATCCGGTCCAGGGGCCTTGCCCGTTCAAGGGCCCTGCTCGTCCAACGGCCTTGCCTGTTCAACGGCATTGCCTGTTCAGCGGCATTGTCAGTGCCGGGTGGCACGCTGGCCGAATGACCAGTGAACGTGCCGAGCGCACCACTCCCCCCATGACCGCCGACGAGCGGACGACCCTGGAGTCCTGGCTCGACTTCCACCGCAGCACCCTGGCCGCAAAGTGCGCGGGGCTGGACGAGGAGGGGGCGCGGCAGGCCTCCGCGGAGCCGTCGCCGATCACGCTCCTCGGGCTGGTCCAGCACCTGGCCGAGGTCGAGCGGACGTGGTTCCGGCGGGTGCTGCTGGGGGCCGAGCTGCCGACCGTGCGGGGCGAGTCATTCGACCCGACGGTGCCCGACGGAGGCTTCGCGCCGGCGGACGATGCCACGCTCGCCGGGACGCTGGCCCTGTGGCAGGAGGAGATACGGGCATCCCGGGCGGCCTGTGCGGGGGTCGCGCTCGATGTCACGGGAGTCTTCCGCGGCGCTCCGGTGTCGCTGCGCTGGATCTACGTCCACATGATCGAGGAGTACGCGCGCCACAACGGTCATGCGGACCTGATCCGGGAGCGGATCGATGGGGTAACGGGCGTGTGAGACCGCGCCGCTAAGCCGCCGGACGGGCCCCGCGCACACAGCGGGGGCCCGGAACCGACACCGGTCCCGGGCCCCTCGCCGCGTCACATCACTTCGTCGGCTTGTACGGCGTCGCCTTCGCCGGGCCCTTGCGGATGCTGAGGTGCAGCTCCTTCAGGCGTGACTCGTCGACCTCGCTCGGGGCGCCCATGAGCAGGTCCTGGGCGTTGCCGTTGAGGGGGAAGGCGATGGTTTCGCGGATGTTGGGCTCGTCCGCGAGGAGCATGACGATGCGGTCGACACCGGGGGCGATGCCGCCGTGCGGCGGGGCGCCGAACTTGAAGGCGCGGAGCATGCCGCCGAACTCTGCCTCGACGGTCTCCTTGTCGTAGCCGGCGATCCCGAAGGCCGTGTACATGACCTCGGGCTCGTGGTTACGGATCGCGCCGGAGGACAGCTCGGTGCCGTTGCAGACGATGTCGTACTGCCAGGCCAGGATGTCCAGCGGGTCCTTGGTCTCCAGCGCCTCCAGGCCGCCCTGCGGCATGGAGAACGGGTTGTGCGAGAACTCGATCTTGCCGGTGTCCGGGTCCTTCTCGAACATCGGGAAGTCGACGATCCAGCAGAAGCGGAACTCGTCCTCGACGAAGTGGCCGGCGCGCTTGGCGGCCTCGACGCGGACGGCGCCCATGATCTTGGAGACCTCGTCGAACTCACCCGCGCCGAAGAAGACGGCGTGGCCGGGCTTGAGGTCCAGGGCGTCGACCAGCGACTTGATGTCGTCCTCGGTGAGGAACTTGGCGATCGGGCCGGTCAGCACCGTCTTGCCGGCGTCCTCGCCGACGCGGACCCAGGCCAGGCCCTTCGCGCCCTGCTGGACGGCGAAGTCACCCATCTGGTCGAAGAACTTGCGCGACTGGTCGGCGGTGTCCGGCACGGCCAGGGCGCGGACGTGCTTGCCCGCGAAGGCCTTGAAGCCGGAGCCGGCGAAGACGTCGGAGACATCGACCAGTTCCAGCTCGGCGCGCAGGTCCGGCTTGTCGGAGCCGTACTTGACCATCGCCTCGCGGAACGGGATGCGGGGGAAGGGGGAGGTCACCTTGCGGCCGTTGCCGAACTCGGTGAAGAGCTCGGTCATCAGCTTCTCGACGGGCTGGAAGACATCTTCCTGCTCGACGAAGCTCATCTCGACGTCGAGCTGGTAGAACTCGCCGGGCGAGCGGTCCGCGCGGGCGTCCTCGTCGCGGAAGCAGGGCGCGATCTGGAAGTAGCGGTCGAAGCCGGCGATCATCAGCAGCTGCTTGAACTGCTGGGGGGCCTGCGGCAGGGCGTAGAACTTGCCGGCGTGCAGGCGGGAGGGGACCAGGAAGTCGCGGGCGCCCTCGGGGGACGTCGCCGACAGGATCGGGGTCGCCATCTCGTTGAAGCCGAGCGCCACCATCTTGTGACGGATGGCGGAGATCACGGCGGTGCGCAGCATGATGTTGCGGTGCATCCGCTCGCGGCGCAGGTCGAGGAAGCGGTACTCGAGGCGCTTCTCCTCGTTGACGCCGTCATCCGCGTTGATCGTGAAGGGGATCTGGTCGGCGGCGCCGAGCACCTCGACCTCGGAGACCTCGATCTCGATGTCGCCGGTCGGCAGGTCGGGGTTGACGTTGTCCGCGCCGCGCGCGCTGACCTTGCCGTCGATACGGACGACGGTCTCCTTGGTCAGCGAGCTGAGGGCCTCGTTCGCGGGGGTGCCGGGGCGGGCGACGAGCTGCACGAGACCGTAGTGGTCGCGGAGATCGATGAAGAGGATGCCGCCCAGGTCACGTCGATTGTGCAGCCAGCCGCTGAGGCGGACGTCGGTGTCGACGTCCGCGGCCCGGAGCTCGCCGCAGTTATGGGACCGGTACCGATGCATCGCTCATCCAAGTCGTCGCGATCGAGGTGGGGAGTTGTGGGGAAGGAACCGACCACAGGGCAGAAACGAACGCGAGGCTCGGATGCCTGGCCGCTCACCCCGTGGATCACCCGAAAGGCCACCCCAGGATTGACATAACCGCTCCAGGTTACCGTCCCCGCACGCCCCCCTTCATTGACATATACCCAACACGGCCGTGCGGGGGTGAAACCGGTCCGCGCGGCCGGAACGACGGTGACGTCCGGCTGGCTGGTCGCGTTCCGTCAAACACACCTAAAGTGATGCAATGCGCACCAAGGATCTCCTGGCCGCCATCGCGACCGGCCTGTGGCGCTGGGACAACGCATCGGGGCGGGTGACCCTCGACGCCGAAGCGGCCCGGCTGCTCGGGCTGCCCGCGGTGCCGGTGGACCTCAGTGAGGCCGCCGTACGCTCCCGTTTTCATCCCGTCGACTTCGCGGAGATCAACGGGGTGGTGCAGCTCGCGGTCTCCGAGGAGACGGTCGCCGAGGCGCGGCTGCGCATCGTGGACGAGCGGGGCCGGGTGCTGCGGATCGTGCGCTCCCGCTCCCGGCCGCGGCGGGTGAACGGCGATTTCGAGCTGATCGGCACGCTGCAGGAGGTCCCCGAGCCGCAGCCCGGCACCTCCGCCGCACACACCCCGATCACCGGCGACTGGCGGCGGTCGCGGGAGGCGTTCCTGCTGGATGCGGGCCGGGCGCTGGCCGAGGCGCGGTCCACCGCCGAGGTGCTGCGGGTCGCGGCCGGGCTGTCCATGCCCGGATTCATGCCGGACGGCCTGGCGGTCTTCGGTATCGAGGGCGACCGGGTCTCGGTCATCGGCCATCACGGACATCAGCCCGGCGATGAGCGGCCGTTTCTCGACATGCCGCTGAGCACCGACTATCCGGCCGTCGAGGTCATCCGTACCGGGCGGGCGATCTATCTCCCCACGCCCGAGCACTACCGCCGCCGGTATCCCGCGACGTGGCCGCTGGCCGCCCCGTTCGCGCGCACTTCATGGGCGTTCCTGCCGCTGGTGAACGCCGGCCGGACGATCGGCGCCTGGATGGCGGGGTTCGCGCAGCCGGTCGCCTTCACGCCGGACGAGCGCTCGGTGCTCACCACCGTCGCCCGGATGCTGGCGCAGGCGCTGGCCAGGGCCGGGGTGCAGGAGTCGCAGCAGGAGCTGGCGGTGGGGCTGCAGCGCAGCATGATGCCGACCGTGCAGCCGGACATCCCCGGCATGTCGGTGGCCGCGCGGTACGTCCCGACCGGCGGCGGCCTCGAGGTCGGCGGCGACTGGTACGACATGATCCCGCTGCCGTCCGGCCGCACGGCGCTGGTCATCGGCGACGTCCAGGGGCACGACGTACGGGCCGCGGGCCTGATGGGGCAGCTGCGGATCGCCCTGCGCGCCTACGCCTCCGAGGGCCACCACCCCGACGCGGTGCTCTCCCGCGCCTCCCGCTTTCTGGCCGGGATCAATGAGACCGAGGCCCGCGGCCAGGCCCAGGACCAGCGCTTTGCGACCTGCCTGTACATCGAGGTGGATCCGGCGACCGGGCTGCTGGACATCGCGCGGGCCGGCCATCCCGATCCGGCGGTCCGGCTGAGCGACGGCACGCTACTGGTCCGCCCGACCGCGGGCGGACTGCCGCTGGGCATCGATCCGGACACCGACTACCCCACGACCCGGTTCGTCCTGGAACCCGGCGAGACGATGCTGGTGTGTACGGACGGGCTGATCGAGACCGGCGGCCACGATCTGGAAACCGGGTGGGCGCGGCTGCGCGACATCATCGAGGAGTACGACGGCGGAGCGGATCCCGAGGGCCTGGAGAAGCTTGCCGACGCCCTCGTCCAGGCCGTGCACGGCCCGTCCTCGCATCACACCACCGGGCCGCTGGTGGACCGCCGCGAGGACGACATCGCGGTGCTGCTGCTCTACCGCGAGGGCGGCAGCTGCGGGGTGGGCGCGGGCGGCCCGCTGGAGCAGCGGCCCGTACGGCGCGCCGTCCTGTCCGTCGCCCAGGCCGAGCCGCAGCGGATAGCGGAGGCCCGCGCCCAGATCCGGGATGTGCTGCACGACTGGGCCGACGCGGATCAGGTCGACTCCGCGGTGCTGATGGTCTCCGAGATGGTCACCAACGTTTTGCTGCACACCGACGGCGATGCGCTGCTGGTCGCCGAGATCTCCGGCGAGCGGGGCGGCCGCCGCATACGGGTCGATGTCGCCGACAGCAGCGATGAGCTCCCACACCGCCGCAGCCCCGGCGAACTGGCGTCGTCGGGGCGCGGTCTGGTGCTGCTGGAGCTGCTGGCCGGTGCGTGGGGAGTGGACCCGCGCGGGGACGGCAAGTCGACGTGGTTCGAGCTCTACGAAGACGCGGGGGAGGCCGGCGGGGCGCCGTTCGGTCCGGTTGCGCCCGGCGGTGCCGCGCCGTCGGGGCCGGAGGAGCCGGACCCCTCCGGTCCGGCCGTGCCGGAGCCCGCCGCGTAATGCCGGCGCAGCTCGTGGAGCACGCCGGAGACGGCGGCGGTCAGCGGTACGGACAGCAGCATGCCGAGGATCCCGGCGACGCTCGCGCCCGCGGTGATCGCGAGCATGACGGTCGCCGGGTGCATCTGGACCGTACGGCTCTGGATCATCGGCTGCAGGACATGGCCCTCGAGGACCTGGACTGCCAGTACGACGCCGAGCGCCCAGAGCGCGATCACAAAGCCGCGGTCGGCCAGCGCGACCAGGATCGCCACCGCGCCCGAGATGAAGGCGCCGAGGTAGGGGATGTAGGCGCCGACGAAGACCAGCGCGCCCAGGCCGAAGGCACCTGGCACTTGCAGGATCAGCAGTCCCACCGTGATGCAGATGGCGTCGATCAGCGCGATGAAGGTCGTGCCGCGCATAAAGCCCTCGATGCTCTGGAAGCCGCGGCGGGCCATGCGTTCGAGCTGCGGCGCCGAGTTGCCCGGCGACCAGTCGTGCAGCGCGCGGACGGCCTTGTCCGAGTCGCGCAGGAAGAAGAACGTCAGCAGCAGGGCGAGGACCGCCGCGGCGATGGCCTGGCCGACGACGCTGACGCCGGCCAGCAGTCCGGAGGCCGCGGTGCCGCCGAACTTGGTGGCCAGGCTCTTGGCGTTGGAGGCGAGGTCGTTGAGCGAAGTGCCGGCCGTGCCGAAGTACTTGGAGAGGTCCTTGGCGGCCTGCTTGAGCGAGGCGATGATCTGGTCACCGCTGTCGATCAGCGCGCTGACCACGATGTAGCCCGCGCCGCCGACCACGATCAGCAGGACGGCGCAGGTCAGCCCGGCCGCCAGCGAGCGGTTGAACTTCATCCGCACCAGCCGCCGGTAGAGCGGCCCGAGCAGCCCGCTGCCCAGCAGCGCCAGCAGGACGGGCGTGACCGCCGCGCTCAGCTCGACGCACAGCCAGACGCCGACGGCCACCACGGACGCGATCAGCAGCCCCACCACGCACCAGGCCGCGGCGCGGCGGGCCTCGATGGGCAGCAACGGCCGTTCCGTCAGCGGCCGGTCGCTACGGCCTTGATCCGAGTCGTTTCGCACCGGAACAGTCCACCATGCCCGGTGGCCCGGCGGCCCGGCAGCGGGGCCCGAAACGGCAGGAGCGGCGTTTCACGTGAAACGCCGCTCGTCACCGGCGAACGGCAGGGCCAACGCGCGAAGCGAGGCGCACGTCCTCCTGCCCGCACCCTCGTACCGGCATTCCTCGGGTTCATGCCGGCAGGCTTCTGCCCCTCATGCGAGCGCGAAGGGGCGGTGTTTCACGTGAAACACCGCCCCTGGTAACACCGTTGGCGCTCGCTCGTAATGTCAGCGCTCGTCCGCCGGAATCGTCCCGAGGCGCCCGGCCTGAAAGTCCTCGAAGGCCTGGGCCAGTTCGGCATGGGTGTTCATCACGAACGGGCCGTAATGCATCATCGGCTCACGGATCGGCAGTCCGCCGAGCACCACGACCTCGAAGTTCGAGCTGCGCGACTCCTGGGTCTCGTCCGCCCGGATCGTGAGCGAGTCACCGGAGCCGAACACCACCGACTGGCCCATCCGGAACGGACGGCCCTCCGCACCGGCCGCACCGCGCCCGGCCAGGCCGTACGCCAGCGCATTGAAGTCCGCACGCCAGGGCAGCGTCACCTCGGCACCCGGGTTCACCGTCACATGCATCATCGTGATCGGCGTATGCGTGATGCCCGGACCCCGGTGGCCGTCGAGGTCCCCGGCAATCAGCCGCAGCAGCGCGCCGCCGTCGGCCGAGGTCAGCAGCTTGACCTGGCCACCGCCGATGTCCTGGTAGCGGGGGGCCATCATCTTGTCGCTCTTGGGCAGGTTGACCCAGAGCTGGAGGCCGTGGAAGAGCCCGCCGCTCGTCACCAGGGACTCCGGCGGTGCCTCGATGTGCAGCAGGCCGGAGCCGGCCGTCATCCACTGGGTGTCGCCGCCATTGATGACGCCGCCACCGCCGTGCGAGTCGCGGTGCACAAAGGTGCCGTCGATCAGATACGTGACGGTCTCGAAGCCGCGGTGGGGGTGCCAGGGCGTGCCCTTGGGCTCTCCGGGCGCGTAGTCCACCTCACCCATCTGATCCATCATGATGAACGGGTCGAGGTGCTTGTAGTCGATGCCGGCGAACGCCCGGCGCACGGGGAAGCCCTCGCCCTCGAATCCGCTCGGCGCGGTGGCAACGGCCAGCACGGGACGGGTGTGCGCCGCGACGGGCGCCGCCACACGCGGCAGGGTCAGCGGATTCTCTACGGTCACAGCTGGCATGACGGCCTCCTCGGTCGTTCGGCGTTCAACTTAGTTGAATGCTGAACAACTGGCAAGGCATGCGGCATTCCCGATGGGCGCAGCATGAGCGTTTCCGCAGGCCAGAAGGCCGAAAGAGCAAGAGACCGGAGCGGGCCACCTCAGGGCGGCCCGCCGGCCCGCCGGCCGTCAGCCGTACATCCGCCGCATCGCGAAGTCCACCATCTGCTCCACGGCCTTCGCGTCGAAGACCATCCGGTGATCGCCCTCCATGTCGAGGACGAAGCCATAGCCGGTGGGCAGCAGGTCGAGCACTTCGGCGCCGGTGATCACGAAGTACTTGGACTCCTTGCCCGCGTACCGCCGCAGCTCCTTGAGCGAGGTGAACATCGGGATCACCGGCTGCTGGGTGTTGTGCAGCGCCAGGAAGCCGGGGTTGTCACCGCGCGGGCAGTAGATCTTGGACGTGGAGAAAATGCCCTGGAAGTCCTCGGCCGACATCGATCCGGTGGTGAAGGCGCGCACCGCATCGGCGAGGGAGGGCGGGGACGGCTCCGGATACAGCGGCTGCTCGCCGTAGCCCCCGGAGGGCGGTTGCTGCGGCGGGGGCGGCGGCGCTCCGTACTGCTGCTGCCCGGGACCCGCGTTCTGGTCGTAGCCGTACATGCGGCACAGCGTACTGATTCGGCGATTGACCGGGGGACGCTCGTCACAGATGGGTGGTTAGGGGTTGCTTCTTATTACCGACGGGTAGCATCATCATGGCTACTAGCTGGTATTGCGTATTGAGGTCCCGCCTCTGTCGAGGTCTCTCACCTCCCGAACCCTTACGGAGCCGTACCCATGGGGCACTACAAGTCGAATCTCCGCGACATCGAGTTCAACCTCTTCGAGGTGCTCGGCCGTGACAGCGTGTACGGCACCGGACCGTTCGCGGAGATGGATGTCGACACCGCCAAGAGCGTGCTGTCCGAGATCGCCCGGCTGTCCGAGAACGAGCTGGCCGATTCGTACGCCGACGCCGACCGGAACCCGCCGGTCTTCGACCCCGACACCAACACCGCACCGGTGCCGGACACCTTCAAGAAGAGCTACCAGGCCTACATGGACGCCGAGTGGTGGCGCCTGGGCATCCCGGAGGAGCTCGGCGGCACCACCGCGCCCCGCTCCCTGCTCTGGGGCTTCGCCGAGACGATCCTGGGCTCCAACCCGGCCGTGTGGATGTACGCGTCCGGCCCGGCGTTCGCGGGCGTGCTCTTCGATGAGGGCACCGACGAGCAGAAGAAGTGGGCCAAGATCGCCGTCGACAAGGGCTGGGGCTCCACGATGGTGCTGACCGAGCCCGACGCGGGCTCGGACGTCGGCGCCGGCCGGACCAAGGCCGTCAAGCAGGAGGACGGCTCCTGGCACATCGAGGGCGTGAAGCGCTTCATCACCTCCGGTGAGCACGACATGTCGGAGAACATCCTTCACTACGTTCTCGCCCGCCCCGAGGGCCACGGTCCGGGCACCAAGGGCCTGTCCCTCTTCCTCGTTCCGAAGTACGAGTTCGACTTCGAGACCGGTGAGCTGGGCGAGCGCAACGGCGTCTACGCCACCAACGTCGAGCACAAGATGGGCCTGAAGGCCTCCAACACCTGCGAGATGACCTTCGGCGACCGCCACCCCGCCAAGGGCTGGCTGATCGGCGAGAAGCACGACGGCATCCGCCAGATGTTCATGATCATCGAGTTCGCTCGCATGATGGTCGGCACGAAGGCCATCGCGACGCTGTCGACCGGCTACCTCAACGCCCTGGAGTACGCCAAGGAGCGCGTGCAGGGTCCGGACCTGGCCGCCTTCACCGACAAGGCCGCGCCGCGCGTCACCATCACCCACCACCCCGACGTGCGCCGTTCGCTGATGACGCAGAAGGCCTACGCCGAGGGCATGCGCGCCCTGGTGCTCTACACCGCCACCGTCCAGGACGACATCATCGTCAAGGAGGCCGCGGGCGAGGACGCCTCCGCCGCGAACGCGCTGAACGACCTGCTCCTGCCGATCGTCAAGGGCTACGGCTCGGAGAAGTCCTACGAGCAGCTGGCCCAGTCGCTGCAGACCTTCGGCGGCTCCGGCTACCTGCAGGAGTACCCGATCGAGCAGTACATCCGGGACTCCAAGATCGACACCCTCTACGAGGGCACCACCGCCATCCAGGGCCAGGACTTCTTCTTCCGGAAGATCGTCCGCAACCAGGGCGCGGCGCTCACCCAGCTGTCGGACACCATCAAGAAGTTCCTGGCCGACGGTGTCGGCGGTGAGGGCCTGGAGCAGGCGCGCGGCGAGCTGGCGAAGGCCGCCGCCGACCTGGAGGCGATCGTCGGCACCATGCTGACCGACCTCGCCGCCACCGAGAAGGACGTCAAGTCCATCTACAAGGTGGGCCTCAACACCACCCGCCTGCTGCTGGCTTCGGGCGATGTCGTCATCGGCTACCTCCTCCTGAAGGGCGCCGCGGTGGCCCAGGAGAAGCTGGCCGACGCATCGTCGAAGGACAAGGCGTTCTACGAGGGCAAGATCGCGGCGGCGAAGTTCTTCGCGCACAACGTGCTGCCGGGCCTGACCGTGCAGCGCTCGCTCGCCGAGTCCATCGACCAGTCGCTGATGGAGCTGGACGAGGCCGCGTTCTAAGACCCTCTCCGGGGCGCTGCCGCCCCGTTCTTAGAGGTCTCTCAGAATCGGCGTTCAGACTGACGGTGCCCGCCTCTCTTCCCCCGGAGAGGCGGGCACCGTCATATCCGGAACCGGAAGCCCGCCCTCCCTCCGGAGCTTCGGTGTAGATCACACGCATCATGGCCGGAAGGGAGCGGCATCACGCCGCCTGCGCACCAGGAAAGCGGGGTCCGGCTCCTTATGCTGAAGTCATGAGCAAATCCGCCCGCTTTGATCGCGGCCACACCGATGACCTGATGTCTTTCCTTGCGGCCAGTCCGTCGCCGTACCACGCGGTGGCGAATGCGGCGGAGCGGCTGGAGAAGGCCGGTTTCCGGCAGGTCGCGGAGACGGAGGCATGGGACGGGACGAGCGGCGGGAAGTATGTGCTGCGGGGCGGCGCCATCATCGCGTGGTACGTGCCGGAGGGCGCGGCCGCGGCCACTCCGTACCGAATTGTGGGTGCTCACACCGACTCTCCCAATCTGCGGGTCAAGCCGATTCCCGACACCGGTGCGCGCGGCTGGCGGCAGGTCGCCGTCGAGGTGTACGGCGGCACGCTGCTCAACACCTGGCTCGACCGCGATCTGGGGCTCAGCGGGCGGGTGACGCTGCGGGACGGCAGCCACCGGCTGGTGAACGTCGACCGGGCGCTGCTGCGCGTACCGCAGCTGGCCGTGCACCTCGACCGGGCGGTGAACACCGACGGGCTGAAATTGGACAAGCAGCGGCACATGACGCCGATCTGGGGCCTGGGTGAGGTCGCGGAGGGCGATCTGATCGCCTTCGTCGAGGAGGAGATCGGCGTCGCGGCGGGGCACGTACGCGGCTGGGACCTGATGGTGCACAGCATCGAGCCGCCCGCCTATCTGGGGCGCGATCACGAGCTGGTCGCCGGGCCGCGGATGGACAACCTGATCTCCGTGCACGCCGGTACGGCCGCGCTCACCGCAGCGGCCGCCGCCGGAAGCGCGCTGACCACCATCCCGGTACTCGCCGCCTTCGACCACGAGGAGAACGGCAGCCAGTCCGACACCGGCGCCGACGGCCCGCTGCTCGGCACGGTGCTGGAGCGTTCGGTCTTCGCCCGCGGCGGCTCGTACGAGGACCGGGCGCGGGCCTTCGCGGGCACCATCTGCCTGTCGTCCGACACCGGCCACGCCGTCCACCCCAACTACAGCGAGCGGCATGAGCCGGGGCATCACCCGATGCCCAACGGCGGGCCGATCCTCAAGGTCAATGTGAATCAGCGGTATGCCACCGACGGCAGTGGCCGGGCGGTGTTCGCGGCGGCCTGTGAACGGGCAGAGGTGCCGTGGCAGTCCTTTGTGTCGAACAACTCGATGCCGTGCGGGACGACGATCGGACCGATCACCGCCGCCCGGCACGGCATCGCGACGGTCGACATAGGCGTAGCGATCCTCTCCATGCACTCGGCACGTGAGCTGTGCGGCGCCAAGGACCCGTATCTGCTGGCGAACGCCCTGACGGCCTTCCTGGAGGGCTGAGTTGGAATTCTCACTGCTGGGCCCGATCGCCGTCACCACCGGCACCGGGGAGCTGTCGCTCGGGCCCGCCAAACGGCGCAGCGTGTTGGCGCTGCTGCTGTTGCAGCCCAACACCACCGTCCCCCTGGAGCAGTTGATCGACTCCCTGTGGGAGGACGAGCCGCCCGAACACGCCCGCACGGTCGTCCAGGGGCATGTCTCGCGGCTGCGCGCGACCCTCGCCGAGGGCGGGGCGGCCGTGTACGGCATCGAGCTGACCACCCATGGATCGGCCTATCTGCTGCAGCTGCCGGAAGAGCTGATCGACGCCCACCGGTTCGGGGAGCTGGTGACGCTGGCGCGGCCGGAGGCGGCGCCAGCCGATGCCGTGCCACTGCTGCGCGAGGCGCTGGGGCTGTGGCGCGGCCCGGCGCTGACCGGCACGGTCACCAGCCCGCCGTTCGCGGCCGCGGCGCATGCCCTGGAGGAGCGCCGGCTGACGGCCGTCGAGGCGCTGGCGCGGGCGCACGGCGCGCTCGGTGAGCAGGAGCAGGCCGCGGCCATTCTCTATTCCGCGGCCGTCAACCACCCGCTGCGGGAAGGGCTGATCGCCGCGCTGATGCGGGCGCTGTTCCGGGCGGGCCGGCAGTCCGATGCGCTGGAGTGGTTCCATCGCACGCGGCGGCTGCTCAATGAGGAGCTGGGGGTTGATCCCGGTGAGCGGTTGAGCGGTGCGTATGAGGAGATCTTGCGGGCGGAGCGGGAGGGGCGGACGGCCGCACCTCCCTCCGGGGGCGCCGACAGGGAGCGCCCGGCCGCTGGGTCGGCGGCTCCTGCGGCCGGTCCGGATCAGGCGGCCGTGCAAGGCGGCACCACGGCGCCCGGCGCCCGGGACGGGGCCGGGCGGGCGGCGCCACGGCTGCTGCCCAGGCCGCCTGCCCGATTCCTCGGGCGTGAGGAGCAACTTGCCGCGCTGACCGATGTGCTGACGGACCACACGACGAGCGAGAGCCCGCTCGCGGTGGTCGCGGGACCGGCCGGCGTCGGCAAGACGGCATGCGCCGTGCAGTGGGCGCATCTGCACGCCGCGGCCTTCCCGGACGGACAGCTCTTCGCCGATCTGCGCGGCTTCGGCGAAGGCGACGAGGCACCGGCGGCCGAGATCCTGCGCGACTTCCTGCTCGCGCTCGGCACGCCCCCGGAGCGGGTGCCCGGCTCGGCTCAGGCGGCCTCCGCGCTGTTCCGGTCGCTGGTCGCCGAGCGCCGGCTGCTGGTGGTCCTCGACAACGCGCGCAGCTCGGCGCAGGTCCGGCCGCTGCTGCCCGGCGGGCCGCACTGCGCCACGGTCGTCACCAGTCGCAGCCGTCTCGACGGTCTGGTCGCCACCGACTGCGCCCGGCCGGTCGGCATCCAGGTGCTCGGCCACGAGGAAGGCGCGGCGCTGCTGGGCGCGATGCTCGGCCCGGAGCGGGTCGCCGAGGACCCGGCCGCCGCCCGGGAACTGGTGGATCTGTGTGACGGGCTGCCGCTGGCGCTGCGGGCCGCGGCCGCCCAGCTGACCGCCCGGCCGCGCTGGCGGCTGGCCCGGCTGGCCGCCGCGCTGCGCGACGAACAGCGGCGGCTGGCGCTGCTGTCGGCGGAGGACACCGGAATCGCGGCGGCGCTGCGGATGTCGGTGGCCCGGCTGTCGGCGGACGACGCCCGGCTGCTCAGCGCGCTGGCCACGAGCGCGGACGGGCATCTGAACGCGTCGGTGGCGGCGGCGCTCGCCGGGTACGACCCGGAGCGCACCCAGGACGGGCTGGACCGGCTGGCGGAGATGCATCTGGTGGACGAAGAGGCCACCGATGTCTACACGATCAGCACGCTCACCCAGCTGTTCGCGCGGGACGAGAGGGATGAGCGCGGCGAGAAGGGCGGCACCGGTAAGTGAGCGGCCTCGGCGGGCGAGTGCGGGCGGCGCGTTAGGCAAGTGTTAGCGGACCGGCAGCGGCGGGCGGCACTGTGGTGGACAGACCGCAGGACCGAGCCGGGGCGAACTGGACAGGACCAGTCTCGCGTCGGCCGGAACGCCCAGGGGGAGACCTGACATGGCACATCTCGAGCCCGCTTACCGCACCCGTACCGCCCACCGCCGCGCGCTGCGTATCGCCGCGGCCGGGATGGCCGTCGGCGCCGCGCTCACCCTCACCGCCTGCGGCAGCAGCCAGGACGACGCCGCCGCTCTCCAGACCTGGCCCACCGAGCAGTCCGTGCCCCAGGCCCGGGAGGCCAAGGCCCCCGCGGCCAAGGACGCCATCGGCCGGGGCGCGCAGGGGGCCGGCGCCCGGCACATCGCCTGTGATGCGGCGAAGATCCGTATCGTGGCGAAGCCGCTCACCCGGCCGGTCAACCACCTTCTGCTGGAAGCCACCAACACCTCCGGTGCCACCTGCGACCTCTACGCCGCGCCGTTCCTGGGGTTCGACGACGCGCAGTCCCCGCTCCCCCCGCTCCCGGACAGCAAGCCGCAGGCCGTGGTCACCCTCGCACCCGGCTCGTCCGGCTACGCCGCCGTACTGACCTCGTCCGCGGACGGCAGCGGACGCCACGGCCGCAAGGCGACCTCACTGAGCGTCAGCCTGCCCGGCCGCAGCGGCAGCGGCAGCGTGGACGGCGCCGCGAAGGTCGCGCTGCCGGGAGGCTCGGCATACATCGACGACAGCGCGTGGGTGACGTACTGGCAGTCGGACCCGAGCGACGCCGCCGCTTGGTAGGCCGCCTCCCCACCCGATGAACCAGGGCGCCCGCACCCCCGGCGGGCGCCCTTCCTCGTGCCGGAAACGCTCAGGCCGCGGCGGGTGGCGTCCCGTCATGTCCCAGCAATGCCCGTACGTCGTCCCGCTCTCGGCCTTTTCCCGCACGTCTGCGCAGGTCAGCGCCTGGTGCTCGGGCGGGACGTCCCATGGGACGGGAGGCGCCCTGCGGTCGCCCCACCCCGGAACACGATGGTTGCCGTCGCCGCGACCTGACCATCCGGTGGCACACCGAGCGCCAGTGGGCCGACCGGCCGTACACGGAGGGGAATGGGCATGTACGAGCACCAGCAAGGGAGCACGCCCCCGGCGGACGGCGCAAGCCCGGGGGACGTCATCGGGGATGGTGTCATCGGGAACGGCGGCAAGGAGCTGGGGCCGCGCTCTGCGTTCCGTAGGACCATGCTGCGCAGGGTGATACCCGGGGTCGCCGCGGCGGGCATAGGCATCGGCGCGTTCGCCGGATTCGCCCACGGCAGCGAGGGCGGCGCCGCGGCGGCCGGCGGGCACTCCGTGGCCACGACCAAACTCGCCCGCGATACCGCCACCAAGGCCGCCGGCGCCTCCGCGCTGACCGCCCGTGCCACCGGCGCCGGCTCCGTACGGCAGGCCGCGGCCGCCGACTTCCCCACCTGGGGCACACGATGGGTGGTGCACGCCACCGCCGACACCAACTCGCCCTCGGCCGGAATGATCAACAAGTCCGCGCCGGGGCAGGACCGGATAACCGCCGACTACCAGGTCGACACCGGCCGCAGGGTGTGTGAGGGCAACGCCTGCTCGACGTTCATGGCGCATATCACCGGCCCGGTCAGCGGATTCCTCAGCGTGGTCGCGGTGGACATCCCGCAGGACCGGCTGCCCGGGGTGCCGGTGCAGGGCAGCCCGCCGTCTCCGCCGTCGGGCGGTACCCGCCAGGAGGTGCTGAACCGCGCCGCGACCTGGCTCACCGCGAACGGCGGCGCCCAGGTCCCGTACAGCCAGGCCAAGGTCTGGAAGGACGGCTACCGCCAGGACTGCTCCGGCTATGCGTCGATGGCGCTCGGCCTGCCGACGCCCGGCACCAACACCGTGGGGCTGGCGGGCAACCGCGGCATCACCCGGCCCATCTCGGTGGGCGAGCTGAAGCCCGGTGACCTGCTGATCGACGCCTCCGGCGACAACAACACCCGGCATGTGGTGATCTTCGAGAAGTGGAACAACGACGCGCACTCCTCGTACACCGCGTACGAGCAGCGCGGCGGGCACGGCACCGACCACCGGAGCCTGACGTATGGACTGCCGGGCGGAGACGCCGAGTTCAAGCCGTACCGTCCGGTGAAGTTCGGCGACTGAGTGCGCCTTACGGGCTGTGATGTTTCACGTAAAACATTCCGCCGTTTCACGTGAAACGTCACCAACTGATCCGGGTCCGATCCGGATCGCGTAACGAGGGATACTTCCGCCACAGGGGAGCGGAAGTATCCCTCGCGCGCACATGTCCGCTGTGCTGGAATGCCAGACGTGCCTGGCAATCCGAACCAGCCCGCAAATGTCCGCCGAAAGCCCCTGGCCCCTCTTCCCGACGAACTCACCGGACCCATACGGGACTTCGTCACCGCGCTGCGCCGTATGCACGGCGAACTGGGGTACAGCCTCCAGGACTTGGCGGGCCGGCTGCCCGCCAGCCGCTCCTCCCTTTCGCGCTATCTGCGCGGCCAGAGCCTGCCGGACGAACGGCTGCTCGTGCAGTGGTGCAAGCTCTCCTTCACCGGCGAGGACCGGCTGCCGGCGCTGGTCGAGCTGCTGCACCGGGCCCATGAGGTGGCGGATGGTTTGCCCTCGCCCGTCCCGGAGGCCGAGGTTGATGCCGAGGCGGGGGACGCGGCCGCGGAGACACCGGCCCGCCGGCGGCGGCTGCCGCTGGTGCTTGCGGTGGTGGGTACGGTCGCCGTGCTGGCCGCCGCCGCGTTCGCCGTACCGGCCCTGACCGGCTCGGGGCCGGACGGGCCGCAGGGCACGGCAGCCGGCACCGGGTCCGCCCGGATCACCGTCCACAACGTCGAGCGGGCCTGCCGGCACAGCCGCGGCGAGAACTGTGCCCTCGGGCTGGCCCGTGACCCGTACGTCCCCTACCGCCGCTCCAATGTCGTCGGCCATGTCTGGCACGGCGATGTGCTGCACGCGCGGTGCCGGATCGCCAACGGGATCACGGTCACGGACGAGGCGGGCGGACACAGCAGCATGTGGTTCCAGGTCGACCACGACGGCGAGCAGGCGTGGGTGCCGGGCATCCGGATCCGCCCGGAACAGCTGGAGAACAGCGGTTTGCCCAGTTGTCCGGACTGATCCTGGAACGGCCGGCCAGGCGGTGCAGACCCCGCGGAACCCGTCCTGGTGCATCGACCGGCGATCGATATCGTGGCGGTGCCATGACAGACGCGCCTCGCTGATCCGTTGACTTTCTGGGGGACTCACCCATGACCGCACGCCGCTCCCGCCGCTACCGCGCCGCGTATACCGCGCTGGCCCTCGGGCTCGCCGGTTCGCTCGCGCTGACCGGCTGCAACAGCCACTCCTCCAAGAAGTCGAAGAAGACCTCTTCCTCGTCCCTGAAGGGCAAGAAGAGCAAGAAGCACAAGATCATCGGCGGGGGCGCGGCCACAGGTGCGGGTGCGGGTGCCGCGGCGAGCAGGCGGCGGAGCGCGTGCCGCCCCGTGCCTGGCTCGTTCACGTTCATCGCGGTGTCGGAACCGAGCCACGTGATCCTGAAGTACAAGAACAAGCGCAGCTCGTCCTGCTATCTCTACAACGCTCCGATGCTGTTCCGCGGCGAGGACGGCACCAAGGATATGCCCTACGACCGCACCAAGCCGCTGGCGTTCTACAACGGCGAGCCGGGGTTCATGGGAGACGGCCGGATCCAGGTCCAGGCGGGCGGCTACGCCTACGCGAGCATCCCGACCAAGACCGCCTCCGACAAGGGGAAGCCACAAGACCTCATGTACCTCGGGGTCACGCAGCCGTACAACAGCAAAATGCAGGGGACGGCCACGCCGCTGCACTTCGGGCGGTACGACAGGCATCCGTCCATCGGCAAGACCGCCAAGGTCGGCAACTGGTACCTGCAGAAGAGCATGGCCGAGATGAAGACCGACACCGGCAAGTGACCGGCCGGGCTCCGGGGTCGCCCCCGGAGCCCGTCTCGTCCGGTCTGCGGCCCTAGCCCTCCGCGTCCAGGCCCGCCAGCACGAGCGCCAGCCGGCTCGTCCCCCTGTCGACGACCCGTACCGGCACGCCCCAGTCCTGCTGGTGCACATGGCAGGCGGGGTACTCGATGGCGGGGTCGTCATCGCAGGACGCCGCCATGGCCGAGACGTGCAGCACGCCCTCGGTCACGCCGTCCGCGAGCACCAGATCCCGGCTGAGGTCGGTGTCCGGACCCGCGCCGGCGGCGAGCAGCTCCGGCGGGGTGGCGCTGACCAGCAGCCGCGTCGAGGGGCCGTAGCGGGTGTCGAGCTTCTGGCCCGCGGGGGCCTGGAAGACCACGTCCAGCCGGAGCTTGCCCGGGGCCACCTCGGTGGCCGCCCGCTGGGTGCGGTGCGCCACCGACTCGACGCGGACCGCCTCCTCGGGGAGCCGCAGCCGGGTCAGGCGGTGCCGCGCCGACTCCACCACCACGATGTCGTCGTCGGCCAGCACCGCCGCCGAAGGCTCCCGCAGATCGGTCGCCAGCGTCGTCACCTCGCCGCTCGCGGGGTCGAAGCGGCGCAGCGCGTGGTTGTAGGTGTCCGCAATGGCGACCGAGCCGTCGGGCAGCGCCGTGACACCCAGCGGGTGCTGCAGCAGTGCCTGGTCGGCGGCGCCGTCGCGGTGCCCGAAGTCGAAGAGACCGGTGCCGACGGCCGTCCGGACCTCATAGCCCTCGCCCTCGTCCGCGCGCTGCACCCATCGCACGGCGCTGGTCTCCGAGTCCGCGATCCACAGCCGGTCACCCGCCGCCGCGAGCCCGGAAGGCTGGGCGAACCAGGCCTCCGCCGCCGGACCGTCCACCAGGCCCTCGTTGGTGGTGCCGGCCGCGACCTGCACCGTTCCCGTGACCGGGTCGTATGTCCACAGCTGGTGCACACCGGCCATGGCGATCCACAGCCGGTCCTGCCACCAGGCGATGTCCCAGGGCGAGGAGAGATCCACCTCGCGGGCCGGTCCCGAGGTCGGCGAGCCCTGCCACCACTGCTTGCCGGTGCCCGCCACCGTCTCCAGCGCACCGGTCTCGGGGTCGAGGACCCGGATGGCGTGGTTGACGGTGTCCGCGACGGCGACCTTGCCGCCGGGCAGCAGCGCCAGGCCCTGCGGCTCGTTGAAGGAATCGGGCGTCAGCCCGCGCTCGCCGGTCCCGATCCGGCGGAGCACCCGCTCGCCGTCCGCCGCCAGCTCCACCAGCTGGTGCCGGGTGGTGTCCGAGACGAGGAAGCTGCCTCCGGGCAGCCGTACGGCCTTGCCGGGGAAGCGCAGGTCGGTGGCGACCGGCTCCGGCGGTACGTACGGGCCGTCGCCGCGGCGGAGCGTCCCCTTCTCGCCGTGCTCGGCGGTCAGCTCCTCGACGAGCTTCTCGATGGCGTGGGCATGGCCCTCGCCGGCGTGCTGGGCGACGACATAGCCCTCGGGGTCGATGACGACGAGGGTGGGCCAGGCCCGGACGGCGTACTGCTTCCAGGTGGCGAGCTCGGGGTCGTCGAGGACCGGGTGCTCGACCCCGTAGCGCTCGACGGCGTCCACGACCGCCTGGTGCTCGGCCTCGTGGACGAATTTCGGGGAGTGCACGCCGATGATCACGACGGTGTCGCGGTGGCGCTCCTCCAGCTCCCGCAGTTCGTCCAGGACGTGCAGGCAGTTCACACAGCAAAACGTCCAGAAATCGAGGATAACAATGCGTCCTCGCAGGTCAGACAGGGTGAGTTCATTACCGCCGGTGTTGAGCCAGCCGCCCTTGCCGATCAGCTCGGGGGCCCGGACGCGCGCACGTGAAGCCATGTGGACATTCAACGTCACCCCGGTGCCCGTGCATTCCGCAGGGGTCCCGGGGAACACCTCAGCCATGCAGCAATCACCCGGGGGACGGCCCCCGTACCCCCGCAAGTACCTCGTACGTGACCGGATTCTCGGCATCGGTGATGACTACTGGATCGAGGACGATCACGGGCGGCACGCCTTCCTGGTCGACGGGAAGGCGCTGCGGCTGCGGGAGACCTTCGAGCTGAAGGATCTGCACGGCCGGGTGCTGGTCACCATCCGCAAGAAGATGCTGGCTCTGCGCGACACGATGACCATCGAGCGGGACGACCACCCGCTGGCCACCATCAAGCGCAAGCGGCTCTCGCTGCTGCGCAACCACTATCGCGTGGAGCTCGTGGACGGCACCGAGCTGGACGTCAGCGGCAAGATCCTGGACCGGGAGTTCGCGGTCGAGTACGAGGGCGAGCTGCTGGCCGAGATCTCGCGGCGCTGGCTGACCGTGCGGGACACGTACGGGGTCAATGTCGTCCGGGAGGACGCGGACCCGGCGCTGCTGATCGCCGTCGCGGTGTGTGTGATCCGGCTGGCGGAGCGGGAGCACGGGGACGACTGAGGGCGCCCCGTCCGGTGCGGCTCGGCCGCTACGGCCGGTCGAGGCCCAGGACGCGGTCGCGCAGGACGGGGAAGTCGGCGCGGGTCTCGGCGACCTTGGCCGGGTCGAGATCCACGGTCAGCACCTCTTCGTCCGGCCCGGCCTCGCCGAGCACCTCGCCCCAGGGGTCGACGACAACGCTGTGACCGGCCTGCTCGACCCCGGCGTGGGTACCTGCGGTGCCGCAGGCCAGGACGTAGCACTGGTTCTCCACGGCACGGGCGCGGGCCAGCAGCGACCAGTGCGCGCGCCGGCGTGCCGGCCAGCCGGCCGGCACGAGCAGCAGCTCCGCGCCGTCCGCCGTCAACTGCCGGAAGAGTTCGGGGAAGCGGAGGTCGTAGCAGGTGGCCAGCCCCAGGACGGTCCCCGGCAGGCCAACCGTCACGGGCCGGTCGCCGGCGCCCAGCAGAACCGCCTCGCCCTGGTCGAAGCCGAAGCGGTGGATCTTGCGGTAGGTGGCGACGAGGCGGCCGTCGGGGGAGAAGACCAGCGAGGTGTTGTAGAGCGTGCCGTCGGCGGCCCGCTCGATGACGGATCCGGCGTGCAGCCAGACCCCGGCGTCCCGCGCGGCGGACGCCATCGCGTCATGCGTCGGACCGTTCAACGGTTCCGCCTCGGTGGCGAAGAGGCCGGCGGCGAACGCGCCGACCGGCCACAGCTCGGGGAGGACCACCAGATCGCTTTCGGCCTGGTCGCGTACGAGCGAAGCCACCCGCGTCCGCCGTGAATTGACGGATTCCGCCGGGTTCACGTCGATCTGCAGCAGCGAAGCGCGCACAGTACCACCGCCTAAGCTTTCGAACCGGGCCGCCGTCGAACATCCGCCTACGATGGTCACCCGAAAGCACTGCCGGGGTGCCCGTGCGCAGCGTAACTTAACTGCACAGACAGCAGCCCGCGTACGAACCGTCCGAGGGGTCCCGTGACCGTCCATCCCAGCCTTCAGCCCTCCATCGATGCCTGGACGCACTCCATAGAAGCGATAGCCGAGCTGGTGACTCCGCTCGTCGAAGGCGAGTGGAGCAGGGCGACGGACCTCCCAGGGTGGTCCGTGCGCGATGTCGTCTCGCATGTGATCGGCCTGGAATGCGAGATGCTCGGCGACCCGCGGCCGATCCACACCCTGCCGCGCGACCTCTACCACGTGCGCAGCGAGTCGGCCCGCCGCATGGAGGTGCAGGTCGACGTCCGGCGGCACCACACCGCGCCGGAGATGCTCAGCGAGCTCGAATACACCGTCATCCGCCGCTCCCGGCAGCTGCGCAACGAGACCCGTCAGCCGGACGCCGTGGTGCGCAGCCCGCTCGGCGAGGACCGTCCGCTGGAATTCGTGCTGCAGCTGCGGGCCTTCGACGTATGGGTGCATGAGCAGGACCTGCGCCGGGCGCTCGGCAAGCCCGGCAATCTCGACTCCCCCGGCGCCCATGTGACGCGCGATCTGTTGCTGAAGACGCTGCCCGGCACGGTCGCCAAGAAGGCCCAGGCGCCCGCCGATTCGGCCGTGGTCTTCGACATCAGCGGTCCGCTGGAGTTCATGCGCACGGTACGGGTCGACGCCGAGGGCAACGGCACGATCGACGGCAGCGTCTCGCTCGGCCCGACGGTGACGCTCGCCATGGACTGGGACACCTTCCACCAGCTGGCCTGTGGCCGCATCCGCCCGGCGGCCGTCGCCGAGCAGATCAAGATCGAGGGCGATCAGGAGCTGGCCTCGGTGATCCTGGACCACCTCGCGTCCACCCCGTAACCGACGCCGGTTTCACGTGAAACAGTGCGGCAAGGGGACGGGTCCGAAGACCCGTCCCCGAAGACATCACACCTGTGGGCGCCGCACCCATGGCTTCCGGCTCGGCCTCACGCCGGAACGTGGACGGCCTCGACCCGGCTGACGACGAGCCGCTCGCGCTCGCGGCGGGCCGCGCGGCTCCGCAGGCGCAGGATCTGCGAGACGCCGATCGCCTCCAGGACGAAGACCGAGGCGAAGGCGATCCGGTAGTTGTCGCCGGTCGCATCGAGCAGTACCCCGATGGCGAGCAGGGTCGTCATCGAGGCGGTGAAGCCACCCATGTTGACGATGCCGGACGCGGTGCCCTGACGCTCGGACGGGTTGGCGGGCCGGGCGAAGTCGAAGCCGATCATCGAGGCGGGCCCGCAGGCACCCAGCACCAGGCACAACGCGATCAGCAGCCCCATGGGAGCGTGATCGTCCGGCCAGGACAGGGTGATCGCCCACAGCAACGCGGTGGCGGCGACGGTGCCCAGGGCCAGCGGTGTACGGGCCGCGTGGTGGCGGGCGATGACCTGGCCGTAGATCAGGCCGACGGCCATGTTGGAGAGCACCACGAGGGTGAGCAGTTCTCCGGCGGTGCCACGGGAGAGGCCCTGCGCCTCGACGAGGAACGGCAGGCCCCACAGCAGCAGGAAGACCATCGCGGGGAACTGGGTGGTGAAGTGCACCCACATGCCCAGTCGGGTGCCGGGCTCGCGCCAGGCGTCCGCGATCTGTCGGCGGATGAATGCCGCGCCGGTGTGCTCGGCGGGCGCGGGCGGCGGCTCGTAGCCCTTGGGGTGGTCCTTGAGGAAGAGCAGCAGCAGGGTCAGGACGACGATGCCGCCCACCGCACTGGCGGCGAAGGTCGGGGTCCAGCCGAAGGTGTGCAGGAACCGGGCGAGAACGAGGGTGGAGATCAAGTTGCCCGCCATCCCGACAAGCGCTGCGATCTGCGCGATCATCGGGCCGCGGCGGGCCGGGAACCAGCGGGAGCCGAGGCGCAGCACGCTGATGAAGGTCATCGCGTCACCGCAGCCGAGCAGGGCACGCGAGCCCAGCGCCATGGGGTACGAGGCGGAGAGCGCGAACCCGAACTGGCCTGCGGTGTAGAGCACCACGCCGATGGTCAGCACCTTCTTGGCGCCGAGCCGGTCGACCAGCAGGCCGACGGGTATCTGCATGCCTGCGTACACCAGCAGCTGCAATATCGAGAAGGTGGACAGCGCCGAGGCGTTGATGTGGAAGCGCTGGGCGGCATCCAGGCCGGCCACGCCGAGGCTCGTACGGTAGGTGATCGCGACGAAGTAGACCGCGACGCCGATGCCCCAGACCGCCACGGCCTGCCGGCCGCCGGGCGGGTCCGAGGGCAGCAGGCGGGCGGCGGCGCCGGACCCGGAGCCGCCGGCACTTCCGCCGCTCATCGCGCCTCTCCCTGCGCGAGGTTGCGGACCCAGCTGACGTGCCGGTGGACGGCGTCGGTCGCCGCGTCCGGGTCGCCGTCCCGCAGCGCCTGGAGGATCTCGGCATGCTCGGCGATGTTCTTGGCGATCCGGTCCGGGTGCGCGTGCATAACGGCGACGCCCATCCGCAGCTGGCGGTCGCGCAGCTGCTCGTAGAGGCGGTCCAGGATCTGGTTGCCGGCGCTGCGCACGATGGCGGCGTGGAAGCACCGGTCGGCGACGGAGACGGCGGCGAGATCACCGGACGCGGACTGCTCCCGCATCGTCTCCAGCAGCTCGGTCAGCTCGCCGATCAGCGCCTCGCTCGCGGGCACGGCCTTGGCCGCCGCGTGCTTTTCCACCAGCAGCCGGGTCTCGACGACATCGGCGATCTCCTGCGCGGAGACCGGCAGCACCAGCGCGCCCTTCTTCGGGTAGAGCCTGATCAGCCCCTCGACCTCCAGCCGCAGCAGCGCCTCCCGTACCGGCGTCCGCGACACCCCCACGGCCTCGGCCAGCTCGCCCTCGGTGAGCAGCATGCCGCCCTCGTAGTGGCGCTGCAGGACGGCGTCCTTGATGTGCGCATAGACCCGCTCGGCGGCGGGGGGCTGCTTCGCGGGAGGGGAGCCGGTCTCTCTGGCAGAGGCGGTGGACGAAGATGGCATGCGCACAGGATAGATACAACGGGTATGCGTCCGACACGTGATTCCGCGATGCGGACAAAAGAGGGTGTGTTTGTGCTGGTACAGGCGTTATGGGGTCACTTGGCGGCCCGGCGCTCAGCCCGGCATCAGCCCCTGCGCGATCAGCCGGTCCACCACCTGGGAGTGGGCGGGCGCGCACCGATCGCGCGCCTCCCTACGGTCGAACCAGGCGTACTCGGCGATCTCCCGGCCCGGCTCGGGGGCAATCTCCTGGGGGCCACCGATGAAGCACGCCATATGCAGCCGGCGGCCGTTCTTGCCGTGTGCGACGTCGTGGATGACAAACGCCTCCGACAACTGCTCCACGGGAACGACCAGGCCGAGCTCTTCGGACAGCTCCCGCGACAGCGCCTCGCGCGCGGTCTCCCCCGGCTCGTACTTGCCACCCGGAAGGTAGAACGTGTCATTGCCCCGTGTCCGCACGCTCAGCAGCCGCCCCTCGCGCAGGTGCAGCCACGACACCGACCGCAGCGGCGCCTCCCGCTCCATGCGCATCAGCGGGTGGCCGGTCTCCTCGTCCGTCCGCCACGACCACTGCATGAACCCCAGATGCCGGTAGAACCGGCAGGCGCGCTCATTCTCCTCGAAGACCTCGAGGCTCAGCGCACCGCCCAGCGCCGCCGCATGCTCCACCAACTGCCGCCCGATGCCGCCCCCTTGGGCCTCCGGCGCCACGCACGGCCCGACGATGTCCACACCGCTCCCGGGGCCGGCGCGCCGGCGGGAGTCCGCCAGCCCGAGCATCCCCACGACCCTGCCGTCACGCTCGGCGACCCACTTCTCCGCCCGGACGAGAGGCACCTCGCGCAGGGCCCGCGCCCGCTCGCTCTCGCTCTCGCCCTCGATGAACGGGTGCGCCTGCCGCCAGGCCCGGGACCACAGATCGGCTACCGCTTCCCGGTCGGCCGCCCGATGACGCCTGATGATCGTTTCGCTGCTCACCCCGCCGACCGTAAACAGCCCGGCGAACAGCGGCAAACCCTTTCCCGCCCCGCTCCCCTCTATCGAAAGTGGGACCCAAGGGGGACTGGGGGTCCGACTCAGGGCTGACGTGACTCCGTACCTGACGCGTACGAACCGGGCCGGATCCCATGGGTGAATGGAGGCACGGAGCCGGACGGCTCCGACACTCAAGGGGAGTTGACCATGCAGCCCAGGACGAACGCCGGCCGCCGGACCCGGAACACCGTCGTGGTGGCACTGATCGTCGCCGCCGTCTGGGCGGGCACCACGGTGGCCCGGAACGCCGCACATGCCGATCCCGACGGCCCGACCGGACCGGTGGCGCACTTCAGCAGGGCCGTGGAGCTCATCCGGGGCTGAGTCATCGCGGGCGGAAACGGTCAGGGGCGGTGTTTCACGTGAAACACCGCCCCTGCTGCCGAGATCACCGAGATCAACCCGCCCGGCTCAGCCCCAAGTGATCAGCCGCTTGGGGTGTTCCAGGATCGCCGCGATGTCCGCGAGCAGCTTGGAGCCCAGTTCACCGTCGATCAGGCGGTGGTCGAAGGAGAGCGCGAGGGTGGTGACCTGGCGGGCCTTCACCTTGCCCTTGTGGACCCAGGGCTGGAGCTTGACCGCGCCGAAGGCGAGGATCGCGGACTCCCCCGGATTGAGGATCGGCGTACCGGTGTCGACACCGAAGACGCCGACGTTGGTGATGGTGACCGTACCGCCGGACATCGCCGCCGGGGAGGTCTTGCCCTCGCGTGCGGTGGCGACCAGCTCGGCCAGCTCCTCGGCGAGTTGGGGAAGCGCCTTGACGCCGGCGTCCTTGATGTTCGGCACGATCAGACCGCGCGGAGTGGCCGCCGCGATGCCGAGATTGACGTAGTCCTTGTAGACGATCTCCTGATTCGCCTCGTCCCAGGCCGCGTTGACCTCCGGGTGGCGCTTGATGGCGACCAGGAAGGCCTTGGCGACGAGCAGGAGCGGGTTGACGCGCAGCCCGGCCATGTCCGGGTCCTGCTTCAGCTCCTGGACGAGCTTCATCGTGCGGGTCACGTCGACGGTGATGAACTCCGTGACATGCGGCGCGGTGAAGGCCGAGTTGACCATCGCCTGGGCGGTGGCCTTGCGTACGCCCTTGACCGGCACGCGGCGCTCGCGGGCCGCGGTGCCGAGGACGCCGACGGACTCGGCCTCGGCCGGGGCCTCGGTTACGGCTGCGGCCACGGACGGCGCCGGGGCTGCGGCCGCGTGGACGTCCTCGCGGGTGATGATGCCGTCCGGGCCCGTGGGGGCGATCGTCGCCAGGTCGATGCCGAGATCCTTGGCGAGCTTGCGTACCGGCGGCTTGGCCAGCGGACGGCCGGGGGCCACCGCGACAGCCACCGGAGCGACCGGGGCGACCGGCGCCGGGGCCACCGGAGCGACCGCGGAACGCCCGTTCAGCTCGGCCTGCACCGGCTCCGGCTGGGCGGGAACACCCGGCTGCGGCTTGCGGGCCCGGCGCTTGGTCGAGGCCGGGGCGGCGCCGTAGCCGACGAGCACCGCCTGTCGGCCCTGCGGCTCCGCGTCCTCCTCGGCGGGCACGGCGGCCGCGTCCACGGCCGGGGCGGCGGACTGGTCCGGGGCGGGCCCGGCTCCTGGGTCGGTGTCCACGGAGATGATGGCGGTGCCGACATCGACGGTGACGCCCTCGTCGAAGTGCAGTGCGTGCACCACCCCGTCGTAGGGGCTGGGCAGTTCGACGGCGGCCTTGGCGGTCTCGACCTCACAGATGACCTGGCCGTCGGTGACGGTGTCGCCCGGCTGGACGTACCACTTGAGGATCTCGGCCTCGGTGAGACCCTCGCCCACGTCGGGCATCTTGAACTCGCGGAAGCGCTGAGCGCCTGTGGTGCTTGCAGTCATGGTCACGAACTCTCCTCGAACCCCTCAGTACGCCAGCGCGCGGTCAACGGCGTCCAGCACCCGGTCCAGCCCCGGAAGGTACTCGTCCTCCAGCCGGGACGGCGGATACGGGGCGTGGAAGCCGCCGACCCGCAGGACCGGGGCTTCCAGGTGGTAGAAGCAGCGCTCGGTGATCCGGGCGGCGATCTCCGCACCCGAGCCGAAGAAGACCGGGGCCTCGTGGACGACGACCAGCCGGCCGGTCTTCTCCACCGACGTCTGCACGGTGTCGAAGTCGATCGGGGAGATCGAGCGCAGGTCGACGACCTCGACCGACTTGCCCTCCTCGGCCGCGACCTTGGCGACGTCCAGACAGACCTTCACCATCGGGCCGTAGGCGACGAGCGTGAGGTCGGTACCGGCCTGGGTGACGCGGGCCTTGTGCAGCGGGTCGGGGATCGATTCGGTGTCCAGCCGCGACTTGTCGTGGTAGCGGCGCTTGGGCTCGAAGTAGATGACCGGGTCGTCGCCCGCGATGGCCTGCTGGAGCATCCAGTAGGCGTCGGAGGAGTTCGAAGGAGAGACGATCTTGAGGCCCGCGACATGCGCGAACAGCGCCTCGGGGGACTCGGAGTGGTGCTCGACCGCGCCGATACCGCCCGCGTACGGGATGCGGATGACGACCGGCACCTTGATCTTGCCCAGCGCGCGGGCGTGCATCTTGGCGAGCTGGGTGACGATCTGGTCGTAGGCGGGGAAGACAAAGCCGTCGAACTGGATCTCGACGACCGGACGGTAGCCGCGCAGGGCCAGGCCGATCGCGGTGCCGACGATGCCGGATTCGGCGAGCGGGGTGTCGATCACCCGGTCCTCGCCGAAGTCTTTCTGCAGTCCGTCGGTGACGCGGAAGACGCCGCCGAGCTTGCCGACGTCCTCTCCCATGACGAGGACCTTGGGGTCGGCCTCCATGGAGGTCCGCAGCGATGCGTTGATCGCCTTGGCGATGGTGATCTTCTCGTGGACGGCCATGGTCAGTTCCCCTCCGCGGCGGCATCGGCGTCGGCGAACGACGCCTGGTACGCGGCGAACTGCGCGCGCTCCTCATCGACGAGCGCGTGCCCGTCGGCATAGGCATTCTCGAAGATCGCCATGGGCTCCGGGTCGGGCATGGCGCGTACGACATCGCGGACCCGCTTGCCCAGCGCCTCGCTCTCCTGGTCGATGGCGGCGAGGTAGGCCTCGTCGACAAAGCCCTCGGACTCCAGATAGGTCCGCAGCCGCAGGATCGGGTCCTTGGCCTCCCAGGCGAGCGTCTCCTCGTCCGCCCGGTACTTCGTCGGGTCGTCGGAGGTGGTGTGCGCGCCCATGCGGTACGTGAACGCCTCGACCAGCATGGGGCCCTGGCCGGTACGCGCCCGCTCCAGCGCCGCCTTGGTCACCGCGAGGCAGGCCAGTACGTCATTGCCGTCCACCCGTACGCCCGGGAAGCCGTAGCCGCGGGCACGCTGGTAGAGCGGGACCCGGGTCTGCTTCTCGGTGGGCTCGGAGATCGCCCACTGGTTGTTCTGGCAGAAGAACACGACCGGAGCGTTGTAGACCGCGGAGAAGGTGAAGGATTCGGCGACATCGCCCTGGCTGGAGGCACCGTCGCCGAAATACGCGATGACCGCCGAATCCGCGCCGTCCTTCTGCACGCCCATCGCGTAGCCGGTCGCGTGCAGCGTCTGCGAGCCGATGACGATGGTGTAGAGGTGGAAGTTATTGCTGTTGGGGTCCCAGCCGCCGTGATTGACCCCGCGGAACATGCCCAGCAGGTTCGTCGGGTCGACGCCCCGGCACCAGGCCACACCGTGTTCGCGGTAGGTCGGGAAGACGTAGTCGTCATCGCGCAGCGCGCGGCCGGAACCGATCTGGGCGGCCTCCTGGCCCAGAAGCGAGGCCCACAGACCCAGCTCGCCCTGACGCTGGAGGGTGGTCGCCTCGGCATCGAACCGCCGCGTGAGGACCATGTCGCGATAGAGCCCACGCAGCTCTTCGGGGGACAGGTCGATCGCGTATTCCGGGTGCTCGACCCGCTTCCCTTCCGGGGTCAGCAGTTGTACGAGCTGGTCCTGCTCCGCCTGGTCGGGCCGGCCGGTGGCCTTGGCCTCGGTCGCCTTCTTCGCGGGCGACGCCTTTTTGGCGGTGGTGCGCTTGCTGCCGGCGCGGGTGGTTTTCCGCTGGGCAGTGCCTTCCACGGTCACGTGCTGCTCCTCCGTCTGTCCGGCCCCCGGGGTCCGCCGGTGGCCGTATTGCGGCTCACCCGGTATCCGATACGGCGCACGGGGTGTGTGCGATCGCGGCCGGATCCGGGTGGAACAAAGCGTCCCGGACAGTGGCCTGCTCTTTGCACGTTACCCAGTGCCAAAGCCTAAGTGAAAACGGCGCTGACCTGCGATTTTGCTTGGATTTCCAAGTAAATCGCGAAAGGTGCGAACAACTCCTGGTCACAGCGTTGCAGGCCGCCGGGACAACGGCACGTTATATCGGTGACCTGGAGCACGGGAAGAGTTTGGTGTGTGAGACTGAGGCCGTGCACGAAGACGGAAAAATCACGGTTTTCCTGCTCGATGACCACGAAGTTGTCCGGCGGGGCGTCCACGAAATGCTGTCGGGCGAAGAGGACATCGAGGTCGTCGGCGAGGCGGGTACCGCCGCAGATGCCCTGGTCAGGATCCCTGCCACCCGCCCTGATGTCGCCGTACTGGACATCCGGCTGCCGGACGGCAGCGGCGTGGAGGTCTGTCGCGAGATCCGCGCCCAGAACGAGGACATCGCCTGCCTGATGCTCACCTCGTTCGCCGATGACGAGGCCCTTTTCGATGCGATCATGGCCGGTGCCGCCGGTTATGTCCTCAAGGCCATTCGCGGCAATGAACTGCTCTCCGCGGTCCGCGATGTGGCGGCCGGAAAGTCCCTGCTCGACCCGGTGGCCACGGCGCGCGTCCTGGAACGGCTGCGCGGCGGCAACGGCGCGAAGGGCGACGACCGGCTGGCGAATCTCACCGAACAGGAACGCAAGATCCTCGATCTGATCGGCGAAGGCCTGACCAACCGCGCCATTGGCGAACGGCTCCATCTCGCCGAGAAAACGATCAAGAATTATGTCTCCAGCCTGCTCTCCAAGCTCGGTATGGAACGCCGCTCCCAGGCCGCCGCATATGTCGCGCGCAGGCAGGCGGAGAAACGCTGAAAGGGCCGCTCACCAGGTACGCAGCCCCGAAATCGCCTCCCCGCCCGATTCCCGTGGCCGGGACCTTGGTCCCGGCCTTTTCGGGGCTGCCGCCCCTACTTACCGTCGCGGCGGGAGGGCAGTCTGACGGCATGCCCTCCGACGAATACCGCGCGATGGAGCTGCTGGGCCGGACGCCCTACGGCCGGGTGTCGGCCAGCCGACGGGCGCTGCCGTTCACCACCGTCACCCGCCATCTCCTCCTCGACGGGCAGCTGGTCCTCCGGCTGCACCGCGGCTACGACTACCACCAGGCCCTCGACGGCAGCGTCGTCGCCTACGAGGCGGACAACGTCAACAGCGGCGCGAGCGACACCTGGTCCGTGCAGTTCACCGGCACCGCCCGGGTCTTCCACCCGGCCCTCGCCGAGCGTGCGCTCTTCGGCCGCACCCCACGACTGGCCGACGGCTCGCCCTTCGACCCGGTCTTCCTCCGCATCGAGCCGGAGTTCGTGACCCTGCACCACCTGACGGACGTGCCGGTCTTCCAGTACGCGGGGACCGTGTGACGCGCGGCCCGGTGGCGCACGGCCCATGGGGCCGCTTCCCCCTTCCGTACGCTGCGTGAGGCTTTCCGGCAGACCCACTCCGCCGCACCCAGTTGATCTAACATCTGGCGGGTGCTGCGCTCATCTGTAGCCCGGACGGCGGCAACGCCCGACCGGCACTTCCTCGGATCCCTGCTGAGCCGCTACGAAGGCGCCGGGGATCCCCTGTCGTGTGAACCCGTCGCCGAAGGCCTGCTGAACCACGGCTACTTCCTCGCCACCACACACGGCCGCTACTTCCTCAAGCACCACCTCGACGGCGACCTCGGCGCCATCACCCGCCAGCACCGCGCCACCCGCCGCCTCAGCGACCTCGGGCTGCCGGTCGCCCCTGCGGTCCGCGCCACCGACGGCCGGACCGTCACCGTCCTGGACGGCCGCTGCTACGCCCTGCACCCGTGGGTCGAGGGAAGCCACCTGGGCGGCGCCGCGCTGAGCCGCGCCCAGTCCCGTCGGCTCGGCGCGCTGCTCGGACTGGTGCACACCGCCCTGGACCAGGTCATGGCGGCCGACCCGCGTCCACAGCGGCCCGCCTACCCCACCGACTCCGCCGAACCCGCCCACACCTTCGAGCTGATCGACGAGCTGCTGGCGCTGGCCCGCCGGGCCCGCCCCCGCACCAGCTTCGACGAGCTCGCCGAACACCGCCTCCTGGAGCGCCGGGCCCTGCTGAAGCGGATGGCCCACCGCCGCCCGGCGGCCGGCGCCGCACCCGCCGCGGGCTGGGTGCACGGCGACTTCCATCCGCTCAATGTGCTCTACCGCGGCGCGGAACCGGCCGCGATCGTCGACTGGGACCGGCTGGGCATCCAGCCCCGCGCCGAAGAAGCCGTACGGGCCGCCGCGATCTTCTTCGTACGGCCCTGCGGCACCCTCGACCTGGCCAAGGTGGCGGCGTATGCGGGCGCCTACCGCAGCGCCTGCGGGGCCGGAGCCGACGAACTGGCCGCCGCCGTGCACCGGGTGTGGTGGGAGCGGCTGAACGATTTCTGGATGCTCACCTGGCGGTACCGGCTGGGCGACCCCCGCACCGATCCGCAGTTCCCGGCGGCGGCCGCGCTGGCGGTGTGGTGGACCCGGGAGTACGCGGCGGTGCGGGACGCGTTCGCGGGCCGATGTTCCACGTGAAACGGCGGGCCGCTCCAGAGATCCTGGAGCGGCCCGCCGTTTAAGTCGGCCGGTCGGTCAGCCGCCGGTGACACCCGTCGTCGCACCGCTGTCCGCGCCGGCGTTGGTGCCGGCGTTGGCGCCGCCATCGCTGGTCCCGGTCGTGGTCCCGCCGTCGTCGGCGCCACCGTCCACGGTCCCGCCGTCGGTCGTACCGCCGTCCGTCGTACCGCCGTCACTGGTGTCGGTGGGCGGCGCGGACGTCGGAGGCTCGGACGGCGGCGTCTCCGAGCTGCTGGGCGGCTCGGACGTCGGCGGCGTGCTGGGCTCGGCGCTCGGCGTCGGGGAGTACGTATTGGGGTCGCCGCCCGTGGTGCCGGGCTGGGTCTCCGGTGTGCTCGGCTCGTCCGACGGCGGCTCGGAGGTCTTGTCGCTCTTGGACACCGACGGCGTGGGTGACGTGGTGGCGTCCTTCCCTCCGCCGGTGCCGTTGCCGGTGTTCTTCAGCGCGAAGGCCACGCCCGCCGCGATGGCAATCACCGCAAGCACCGCGATCAGCCAGACCTTGCCGCGGCCGCTCTTGGCGGACCGGTGGCCGCCGTCGAAACCGCCGTCGTCGTCCCGCCCACCGGGCAGGATCGGCTGCGCCGTGGTGCGGCCGGAGTCCGGGTGCGGCAGCGCGGTGGTGGCCGCGTTCCCCATGGCGGGGGTGCTGCCGCCCTCGTGCATCGCGACCGGGCCGGTGTTCCAGGTGCCGCTGTGGCCGCCCTGCTCGTGCAGCATCTGCAGCGAGTACTGAACCAGCCCGCGCATCTCCTCAGCGGTCTGGAAACGGTCGTCCGGATCCTTGGCCAGCGACCGCATGACCAGGCCGTCCAGCTCCGGCGGCACCGCCTCGGCGACCTCGGACGGCGGCACCGGCATGTCCTGGACGTGCTGGTAGACGACCGACAGCGGGGTCTCTCCGGTGAACGGCGGCCGCAGCGCGAGGAGTTCGTACAGCAGGCAGCCGGTGGCGTACAGGTCGGAGCGCGTGTCGACGGTCTTGCCGAGCGCCTGCTCCGGGGAGAGGTACTGCGGGGTGCCCATGACCATGCCGGTCTGGGTCATCGTGGACTGCGCACCGTGCAGGGCACGGGCGATGCCGAAGTCCATGACCTTCACGGCACCGCTGTGCGTGATGATCACGTTCGCGGGCTTGATGTCACGGTGCACGATGCCGTGCTGGTGGCTGTAGGCCAGCGCCTCCAGCACCCCGGAGACGATGATCAGCGCCTGGTCCGGCGGCGGCGCATCGGCGTTGAGCAGCAGGTCACGGATGGTGTGGCCCTCGACCAGCTCCATCACGATGTACGGCACGGTGTTGCCGGCGACGAAGTCCTCGCCGGAGTCATAGACGGCAACAACGGCGTGGTGGTTCAGCCCGGCCACGGACTGTGCCTCGCGCGTGAACCGGGCCTTGGACACCGGGTCCTCGGCAAGGTCGGCGCGCAGCAGCTTCACGGCGACGGTACGGCCCAGCCGCACGTCCTCGGCCGCGAACACCTCCGCCATACCGCCCCGGCCGAGCCGGCGCGTGAGCCGGTAGCGGCCATCGCCGACCAGCCCTCCATTGCCCCACATCTCCGGTGTATCGGGGATGTTGGAGCCGGTGGCCTCAGGATCGGACGGGCCCTGGGGGCTCTGCGTCGGTGCCATCGGTCCTCGCCGTCGAATCGATCCGCATTGAAAGCGGTAAGGTCTCGGTCTTCGCTACAGCACGCTACAGGTTCGACGACACCCACCGGTCCGTCGTGGACCGGTCATCAAACCGCCCGGATGCCAGTAGGGGCAAGTTCACCAGGGGTAGTCGACGGCGCAAAAGATCTCTCACCCGTGACCGGATCTTGCACATCTGGTCACGGAACGGGCACACGGCTTGACGTGTCCGGGCCCTGGGGCAGACTTGGCTGCGGAATTCCAGAATTTGATCGCGATACGTACGGGCCGTGCGCCCAGGGGGAAGCGGAACCATGAGCCAGGACGGCGCTCAAGGCCAATTCGAGGGCCGTTCGGTCGGCGGAGGACGTTACCAGCTTCGTGATCTTCTGGGCGCGGGCGGAATGGCGTCCGTGCACCTCGCGTACGACAGCGTGCTGGACCGCGAGGTCGCGATCAAGACACTGCACACCGAGCTCGGCCGCGAGCAGGCATTCCGCGAGCGCTTCCGCCGCGAGGCGCAGGCCGTGGCGAAGCTCACGCACACCAATATCGTCTCGGTCTTCGACTCCGGCGAGGACGAGCTCGACGGCAGCATGGTGCCGTACATCATCATGGAGTACGTCTCCGGACAGCCGCTGCGCTCGGAGCTCGACAACGACGTCGCCCAGCACGGCGCGATGCCGACCGAGAAGGCGCTGAAGATCACCGCGGATGTGCTCGCCGCGCTCGAGGCAAGCCATGAGATGGGCCTGGTCCACCGGGACATCAAGCCGGGCAACGTCATGATGACCAAGCGCAATGTCGTCAAGGTCATGGACTTCGGTATCGCCCGCGCCATGCAGTCCGGCGTGACGTCCATGACGCAGACCGGCATGGTCGTCGGCACTCCGCAGTATCTGTCGCCCGAGCAGGCGCTGGGCCGCGGCGTGGATGCCCGCTCCGACCTCTACTCCGTCGGCATCATGCTCTTCGAGCTGCTGACCGGGCAGCTGCCCTTCGACGCGGACTCCCCGCTGGCCATCGCCTACGCCCATGTGCAGGAAGAGCCGCCGGTTCCCTCGAGCATCAACCGCTCGGTGCCGCCGGCGGTGGACGCGCTGGTGGCCCGTGCGCTGAAGAAGAACCCCAATGAGAGGTTCCCGACCGCCGAGGCGATGCAGGACGAGTGCCTGCGGATCGCCGGGTCCGCCCAGTCAGGGTCGTCGCCGCTGATCATCAGCGAGGGCCCGCGGGCGCGCTCGAGCGGCTCGTCGGTGTCCTCCGCGGTGTTCCCCACCGCGAGCGGCAATCCGCACACCCCGGTGCCGCCGAGCGTGCAGCAGCCGTATCAGCCGACGCAGGCGGCCTACGGTCCCTCGACTCCGCCGCCGGTGAACAACGCCTACCCGACCCCGGCACCGGCGCCCGCGCAAACCCCCGCGCCGTTCAACAGCGGCGGCTACCAGGCCCCGCCGACGTTCACGCCGCCGCCGATGGCTCCATCGATGCCGCCGACCGGTGGGCCCGGGGCGCCCCGTAAGAACAACACTGCGGTGATCGTCGTCTCGGCGATAGTCGGTGTCGTCGTGGTCACCGCGATCGCGATCGGAATCGGTCTGAGCGCTGGGGGTTCCACCAGCAACACCGGCAGCGACGACCCGACGTCGACGTACACGACGTCCTCCGACTCGGCGTCGCCCACCCAATCCACCGCGCCCGAGGACACCAGTTCGCCGTCGATCCCGACGACCAAGTGCACCGACCCGGAGAAGGTCATGTACGGCGACGACAAGGGCGAGATCTACTTCCCGTCCCTCTCGTACAGAAACCTCAACTCGGTGAAGGCGTGCCTGGACGCCGCACACTGGAAGTACAAGATCACCGAGAAAGACGGCTACTACACCTCCAAGAACACCATCTTGGAGCAGATACCCTCGAGCTTCGATCACTGGGACCCGGACAGCGGCGAGACGATCCAGCTGACCGTCACCTCCGGGCACTACGGCAGCTGACCTGGGCACACAACAAACGGGAGGGGCCGGCACACACTGTGTGCCGGCCCCTCTTGCCATGAGGTGCGCTGGGCCGCGGCCTGGAGCAATCAGAGATACGGGCCCGAGCGGGCACCGCCATGACCGGGCTGGCCGTCGTCGCCTTCGCTCGGGGCACCGGGCGGCAGGGCGCGGCGCATCGACTCCAGCTGGGCGCGGGCGGCCATCTGCTGGGCGAACAGCGCGGTCTGGATGCCGTGGAAAAGGCCCTCCAGCCAGCCCACCAGCTGGGCCTGGGCGATGCGCAGCTCCGCATCCGTCGGCACCGATTCGTCGGTGAACGGCAGGGAGAGCCGTTCCAGCTCCTCCACCAGCTCGGGCGCCAGCCCGTCCTCCAGCTCCTTGACCGAGCTGGAGTGGATCTCCTTGAGACGAACCCGGCTCGCCTCGTCCAGAGGAGCGGCCTTCACTTCCTCCAGCAGCTGCTTGATCATGCTGCCGATGCGCATGACCTTCGCAGGCTGTTCAACCATGTCCGTCACCGGAACCTCGCGGGGCTCTTCGCCGTCTTGCCCGCCGCCAACGGAGCCGGCGCTGCCGAGCGCCATGCCGTCCGGGCCGACAACCAGGACGTGTGGGTTCTCCTGCGACCGTTCGTTCATCGGCATATCCATGCCGCCATTGTCGCGTACCCCCACGTTGCCGAGTTGCCCGCCGTGCTCCTTCTGTGGATTTGGGCTCGCCCGGCAGCGGGACCGGTGGAGGCTGTGGAGTTGACCGCGAGCTGTGTTTGTGGGGACGGCGGCAGACCTGCGGCGGCTTGGTTTCACGTGAAACGGTGGTTATCCGGTGGAGCGGTGGTTTTCCGGTGAAGCGGGCTGTTTCACGTGAAACATCGGGCCACGCGTCAGCGGCGGCGCAAGCGCAGGCCGAGGAAGGCCAGTCCGAGGCCGGTGAGCGCCAGGCCGGCACCCATCGGGAGAACGCGTTCGACCGGAGCCGTTGGGCTTTCCAGGGCGTACGGGCTCGCGGAGGCGGCCGGGTCGGCGTCGACGTCGTCGGGTGGCGTGGGGCGCTGCTTCTTGGGCTTGGCGGGCGGCTGCAGCGGCTTGTACGGGCGCTGGTGGAGGTGTCCCGCGACGTCGGAACGGGGCGAGGCCGAGGGCGAGGGCCGGGAGGGGGCGTGCTTGCGGGGTGCGGGCTTGGGGGGCGCGGGTGCCGGGTCGGACGGCGCCGTACGGTCCGGGTTCTGTGCGCCTTCGGGTGGGCCCTCGGGGGGATCGGCGTACTCGGGGTCCGTGGAGTCCGAGGAGTCCGTGGAGTCGTCCCCCGGTGCCGGAGCGGAGTCCGGGTCGGACCGGTGCTGGCGGTCGTTCCACGGGAGGTAGTCGGGCGGGTCATCCGGATAGCGCGGCATCTCATCCGGGATCTCCGCGACGAAGTCCCGCAGGCTGGGGAGGTCCGGGACCTCCATGTCGGCGTCCGGCCGCGGGATCTCGGGCGGATACCCCAGCGACTCCGGGCGGCCGGGGTGTCCGCGGCCTTCCCCCGCGCGGCTTCCAGCGAGCGGTGGATCCTCCGCATAGCTGTCGGGCAGTGCATGCCGGTGTACGAGGTGCGGAGGGCGGACGAAGAGGGTGGTGCGCTGCTCCGCGGCCGCCGCGGTGGTGGTCGCCAGTGGGACGGGCAGGGCGGCGGCGGCCACCAGCAGACCGGTGGTGATGCGCGAACGGAATCCTGGAGCCACAGCCATGCCCCTCCCGTGCCGAGCCGTCGAGTGACATGCCCAGAGTCACATGTGACTACATTCACGACATCTTGGACATGTCATTCGGGTTATGTGTCGCGGACGGGAGGGACCGCGGAAGGCGGGGTCTTCGGCCACGCCGGCAGGGCTCCGAGTGGTCGGCGTACGCGGAGCCTGCCGGTGGCGCCGGCCGGTCAGACCGTCAGCACGACCTTGCCTACATGGGCGCTCGCGTCCACCACACGATGTGCCTCGGCGGCGTCCGCCATCGGGAGGGTGCGGTCCACGATCGGCCGCACCTGGCCGTTGCCGATCAGCGGCCAGACGTGTTCACGAACCGCCGCGACAATGGCCGCCTTCTCGCTCAGCGGGCGGGCCCGCAGCCCCGTGGCGGTGATCGCGGCGCGCTTGGCGAGCAGGGCGGCGAGATTCAGCTCCGCCTTCACCCCGCCCTGCATCCCGATGATCGCCAGCCGCCCGCTGACCGCCAGCGCCTTGACGTTCTTCTGCAGGTACTTCGCACCGATGATGTCGAGGATGACATCCGCGCCCTTGCCGTCGGTGGCCTTGCGGAGCTCCTGGACGAAGTCCTGCTCGCGGTAGTCGATGAGGATGTCCGCGCCGAGCTCGGCGCAACGGGCCAGCTTCTCGGGGCCGCCGGCGGTGACCGCGACCCGCGCGCCGACCGCCTTGGCCAGCTGGATCGCCATCGTGCCGATGCCGCTGGCGCCGCCGTGCACCAGCAGCGTTTCGCCGGGCCGCAGATGCGCGATCATGAAGACGTTCGACCAGACGGTGCACGCCACCTCGGGCAGCGCGGCGGCCGTCACCAGGTCCAGGCCGGGCGGCAGCGGCAGCACCTGTCCCGCCGGGACGGCGACCTTCTCCGCGTAACCGCCGCCCGCCAGCAGCGCACACACCTCGTCGCCGATGGCCCAGCCGTGCACGCCGGGCCCGACCGCGGCGATCCGGCCGGAGCATTCCAGACCGGGGTATGGCGAGGAGCCGGGCGGCGGGTCGTAGAAGCCCTGGCGCTGCAGCAGGTCCGCGCGGTTCACGGCGCTGGCCACAACCTCGATGAGGACCTCGCCCTCCGCGGGCTGCGGATCGGGCACGTCCGCCCAGACAAGTGCTTCGGGGCCACCGGGCTCCGGGATAGTGATCGCTCGCATGAGCGCGAGGCTACTCGCCGACCGGGCAGGGGGCGATGGGGCGGGGTCCGCGGACCACCGCCGGGTGGCGTGCCGTCACGTGCTGAAGGGCGTCCGGCTACTCGTCCATCCGGTGCTCGTCCGCCCTGCGCATCGGTGAGACGCCGGTGCCGGGCAGCGTCGGGGACTGGGCGCGGTTCTGCCTGCCGGGGAGGTCCTGCTCCGCCGTCGCCGCCGCGCGGACGATCGTGATGAGCCGGTCCGCGGACTGCAGCGGGCTGGCCGCCGGGTCGTCGTAACCGATCAGGCGGTGGCCGCGCAGCACGGAAACGACCAGGTCGTCGGTCTCTCGTACGGACTTGCCGACTTCGGACTTCACCACCGGCCGCTCGATCAGGTCCAGCCCGCTGCCCTGCTGGATCAGATCCTCCATGACGGTGCCCGCGCTGGGGCTGTGCACCGAGAGCCCCAGCAGTCGTCCGGCCGCGCTCGCCGAAGTGATCACGGCGTCGGCGCCCGACTGCCGCAGCAGCGGGGCGTTCTCCTCCTCGCGCACCGCCGCGACGATATTGGCCCGCTTGTTGAGCTGACGGGCGGTCAACGAGACCAGGACCGCGGTGTCATCGCGCTGGGTGGCGATCACGACCTGGTGCGCCCGCTGGATCTCCGCCCGCAGCAGCACATCGCTGCGGGTCGCATCGCCGACCACCCCCGCGAACCCCTCGGCCACCGCCGCCTCGATCACCTTGACGCTCGGGTCGACGATGACGATGCGGTCGCGGGTCAAGCCCGTGGCGCAGAGGGTCTGCACGGCGCTGCGGCCCTTGGTTCCGTAACCGACGATGACGGTGTGGTCGCGCAAGACGGTTCTCCAGCGTTTCAGTTGCCACTGCTCGCGGGTGCGCTCGGTCAGCACCTCAAGCGTCGTACCGACCAGGATGATCAGGAAGAGCACCCGCAGCGGCGTGATGAGCAGGATGTTCAGCAGCCGCGCACTGTCCCCGTACGGGACGATGTCGCCGTATCCCGTGGTCGAGAGCGTCACGGTCGCGTAGTAGACGCAGTCGAGGAAATCCACCGAGCCGTTGGCGTTGTCGTGGTACTCCGCGCGGTCGATCCACACGATGAAGACCGTCGCGAGCAGGACCAGCAGCGCCATCATCAGCCGCCGGGCGACCTGCCGCAGCGGCGCCTTGGGAGCGCGGCGCGGCAGTATCACCCGGTGGGAGCGGTCCTCGGGGACGTCGCGCGCCGCGGCGTCGTGGGACGGGAGCTTCACTCGGCGCCTCCGGCAAGGCCGTGCGAGGCCGCGGTCCCGGGCGGTGACCAGTCCGCCGGCCAGGGGAGTTCGAGGAGTTCGACCTCGGTGCCGCGATCGCCGCCGCCGGGCGGGATGACGGCCAGCGCGTCGGCGGCGGCGATCCCGCGCAGCATGGCGGGGCCGTGGAAGTGCAGCGGTTCGGCCATCAGCCCGTACCGCTCGTCGTCGCGATAGGCCACGGGGACGAGCCGGGTGTCGCGCGGATGTCCCTGGGCCGAGGACCACAGCGGCGTGCGGTACGCGGCCGGGGTGCGCCGGGCGGACAGCGTACGAAGCAGCGGCTCGGCAAGGGTGAGCAGCCCGGAGACGGCGGCGAGGGGGTTGCCGGGGAGCCCGACCAGGTGGCGGTGCGGGGTGATCCGGGCGAGCAGCATGGGGTGACCGGGGCGCACCTCGACACCATTCACCAGCACCTCGGAGCCCAGGCGGCGCAGCGTGGGGTGCACATGGTCGACGGGACCCGCCGCCGTGCCGCCGGTGGTGATGACGACATCGGCCCGAGACCCGGCGATCGCCTCGTACAGCGTGTCGAGGTCATCGGCGAGGTGGCGTGGCGCGGCCGCATCGGCGCCCAGCGCATGCAGCCAGGGGCCGAGCATCGGGCCGAGCGCGTCCCGGATCCGGCCCTCGTGCGGCAGGCCGTGGCGCAGCAGCTCATCGCCCAGGACGAAGACGTCGACCCGCGGGCGGGGGTAGGTGGTCAGCTCGTCGTACCCCGCGGCCGCGGCCAGGCCGAGGACCGCGGGCGTCACCAGGGTGCCGGTCGACAGCAGGTGGTCGCCGCGGCGGCACTCCTGGCCGCGCGGCCGGATGTCCTGGCCCGGTGACGCGAGCCGCTGGGCATACAGCCGGGTCCGCCCGTCGCTCAGCTCCCGCACCTCGCCGTGCTCGCTGCGCAGCACGGCCGTGGCGCCGGCCGGGACCCGCGCCCCGGTGGCGATGGGGATCGCGTGACCGTCGGGGAGCGGCCCGGTGGGGGCGTGACCGGCGAGGATGCCGGGGCGGTGGCCGGTGGCGTCGCCGGGGGGATCGAGGTGCCAGGGGCCGGGTCCGGAGACCGCCCAGCCGTCCATGGCCGAGGTGTCGAAGGACGGCAGGTCGGTGAGCGCGGCCAGCGGTGCGGCCAGCGTATGGCCGAGCGCGTCGCCCAGCGGTGCCGTCTCGGGCGGGAGCGGGCCGGGCACGGCGCGGCGGGCGAGGTCGCGAGCGGAGTGCCAGGCGGTGGGGGTGACCGGAGCGGGGTCGGGGTCGGCGGGGCCGGGGGATTCGACGTGAGGGCCGGCGGGGGACGAGGGGGCAGGGGCAGGCGTGCTGCCGGTCCCGGGGGCGTTGGCCGGGGTGGCGCCCGGCGGTGCGCCGTTGGGCCCGTGCGCGGCGTACGGCCCGTGCGCGGCATACGGGCCACTCGCGTCGTACGGCCCGGTCGCCTCGAACACGCCGCCCGCGCCGTACGCCCGCCCCGCCCCGTACGACGCGCTCGCGGCTTCGCGCCGGGCGCCCGCCGTCACGGCTTCGTTGGCCAGTGCGAGCGCGTCGTCCAGCGCGGCGTCGAACTCCCCGTCAGTCATTGCGCGGGCTTCGTTTCGCCACCCGTGGCGCCGTTGGTGCCGTCCGCGCTCTCCTCGCCCTCGGCGGCCCAGCGGTTCGCAAGGGCGGCGGCCCGGTGCGCCAGCTCGGTCACATCGCGGCCCTGCTGCCCTGCCGCGTACCCGATCAGAAAGGTCGTCAGCGGCGCCGCCGGGCGGGCCACGCCGTGTGCCGCATCGCGGGCGAGGTCGAGCAGGGCCGCGGTATCGACATCGAGCTCGATGCCCAGTTCGGCCTTGACGGTGGTGATCCATTCGTCCAACACGTGTCCATGCTCCCTGATGCGAGCGCGTGCCGCGCCGATGTCTTCCCAGGTGTCGCAGTCGAAGGATGCCGTGGACGTGGCGTCCGGGACCCGTTCGAGCGTCAGCTCGGACAGCAGGGCGCGCAGCGGCAGTCCGGCCAGGGTGCCGTGTTCGGCGCACAGCAGGGCCAGTTCGCGGCGCAGCGACTCGGCCCGGTAGGCGGCGACCAGCGGCTGGTCCCGCCCGTCGGCGTCCCGCAGCACGGCACCGTCGCGAGGCGCGCCACCGTCCGCGGTCCCGGTCGCCGCCGCGAGGAGGCCCCGTACGGTCCCGGCCGTCAGGAACGGCAGATCGGCGGAGAGGACGAGGACCGTCGGGGCGGTGGTGTGCCGCAGGCCGGCGTCCAGCGCGGCGAGCGGGCCGCCGCCGGGCGGTTCCTCCAAAGCGCGGACGACGGGGCGGTCCACCGGGCGCCTGGGGCCGACGACGACGGTGACCGCCGCGTCGGCGCAGGCGGCGAGCACCCGGTCCAGCAGGGCGCGGCCGCCGACGGACAGGGCGGGTTTGTCCGCCCCGCCGAGCCGGCGGGCCGCTCCTCCGGCCAGCACGATGGAGTCGTAGTCGGTGTGGTCGCTCACCCCTTGAGTATCGCCAGGGGCGCCGCGTTCACACAGGAGTCACAGCCGCCAAAGTTTTCACGGCGGTCACAGAGTGCGCAGCAGCAGGGCCGGCTGCTCCACACAGTCGGCGACGAAGCGCAGGAAGCCGCCGGCCGTGGCGCCGTCGCACACCCGGTGATCGAAGGTGAACGACAGCTGGACGACCTGCCGGACGGCCAACTCGCCCTCATGCACCCAGGGTTTGGCGGCTATCCGGCCGACGCCGAGCATCGCGGCCTCGGGGTGGTTGATGATCGGCGTGGAGCCGTCGACGCCGAAGACGCCGTAGTTGTTGAGGGTGAAGGTGCCGTGGGTCAGCTCGGCCAGGGACAGGCCGCCGGACCGGGCCGTTTCCGTGAGCCGGGCCAGTTCGGCGGACAGCTCCTCGACGGTACGGGTATGGGCGTCGCGCACCACCGGGACGACCAGGCCGCGGTCGGTCTGCGCCGCGAAGCCCAGGTGGACGGCGGGCAGCCGGACGATCTCCTGGGTTGTGGTGTCGACGGTGGCGTTGAGATCGGGGAAGCGCGCCAGCGCGGCCGTGCAGATCCTGGCCAGCAGCGCGAGCAGAGACACCTTGGGGGCGCCGGGGACATTCATCGCCCGGCGGGTGGCAAGGAGTTCGGTGGCGTCGGCGTCCACCCAGCAGGTGGCGTCGGGGATCTCGCGGCGGCTGCGGCTGAACTTCTCGGCGGCGGCGCCCCGCATCCCCTTCAGCGGGATGCGCTCGGCTCCCGGTACCGCCCCGGTGGCTGGCGCGGTCCCGGTGGCGGGCGCGGTGGCCACCACATCCGCCACGGAGGCCGTCGCTGCGGCCGGCTCCCGCTCCCGGATCGCCCGCTCCACGTCCGATCGCAGAATCAGCCCGTCCCGCCCGGATCCGGTCAACGCCCGCAGATCCAGGTCGTTTTCCCGCGCCATCCGGCGCACCAGCGGCGAGATGACGGCCACCGGGGTGGTGGTATCGGGAGCCTGCGGGCCGGCCGCCACCGGGGCCACGGTCACGGCCTGGACCGGCTCAGGCGGACTCGGTACGCCGTTCGCAGGCCCCGGTCCCCCCGGCCGTTCCCCCGGCCGGATCCTGCGCCGCCGCGCCGCGGCCGCGCTCGTGCCGTACCCGACCAGCACATTCCCCGAGCCGGCGGCCTCCTGCGCGGTCCCGGCGCCGGAGACGCCCGTCCCTACGGCATCACCCGCCGCCCCGTCCCCCGCCATGTCGTCCGGTATCGCACCCACCGCCACCGTCACCAGGGGCGCCCCTACCGGGACCTCGGCCCCTTCCTCGCCGAAGCGGGCGGTGACCACCCCGCCATAGGGGCACGGCACCTCCACCATCGCCTTGGCGGTCTCCACCTCCACCACCGGCTCGTCGACGGCCACCACCTGGCCGACCTCGACCAGCCACTGCACGATCGTCGCCTCGGTGAGGCCCTCCCCCAGGTCGGGCAGGGTGAATTCGCGGACCACGGCCATCACTCACCACGTCCCTCGGTCCAGTCCGACTCCCACTGGAGGCGGGCGACGGTGTCCAGGATCCGGTCCACACCGGGCAGATGGTGCCGCTCCAGCATCGGCGGCGGATACGGGATGTCGAAGCCGGCCACCCGCAGCACCGGCGCCTCCAGATGATGGAAGCAGCGCTCGGTGATCCGCGCGGCGATCTCGCCACCGGGGCCGCCGAACCCGGCCGACTCATGGACGACCACGGCGCGCCCGGTACGCCGTACCGACGCACAGACCGCGTCGTCGTCGAACGGCATCAACGAGCGCAGATCGAGGACCTCCAGGTCCCAGCCCTCGGCGCGGGCGGCCTCGGCGGCCTCCAGACACACCGGCAGCGACGGGCCATAGGTGATCAGGGTGGCACTCTCGCCGCGGCGCCGGATCTCGGCGCGGCCTATGGGGGCGACCGGCGCGGGGGCGTCGGGCGACCAGTCGTCCTTGGACCAGTACAGCCGCTTGGGCTCCAGGAACACGACCGGGTCGTCGGAGGCGATGGCGGCACGCAGCAGCCCGTAGGCGTCCGCGACGGTCGCCGGGGTGACCACCTGGAGGCCGGGGGTGGCCAGGTAGTAGGCCTCGGAGGAGTCGCTGTGGTGCTCGACACCGCCGATCCCGCCGCCGTAGGGGATCCGGATGGTCAGCGGCATCGGCACGGCGCCCTGTGTGCGGTTGCGCATCCGGGCGACATGGCTGACCAGCTGCTCGAACGCCGGGTAGGCGAACGCGTCGAACTGCATCTCCACGACCGGCCGCAGCCCGTACATGGCCATGCCGACGGCTGTGCCGAGGATGCCGGCCTCGGCGAGCGGGGTGTCGCTGCAGCGGTCCTCGCCGAACTCCTTGGCCAGGCCGTCGGTGACCCGGAAGACGCCGCCCAGGGCGCCGACGTCCTCGCCCATGAGATGCACGGTCGGGTCCTCGGCCATGGCGTCGTGCAGCGCGCGGGTCAGCGCCTGCGCCATGGTGGCGGGCTTGCGGGCGGCCGCGGTGGTCGTCATGGCCTGGTCTCCTCGGCGGGCGTCTGCTCGGCGTCCAGCTCGGCGCGCAACTGCGCAGCCTGGTCGCGTAGTTGGCTGGTCTGCTCGGCGTAGACGTGAGTGAACAGATCCATCGGGTCGAGCACCGGGTCCTGGTTCATCCGCTCCCGCAGGTCGGCCGCCAGCTGCTCGGCGCCGTCCCGGGCGGCGCCGGCGAACTCGTCGGTGAGCAGATCGCGGGCGGCCAGCTCGCGCTCCAGAAGGGCTATCGGGTCATGCGCCCGCCAGGTCTCGACCTCGGCATCGGTGCGGTAGCGGGTGGCGTCGTCGGCGTTGGTGTGCGCCTCGATGCGGTAGGTGACGGCCTCGATCAGGGTGGGGCCGCCGCCCCGGCGGGCCCGCGCTACGGCCTCGGTGATGACCTCGTGCAGCGCGGGCGCGTCATTGCCGTCCACCAGGCGGCCGGGCATGCCGTAGCCGACCGCCTTGTGAGCCAGGGAGGGGGCGGCGGACTGCTTGGCGAGCGGTACGGAGATCGCGAAGCCGTTGTTCTGGACGAGGAAGACGGCCGGCGCCTGCCAGACCGCCGCGAAATTCAGCGCCTCGTGGAAATCGCCCTCGCTCGTGCCGCCGTCGCCCACCATGGCCAGCGCCACGACGTCGTCGCCCTTGAGGCGGGCGGCGTGCGCCAGGCCCACGGCATGCGGGAGCTGGGTGGCGAGCGGGGTGCACAGGGGGGCGATGCGGTGCTCGTGCGGGTCGTATCCGGTGTGCCAGTCGCCGCGCAGCAGGGTCAGCGCCTGTACGGGGTCGAGGCCGCGGGCCACGGCGGCGAGGGTGTCGCGGTAGCTGGGGAAGAGCCAGTCGCGGTCCTCCAGGGCCAGCGCGGCGGCGACCTGGCAGGCCTCCTGCCCGGTGGAGGAGGGATAGACCGCCAGCCGTCCCTGCCGGGTCAGAGCCGTGGCCTGGGCGTTGTAGCGGCGGCCGCGCACCAGCTGGACGTAGAGCCGCTTGAGCAGGCCCGCATCGAGCCCGCGGGCGGCGTCCGTCCCCAGGAGGCGGTACGGCTCGGCGTCCGGCAGGAGGGGCGCGGGGTCGACGCGCGGCCGCCAGTCGGGCGGCGGGCCGGGCAGACCGCTCTTGTTCCTGCTGCTGCCGGGCTGCTCAAGGACCGTCATGACGAGCACCTCCTCGGATCGAAGGGGCGGCGCGAGGCGCCTGATAGGGGTGGTGGCGGGCGACTCATGGGCAGGATGCATCCGGTCGGGGCGGGTGAGCCCTTCCCTACCGATTGTTCGGTCGCCAATGCATTTTGGCTACAGGCGGACTCAGCCTGTGGACAAACGGTTCTCCACAGCTTCAGATGAATGCAGGACGTCCACAACGGGGAGGCGGGACCATATGCGGGACGAACAGATGGCCAATCCGGGCGGACAGCCGTCGGCGGCGTCCGCCCCGCCTGCACCGCCCGCGCGCCCCCTGGACACCGTCGACCGCGCGATCCTGCGCATGCTGCAGACCGACGGCCGGGCCTCGATACGTTCCGTCGCCGAGCGGGTCCATGTCTCGCGTGCCAACGCCTACGCACGGATCAACCGGCTGATCGACGACGGCGTCATACGCGGCTTCAGCGCCCTTGTCGACCAGGAACGCGCAGGTCAGGGCGCATCCGCATATATCACGCTGAAGATCGTGCAGAACTCCTGGCGGACCGTGCGCAGGCAGCTCACGGCGCTTCCCGGGGCGTCCCACATCGCGCTGGTCAGCGGCGATTTCGACGTACTGCTGCTGGTCCACACCAAGGACAACCGGGAACTGCGGGAACTGGTCCTCACCCGCATCCAGTCGATCCCGGAGGTGCTCAGCACCCGCACCCTGCTGGTCTTCGAGGAGACCGAACTGGGGCCGGAGGAGGAGCCGGGCCCGGCCGCCCCGTAGGCCGCCGCCGGGTGGACGGCCTCAGTTCTTGCGCAGCCCCGCAAATGCCGTACGCACCACGGCCTCGGCCACCTCGTCCCGGCTCGCCGCGCCGCCGCGCCCCGGCCGGTACCACTCCGCAATCGAGTTGATCATGCCGAAGAGGAGCCGGGTGGCCAGCCGGATGTCGACGTCGTCCCGCAGATCACCATCGGCGGCCGCCTGCTTGAGCAGATCGGCGACCTCGTGGTCGAACTCGCGGCGGCGCCCCATGGCCCACCGCTCGGCGTCGGTGTTCCCGCGCACCCGCAACAGCAGCGTCACATAGGGGAGTTCGTCCATCAGCACCTCGGCCTCGCGCCGGGTGACGTACTCCAGCCGCTCGATCGCCCGCCCCTCGACGGCGCCCGGCTCCTCCAGGACGCCGAACAGTCCGTCCAGGGCGCGGCTTATCGCCCGGCGGAGCAGCTCTTCCTTGCTGCGTACATGGTGGTAGATCGAGGACTTGGAAATGCCGGCCGCCTTGGAGAGATGCTCCATGGAGGTGCCGTCATATCCGCGCTCGATGAACACCTCGACGGCGACCGCGAGCAGCGAATCGGGCGTATAGGTGTCGCGCTTGGCCATGGTCATGATTAGAGCACCTGTCCCTCCAGGTCCGCACGGCGCCTGAGGGCCCACGACGGTGCGTAGCGGCCACCGGCATTGTGGCGGTACATCGAATCCAGCAGGTCCCACACCCAGCGGGCGCCGAGGCGCTCGGCCCACTCCATGGGGCCACCGGGGTAATTCACACCCAGCCGCATCGCGGTGTCGATGTCCTTCGGCGTCGCCACCTCGCGCGCCGCCGCGTCCACGGCGAAATCCACGATCATCGCGATCGTACGGGCGGCGATCATGCCCGGCACGTCCTGGATGACGCTGACCTGCTTGCCGAGCGCCTGGAAGAGCCCGACCGCCTCCGCGAGGTCCGCCTCGGAGGCCCCCTGGGGGGCGGCCAGCGCGATCCGGGTCGCGGCCCGGTAGTCCAGCGAGAGATCGAACCGGATGCACCTGCCGTGCGCCGCGGTCGTCGCCGGACGGCCGTCGGTCAGCGCCAGCCGGGCCCCGCCGGGCAGCCGGATGAAGCCCTCGGACTCCCCCGGTGTGCGCTCACCGGTGATCTTGATGCCCGACTCCTCGATCAGCTCACCCAGCACCGCGGCGGGACCGGGCAGCGTCGCATGCAGGCCGACGGCCTCCGGGGCGGGACACGGCGCGGCCGTCCGGGGCGCGGGGCGCTGCGCCCCCTCGGCGTAGTCGAACCAGCCACGCCCGGACTTCCGGCCGTGCAGCCCGGACTCCACCAGGCGCCGCTGCGCCAGAGAGGGCGCGAACTTCGGGTCCTGGAAGAACGATGTCCACACCGAGTGGGTGACCGCCTCGTTCACGTCCTGGCCGATGAGGTCGGTCAGCTCGAACGGGCCCATCTTGAAGCCGGTGCCGTCGCGCAGTACGGCGTCGATGGTGGCGGGGTCGGCGACCCGCTCCTCGTAGGCGCGCAGGGCCTCGGCGTAGAAGGGGCGGGCGATGCGGTTGACGATGAACCCGGGGGTGTCCGCGCCGCGCACCGGTGTCTTGCCCCAGGCCGCGGCGGTGTCGTACGCGGTGGTGGCGGCGCGCTCGTCGGTGGCGAAGCCGCTGATCACCTCGACCAGGGGGAGCAGCGGGGCGGGGTTGAAGAAGTGCAGGCCCACGCAGCGGCCGGGGTGGCGCAGCGGGCCGGCGACGGCGGTCACGGAGAGGGAGGAGGTGTTGGTGGCCAGCAGGCAGTCCGCCGCCACGATGTCCTCCAGCGTGGTGAACAGCTCCTGTTTGGCCGGAAGTTGTTCCAGAATCGCCTCGATCACCAGCGCGGCGTCGGCCAGCTCGGCGAGGCCCGCGGCGGGGGAGAGGCGGCCGCGGGCGGCATCCCGCTCCTGCGAAGTGATCCGGCCTTTTTCGACGAGCCGGTCCAGCCGCCGCACGATGGCCGCGGCGGCCTGCCCGGCCCGCTCCGGCACCGCGTCCCAGAGCCGTACGCGGTGCCCGGCGACCAGCGCCACCTGCGCAATTCCCTGCCCCATGGTGCCGGTACCCACCACTGCCACGGTGCTGCCGGTCCCGATTGCCGTCATGGCGATTGATCCTCCCCGACCCGAGTTGTCCACAGGCATCCGGGACCCTCTTGCCCCGACCGATCGTTCGGTTACTCTAACTCCGTTGGCACTTCCGCTCCCAGTCCTTGGTTCCGATCTCACCGTCCTCGGTTGTGATCCACCGTCCTCGGTTCCGATCTCACCGCCTCATCCGCTCTCCGCCCGGCTCGACGAGGAGTTGGTCATCGATGGCCGCCGAAATGACCCCAGCGCAGTTGATCGAGAAGCACCGCCCCACCCTCGACCAGACGCTCGAAGCGATCCGTACCCGCGCGTACTGGTCGCCGCACCCCGAGCACCCCAAGGCGTACGGCGAGAGCGGCGCGGCCGACGGCCTGGCCGCGTTCGAGGCGCTGCGCGGCAAGCGCTTCGAACTGGACCAGCCCGGCACGGACGACTGGGCGGGCCAGGAAGTCTCCCCGTACGGCCCGGAGTTGGGCATCAGCTATCCGCACCCGGACGTGGACGTGCTGCTGCCCGCCATGCGTGCCGCGATCCCCGCCTGGCGGGACGCGGGCCCCGAGGCGCGGGCGGCCGTGTGCCTGGAGATCCTGGCGCGGATCAGCGCGCGCACCCATGAGTTCGCGCAGGCCGTGATGCACACCAGCGGACAGGCCTTCATGATGGCCTTCCAGGCGGGCGGGCCGCATGCCCAGGACCGCGGCCTGGAGGCGGTGGCGTACGCGTATGCCGAGCAGGTCCGCACCCCCGGGGAGGCGTCCTGGTCCAAGCCGCAGGGCAAGCGCGACCCGCTGGAGCTGACCAAGTCCTTCACGGCCGTGCCGCGCGGCGTCGCCCTGGTGATCGGCTGCAACACCTTCCCGACGTGGAACGGCTATCCGGGCCTGTTCGCCTCCCTGGCCACCGGTAACCCGGTGCTGGTCAAGCCGCATCCGCGGGCCGTGCTGCCGCTGGCGCTGACCGTCAAGGTGGCGCGCGAGGTGCTGGAGGAGGCCGGTTTCCCGGCCGACCTGGTGTGCCTGGCCGTGGACCGGCCGGGCGAGGGCCTGGCCAAGACGCTGGCGGTGCGCCCCGAGGTCCGCGTCATCGACTACACGGGCTCGACCGCCTTCGGCAACTGGCTGGAGACGCACGCCCGCCAGGCGCAGGTCTTCACGGAGAAGGCCGGCGTCAACACCGTCGTCATCGACTCCACCGACGACTACAAGGGCATGCTCGCCAACCTCGCCTTCTCCCTCTCGCTGTACAGCGGCCAGATGTGCACCACCCCGCAGAATCTGCTGATCCCGCGCGGCGGCATCACCACGGACGCCGGACCCAAGTCGTACGACGAGGTGGTCAGCGATCTCTCGGGCGCGGTGAACGGTCTGCTGGGTGACGACGCGCGAGCCAACGCCCTGCTGGGCGCAATCGTCAATCCGCAGGTCAAGGAGCGCATCGAGGCCGCATCGGGGCTCGGCGAGGTGGCGCTGGCCTCCCGCGAGGTGGCCAACCCCGACTTCCCCGGGGCCACGGTCCGTACGCCGGTGATCGTCAAGCTGGACGGCGCCAAGCCGGACTCGGAGGCGGCCTACCTCTCGGAGTGCTTCGGCCCGGTGTCCTTCGCGGTGGCCGTCGACTCGGCGGCCGACGCGGTGGAGCTGTTGCGGCGCACCGTACGCGACAAGGGCGCCATGACGGTCGGCGCGTACACCACCGACGCCGAGGTGGAGCGCCTCGTTCAGGACGCCTGCCTGGAGGAGTGCGCGCAGCTGTCGCTCAACCTCACCGGTGGCGTCTATGTGAACCAGACGGCGGCGTTCTCCGATTTCCACGGCTCCGGCGGCAACCCGGCGGCCAATGCGGCGCTGTGCGACGGCGCGTTCGTGGCGAACCGCTTCCGTACGGTCGAGGTGCGCCGGCCGGCGTAAGCCTCGGGCCTCTCGCGGGCCTCAGGGCCTCTCAGGGGGCCTCAGGGGCCTCGATACGGGCGTGGCGGCCGATCCAGGAGTGCATCGCGATGGCGGCCGCGGCGCCCGCGTTGATCGACCGGGTCGAGCCGAACTGCGCGATGGAGCAGACCAGGGAGGCGTGCCGGCGCGCCTCTTCGGTCAGCCCCGGCCCTTCCTGGCCGAAGAGCAGCACACACCGGCGCGGCAGCTCGGTCGTCTCCAGCGGCACGGCGCCGGGGAGGTTGTCGATCCCGATGATCGGCAGCTCCTCGGCGGCCGCCCAGGCGGTGAGGTCGGCGGTGTCCGGGTGATGGCGCACGTGCTGGTAGCGGTCGGTGACCATGGCGCCGCGGCGGTTCCAGCGGCGCTGCCCGACGATGTGGATCTCCTTGGCCAGGAACGCGTTCGCGGTCCGTACGACCGAGCCGATGTTGAAGTCGTGGCCCCAGTTCTCGACGGCCACGTGGAAGTCGTGGCGGCGGGTGTCGAGGTCGGCGACGATCGCCTCGCGCGTCCAGTAGCGGTAGTGGTCGACGACATTGCGGCGGTCGCCGTGCGCGAGCAGCTCGGGGTCGTAACGGGCATCCTGCGGCCAGGGCTGCGGGTGCGGGCCGACGCCGACCTTGGGGCCGTAGCCCTCGTCGTACTGGAGGGGCTCCGCGCCCGGGGCGGTGGCCTCGCCCTCCGGGGCGGTCGTCTCGCCGCCCAGGGCGGTTTTCTCGCTGCTCACCCCACGAGGGTATGGCCACCGCTGTCGCCGTGTGCACGGGCCTCCGGCTCGCCGCCACCGGCCGGGGATGCGACGCCGCGGCGGAACAGCCGCTTGCGCAGGCCCGACAGCCGGACGGAGAGCCAGGTCAGGAAGTTCGTCGGCAGGAAGACCGCGTCCGCCGCGATCATCGCGAGGGAGAAGAACGGCAGCCCGAGCAGGACCGCGATGGACAGGTGCTCGCAGATCATCGCGACCAGCAGCACATTCTTCAGCCGGCGGTTGGCGAGGGTGAAGGGGAAGGCCACCTGGACGATGACTGTCCCGTAGGTGAGCAGCATGACCATCAGGCCGCTGCTGCCGAGCACCTGGGACAGGTCCGGCCAGGGGGAGAAGTAGTCCAGGTGCATCGGGTAGAAGACCGCGGTGCCGTCCTGCCAGCGCGAACCCTGGATCTTGTACCAGCCGGCGGTGGCGTAGATCAGGCAGACCTCGACCATGATCACCAGCAGTGCGCCGTTGTGCGCGAGCTTGGCGAGGGTGTCCAGGACGATGCGCGGCTCCCCCGGCGCGTACCGCCGCACCGCCCACCACAGGCCGTGCACCGCCCACAGGCCCCACAGCGCCAGGCTCCAGCCGATGTGCGGGAAGGGGCCCTTGCCGAACCAGGTGAGGCCATAGGCTCCGAGCAGCTGGGCCACGGCCAGGGCGAGGCCGAGGACGGCCCACAGGAGGATGCCGGTGAGGTCGCGCTCCTCCCGGGCGGGGGTGCCGCCCCCGTTGGCGGCCGCCCGCTCGGCACGGCGGGCGTCCAGGGACCACACCTGGCCGCACCGGGTGAGCACGAGATACATCGACATCAGGTGGATGACGTTGTCGCCGCCGTCCCCCAGGAAGATGCTGCGGTTCTGCAGAGAGAGCACACCGACCATGAAGAGCACCGACATGGTGCGGGTGCGCCAGCCGAGCATCAGCAGGGCGCCGGCCACGATGGCCAGCACATAGACGCATTCGAACCAGCCGCTGCTGCCGGACCAGGGCAGTACGGAGAAGGCGTGGTTGCCGCCCAGGAGCCGGCGCGCCATGTCCAGGCTGAAGGGGCTGTCGGGGCCGTAGAGGGCGTGGCGGTTGGGCCATTCCCGCAGCAGGAACAGCAGCCAGGTCGCGGAGAACCCGATCCGGATCACGGCGGTCTGATACGGGGCCATCGCCCGGCTGGTGATCTGCAGGAAGCCGCGGCCGATGGCGCGCTCGAGCCGGGTCTCCTCGAGGGGTGTCTCCGGCTGCTGGGGCTGCTGGGTCTCGGGAGGTGTCCGGGGTTCGGTGGCCGACTGGTGCGGCATCGGTGAAGTCACTGGTTCTTCGCCCCCTCGGGCAGGTCGTGTGCGGTGACCTGCCACCAGGGCAGTACGCGGTACATGGGCTTGTCGCTGATCTTCTCCGTGCTCCACGGCGGCGGGCTGACGGCCGTCGTCACCGAGCGCGCCTGCAGCTGCTCGACCCGGCCGTCCTTGGCCCACTCGGCGCCCATGCGGTACATCACGATGCGCCGGACGTAGCGCTCGGACAGCTCACCGCGCATCCCGATGGGGCTGTTCTGCGCGGAGTGCGAGTTGAGGAAGAACTCCCAGCCGCGGCGCAGCATGTTCTGCTGGGTGTGGCTGGGGAACGGGTTGTGGAGGATGTCGTGTGCATCCCGCGCGGTCAGGTCGGTCCAGCCGGTGGTCCGCGGCGTGCCGTCCCCACTGCGCAGCTGGGCACGGACCTGGACGTTGATGTTCTGCTGCAGCGGATTGGGCGCGAACAGCTTCCAGTTCTGCTCGTACTCGGGATAGACGTAGTCGCTGATCAGGTTGCCCTGCTGCTTGCTGAGCGTGTTCTGCGGTGCGACGTGCAGGAACATCATGGCCAGATGAATCGCGACGATCACGGCGCCGGCGCTGGCCGCCACACCTATGACGATCCGCGAGGGCAGCGAGAGCGCGGCGAGCGGCCGCGCTTTGTCCCCGTATGACTGCATTCCTGCCCCGTTCCCAGAATCCACTCGGCCGACACTCGACTGACTCTCGGTTCACTCCGCCACGGAACGGTACCTACGCGGCGGCACCCGGCACACCTTCCCCCGAGTTTTCTCAGGGTTGACACCCGCGGTCCGCCCGCCCACCATTGAACCGAACGATCGGTCGGTCGGGAGCGAGGGGGCACCACATGACGACGATCGCACCGGAAGAATCAGCGCTCGAAGCCGTCTTCGATGCCACCGTGGCCGCGGACGAACGCATCGAACCGCGGGACTGGATGCCGGATGCCTACCGCTCGTCCCTGGTACGCCAAATAGCGCAGCACGCCCACTCCGAGATCATCGGCATGCAGCCGGAAGCCAACTGGATCACCCGCGCGCCGTCCCTGCGCCGCAAGGCGATCCTCATGGCAAAGGTCCAGGACGAAGCCGGCCACGGCCTCTACCTCTACAGCGCCGCCGAAACCCTCGGCACCGGCCGCGACGAACTCCTCGACAAGCTGCACACCGGCCGCCAGAAGTACTCCTCGATCTTCAACTACCCGACCCTGACCTGGGCCGACGTCGGCGCCATCGGCTGGCTGGTGGACGGCGCGGCGATCACCAACCAGGTCCCGCTGTGCCGCTGCTCGTACGGCCCCTACGCCCGCGCCATGGTCCGCGTCTGCAAGGAGGAGTCCTTCCACCAACGCCAGGGGTACGAACTCCTGCTGGCCCTCAGCCGCGGCACCGACGCACAGCACGCCATGGCGCAGGACGCGGTGAACCGCTGGTGGTGGCCCTCGCTGATGATGTTCGGCCCGCCGGACGACGAATCGGCGCACTCCGCGCAGTCCATGGCCTGGAAGATCAAGCGGCATTCCAACGACGAGCTGCGCCAGCGCTTCGTCGACATCTGCATCCCGCAGGCCGAAGCCCTCGGGCTGACGCTCCCCGACCCGGATCTGACGTGGAACGACGAACGCGGCCACTGGGACTTCGGGCCCATCGACTGGGCCGAGTTCCGGGAAGTCCTCAAGGGCAACGGCCCCTGCAACGAACAGCGGATCAGCCGCAGGCGAAAGGCTCACGAGGACGGCGCCTGGGTGCGCGAGGCAGCCGCCGCACACGCGGCCAAGCATCACGGGAAGGCCGACCGATGACGACACCACGCCCCACCGAAACCCCCGCAGCCGCCGCGCCCGCAACCGCCCGGCCCACCGAATGGCCCCTGTGGGAGGTCTTCGTCCGCAGCCGCCGCGGCCTCTCCCACACCCACGCCGGCAGCCTGCACGCCCCCGACGCCACCATGGCGCTGCGCAACGCCCGCGATCTCTACACCCGCCGCTCGGAGGGCATCTCCATCTGGGTGGTCCCCTCCGCCCAGGTCACCGCCTCCTCCCCGGACGAGAAGGACGCCTTCTTCGAACCGGCCGGCGACAAGCCCTACCGCCACCCGACCTTCTACGAGATCCCGGACGGGGTGCATCACCTTTGACGAACCTCACCCTCACCCCGGCCCTGGCCCTCGGTGACGACGCCCTGATCCTCTCCCACCGCCTGGGCGAGTGGGCCGGCAACGCCCCCGTCCTCGAAGAGGAGGTCGCACTCGCCAACATCGCGCTGGACCTGCTCGGCCAGGCCCGCATACTGCTCTCCCTGGCAGGCGACGAGGACGAGCTGGCGTATCTGCGCGAGGAACGCCAGTTCCGCAACCTCCAGCTCGTCGAGCAGCCCAACGGCGACTTCGCCCACACCATCGCCCGCCAGCTCTACTTCTCCACCTACCAGCAGCTGCTGTTCGACCACCTCGCCACCGGCGGAAGCGAGCTTGCACCACTGGCGGCGAAGGCCGTCAAGGAGATCGCCTACCACCGCGACCACGCCGAACAGTGGACGCTGCGGCTGGGCGACGGCACCGACGAGAGCCACACCCGTATGCAGCGCGGACTCGACGCCCTGTGGCGCTTCACCGGCGAGCTCTTCGAACCGGTCGAAGGACTGGATGCGCCCTGGCCGGCGCTGCACGACGCCTGGACGACACGCATCACCACCCTCCTGGAACGGGCCACCCTCACCGTCCCCCAAGGACCACAGCGCGGCGCCTGGACCGCGGGCGCCGGCCGTCAGGGCCTGCACACCGAACCGTTCGGGCGGATGCTCGCCGAGATGCAGCACCTGCACCGCAGCCACCCGGGGGCGACATGGTGACCACCACCGGCCGCACCGCCCTCGAAGAGAAACTGCTGGCACTGGCCGGCTCCGTTCCCGACCCCGAGCTGCCCGTCCTCACCCTCGCCGAGCTCGGCGTGCTGCGCGGCGTACGACTGACATCCCCGGACCACGTCGAGGTGCAGCTCACGCCCACCTACACCGGCTGCCCCGCCATCGAGGCGATGTCGGCCGACATAGAGCGGGTGCTCCACGAAAACGGCATACCCGAGGTCGAGGTCCGTACGGTCCTCAGCCCGGCCTGGACCACCGACGCCATCACCCCCGAAGGCCGCCGCAAGCTCGCCGAATTCGGCATCGCGCCACCGCGCCCCACCGGACCGGCCGACGGCCCCGTCAGCATCGACCTGACGATCCGCTGCCCGCAGTGCGGATCCACCGACACCACCCTGCTCAGCCGCTTCTCCTCCACGGCATGCAAGGCCCTGCGCCGCTGCGAGTCCTGCCGCGAACCCTTCGACCACTTCAAGGAGTTGTGATGTTCCACCCGCTCCGGGTCCGGGAGGTCGAGCGGCTCACGGACGACGCGGTGGCCGTCACCTTCACGGTGCCGCCCGAGCTGCGCGAGACATTCCGGCACACCCCCGGACAGCACATCGCGCTGCGCAGATCGGTCGACGGCCAGGAGATTCGCCGCACGTACTCCATCTGCACCCCGGCCACCGACGATCCCGTACTGCGCGTGGGCATCCGCCTGGTCGAGGACGGCGCGTTCTCCACCTACGCCCTCAAAGAGCTGACGGCCGGCGACACCGTGGAGGTCATGGCCCCGGCCGGCCGGTTCACCCTCGCACCACGCCCCGGCCACTTCGTGGGCATCGTCGGCGGCAGCGGCATCACCCCCGTGCTCTCCATCGTCTCCACCCTGCTCGCCCGGCAGCCCGACGCCCGCTTCTGCCTGATCCGCAGCGACCGCACGGCGGCCTCGACGATGTTCCTGGAGGAGGTGGCCGACCTCAAGAACCGCTATCCGCAGCGCTTCCAGCTGATCCAGACCCTCTCCCGCGAAGAGCAGCAGGCCGGTCTGCCGTCCGGACGGCTGGACGAAGAACGGCTGCGTTCGCTGCTGCCCGCGCTCCTGACCATCGACTCGGTCGACGGCTGGTTCCTGTGCGGCCCGCTCGGCCTCGTCCAGAGCGCGGAACAGGCGCTGCGCTCCCTGGAAGTGCCCCGCAGCCGCATCCACCAAGAGATCTTCCACATCGACAACGGCACCACGGCCGCACCACCGGTCCCCACCGCCTCCGCGCCCGCACACAGCACGGTGACCGCCACCCTCGACGGACGGTCCGGCAAATGGCCGGTGCACGACGGCGAATCGCTGCTGGAGGCGGTGCTGCGCAATCGCGCGGACGCGCCGTACGCCTGCAAGGGCGGGGTGTGCGGCACCTGCCGGGCGTTCCTGGTGTCCGGCGAGATACGCATGGACCGCAACTTCGCGCTGGAGGCGGAGGAGGTCGACGCCGGGTATGTGCTGGCCTGCCAGTCGCATCCGGTCACGGAAAAGGTCGAGCTGGACTTCGACCGCTGACACCCACTCCCCCACCGGCGCGCGGGGACATTTCCCGCCCCTGCCATTCCCAATTCCTGCAACCTGTTCTACCTTGACGCTCCGTCAGAACAGTGCGCCGCGTGGGAGGACAGACCAGTGGACTTCACCTTCACCGAGGAGCAGCAAGCCGCCGTCGAAGCGGCCAAGGCCGTCTTCTCGGGGGTCGCTCCCGACAGCGTGCCCAGCCCCGCGCTCACCCCCGGAGCCGTCGCCGACGACTTCGACCGCGCGCTGTGGCAAAAGCTCGCCGACGCCGATCTGCTGAGCCTGCTGATCGCCCCCGAACACGGCGGCGCAGGCCTCGACCCGATCGCGCTCTGCCTCGTACTGCGCGAAGCGGCCAAGGTGCTGGCCCGCGTACCGCTGCTGGAGTCCACCGCCGCCGCACACACCCTCCAGGCGTACGCGACCGGCGAGCTACGCACCGACGTACTGCCCCGGATCGCCACCGGCGACCTCGTCGTGACGGCGGCCTCTGCCGGCCGCACCGGCCACGACCCCGCCGAACTCGCCGTAACCGCCCGCCAGGACGGCACGGACTGGATACTCGACGGCGCCCACACCACCGTCCCCTGGGCCCAGGCCGCCGACCGGATCCTGCTTCCCGCCCACACCCGCGACGGCCACGCCGTCCTCGCCCTCGTCCCCCGCACCCACCCCGGCGTCGCGCTCCAGGACCAGATCTCCACCAGCGGCGAGCGCTACGCCGAGGTCCGGCTGGATTCCGTACGCCTCGGCACCCGGGAAACGATCACCGACCCCGCCGCCTGGGAGACACTGCGCAACGTCCTGACCACCGGCACCTGCGCGCTCGCCCTGGGCCTCGGCGAACGCGTCCTGGCCATGACCAGCGACTACACCGCCAAGCGCGAACAGTTCGGCTTCCCCGTGGCCACCTTCCAGGCCGTCGCCGTCCAGACCGCCGACCGCTTCATCGACCTGCGTGCCATGGAAGCCACCCTCTGGCAGGCCGCCTGGCGCATCACCACCGGCGCGGCCGGAGCGCTACCGCCCGCGGGGGATGTCGCGGTCGCGAAGATCTGGGCAGCCGACGGCGTCCGGCGGGTCGTCCAGACCGCCCAGCACCTGCACGGCGGCTTCGGCGCCGACACCGACTATCCCCTGCACCGCTATCACGCCTGGGCCAAACAGCTCGAACTCTCCCTGGGCCCGGCCGCCGCCCACGAGGAAACGCTTGGCGATCTTCTCGCCGCGCATCCGCTGAGCTGAGCGGAGGAGGGGAGGGGAGGACGAGTGCGCTTCGAGGAGCGGGGGAAGCCGGGCGCGGTCGCGGAGCCGGTCACGAGGGAGCGGGGCGCGGACGACCCGCTCAGACGGCCCCCTCGCCGATGGCCGGCTCAGCCGTCCGGATCACACGCCCGGGTCACACGACCGTCCCGGCGCCGCCCTTTCCATCCGACACGGGGCGTCCGGTGGCCTCCCAGGCCTGCATACCGCCCGCGACGTTCACCGCGTCGATACCCTGCTGGATCAGATACTGCGCCACCTGGGCCGACCGCCCGCCGACCCGGCACAGGACATACACCTTGCCGCCCTCGGGCGCCGCTTCGGTCAACTCCCCGTAACGAGCCACGAATTCACTCATCGGAAGGTGCAGCGCGCCCTGCGCGTGACCGGCCTCCCACTCGTCGTCCTCGCGCACGTCCAGGAGGAAGTCCTCGGACGTGAGAGCGTCGACACCGACCGTGGGCACAGAACCAAATTGCATACTCCCGACGCTACCCGACCAGCTGCACGAGATACGCCTCGCGTTCTGCCACATCGGCGAGCAGCTTCTCGGCGATCTCGTCCAGCAGTGCATCCGGGTCCTGTGGCGCCATCTTGATCATCTCCCCGATCGCGCTCCCCTCCAGCTCCGCCGCAACGGCTGCCAGCATCTCCTTGCGCTGAGCCAGCCAATCCAGCCGGGCGTAGAGCTCCTCGCTCTCGCTCAGCCGCTCCTCGGCCGGTACGGGGCCGGCCGCCCACTCCTGCGCCAGCTCGCGCAGCACCGCTTCGTCACCCCGGCCGTACGCCGCATTGACCCGCGCGATGAACGCGTCCCGCCGGGTCCGCTCCGCATCGTCCCGCGCCAGATCCGGGTGGGCCTTGCGCACCAGGTCGCGGTAGACCTTGCGGGCCTCCTCGCTGGGCCGCACCTTCTGCGGCGGCTGCACCGGCTGCTCGGTGAGCATCGCCTGTGCCTCGGAGTACAGCCCGTCCGATCCCATCCAGCCGTGGAACAGCTCTTCCACGTTGGGCATCGGCAGCACCGAGGCCCGTGCTTCCTTGGCCTTACGGATGTCCTCGGGGTCACCCGTGCGCGCCGCCACCGCCTCGGCGATCTGCGCATCCAACTCGTCCAGCCGCGCGTACATGGGGCCGAGCCGCTGGTGATGGAGCCGGGAGAAGTTCTCCACCTCCACCCGGAAGGTCTCCACCGCGATCTCGAACTCGATCAACGCCTGCTCGGCTGCCAGCACCGCCTTCGCCAGACGCCGGGTCGCCTCGTCCTGAGCCGCCTGGTCGCCCCGACCGTCGCCAGGGTCGTCCGATGCCTGCGGGTCGGCCGGGGCTTCGGATGCCTGCGGGTCAGCCGGGCCGTCGGATGCGCCCGGTGCGCCCTGTGCACCTGGCGCGTCCACTGCGTCCGGTCGGTCCTGGCCGTCCTGCGCGTTCTCCGCGTGCGAGTTCGTCACCCGGTCAGCGTACGGCCCATGCGGGTGGGGAGGGGGCGGCTGCCTTCGTGGCGCACCGCCCGGCTTCCCCCTCCCCCTCCCCCCCACGCCCCCAGCCCACCCCCGCGGCCCATCCCCTGTCCCGCGCATCCCGCGCGCCCGGCCGCCCAGCCGCAGGGTGCGCACCCCCCACCCCCGCGCGCCGCCGTCCCCCGTCCCACCTCCCACTCACCGCAGCACCAACGCGTGCCGCGCTGTCCCATGGCCGTCGCTTCCATGACCGCTCAGGACCACGCCGGACCAGCGGGCCCACGCCAGGCCTACGCGTCGGCCTGCGTCAGCTCCACCTCGGTCCCGCGTCCGCCCGAAGTCGGCCCGCTCGCTCCGCACGTCTGGTCGCGTCCGACCCCGACGCCCGCAGCCCCCCGGTCCCAGCGGCCCCGCCGAAGGCCCGGCGCCAAGCCCGCAGCAGACCGCCCGCCAAAGAAATCCGGCCTGGTCACACACCCATTTCCGCGGCTATTCGACCACTCTTGACCGCCGCCACCAGGTCCGCGTGATCGGCCTCCGTGCGGTCCGCATACGCCACCGCGAACGCCGCCATCGCCTCGTCCAGCTCCTCCGCCTTGCCGCAGTACCCCGCCACCAGCCGCGGGTCGGCGCTGTGCGCATGCGCCCTCGCCAGCAGCGCGCCGGTCATCCGTGCGTAGTCGTCCAACTGCTCTCCGGTCAGCTGCGCCGGATCCACGCTTCCCTTGCGGTTCCGGAACTGCCGGACCTGGAACGGCAGCCCCTCCCGCCCGCACCCCGCCACGTCCTGCACCGTTGTCCAGCCCAGCAGCATGTCGCTCACGACCTGCATCCGCCGCTGCCCGCTCACCACCCGACGCCCCTCGTGCGCCACTGCCGGCACCTCAAAACCGGCCTTCTCCACGAACGGCGCCAGCACCGAACCGCGCGCCTCCTTCACCTGGAGCACCAGCGGCTCACCCCGGTGATCGAGCAGCAGCACCACGTACGAGCGCAGCCCCACGCTGCCCGTCCCGACCACCCGGAAGGCCACGTCCTGTACGGCATACCTGGCCAGCAGGGGCAGTCGGTCCTCGGGGAGCGTCTCCAGATAGCCGCTGAGTGACGAGGCCACCGCTGCCGCTTCCGCGTCCGACACCCGCCGCAGCACCGGCGGCGCGTCCACGAACCGCCGGCCACCGTCCGGCCCCCGCTCCGTGGCCTTCGCCGCGAACCGCGCACTGGTGTTCTTACGCGCCTTGGCGGAAACCCGCTCCAGCGTCCCCAGCAGGTCCCGGGCGTCGGTGTGCGAGACCAGCTCCTCGTCCGCGATCGCGTTCCACGCCTCGGTCACCGGCAGCTTTGCCAGCAACCGCATCGTGCGCCGATAAGCTCCCGCCGCATCCTGCGCCGCCTTCCGGCAGTCGTCCTCGCCGACGCCCGCCTCCCGGCCCGCAAGAACCAGCGACGCGACAAGCCGCTTCACATCCCACTCCCACGGCCCGTGCAAGGTCTCGTCGAAGTCATTGAGATCTATGACGAGGCCGCCGCGGGCGTCCGCATAGAGACCGAAGTTGGCGGCGTGTGCATCCCCGCAGAGCTGCGCGCCGATGCCGGTAACGGGAGTGGCCGTGAGGTCGTACGCCATAAGGCCCGCGGAGCCGCGCAGAAAGGCGAACGGGCCGGCTGCCATCCGCCCGACCCGTATCGGCGTCAGCTCCGGCAGCCTCCCGGCATTGGACTCCTCGACCGCCGCCACCGCATCCGGCCGCCCGGCCACGACCGACAGGGCGGCCTGCTCGGAACGGCGCAGCCGCTCACGCAGCACCCGGCCGGCGGCCTTGGGTGAAGCCCCCTGTGCCTCCGCCTTCGCGAACCCCGGTACGTACGGCACACGCGACATCGCGCGTCACCTCCCCCTTCACGGCCTGCTTCCGTCTGGCCTGATCGCCAGTTCTTTCTCGTTCGCCCATGACCGTACCGACACCGACCGCGGTCCGGCAGGGCCTGTGGATAACTCTCCGCAGGGGGCGGGCGGATGAGGAAGAGAGGGGATGGAAAGGGGGGATGGCAAGGGATCGCGGGGGCGCGCAGCGCGAGGCGAAAACGGGTCGGATCCGCTGAAGTGCAAGGCCAGAAGTGCAAGGTCAGACGTACAAGGTCAGACGTACAAGGTCAGACGTACGAGGTCAGACGTACGAGGTCAGATGTACGCGGTCAGAGTACGAACCCGGAAGGCCGGCGGCGACGCCCAGCAGCCGAGGGCCGTTCCACCACCAAGTGCTAGCCGCCGCCGGACAGTTGTCAGGAACCGGGAACAACGTCGTAGGCACGTCGCAGGGCGTTGAGACAAACCGTTGAGGAGAGGCGTTGGCGAACACCGACTCACTGACGCCGCGCCAGTTCCGCCGAGCGTCCCGACTGGACTAGCCACCCCAACACCCCGGGCCCCGCCAACACCGCCAACACCGCCACCCACGCTCCCACCTACACCCCCACAGCCTCCTCCATCTCCTCCTCAACCGCCCGCTCAGGCACCGTCGCCGCCACCGCGGCCGCCGCCACCGCCGCGGCATTGGCGGCCGCAGTCGCCTCGGCCCTGCGGCGCTGCCTCTCGGCCAGGCCCGCCACGCCGACCATCAGCAGGCCGACGACCAGCCATACAGCCAGCGTCCAGACGTGCCCGCCCAGGCCGTAGCCGTCGAAGTAGACCTGACTGCGGGTGCCCTCGACGAAGCCCGCACCGTTCCAGAACGAGTGCAGCGCAGCGAAGAAGCCGTTCTGCATCTCGGGGCGGAAGATTCCGCCGGAGGACGTGAAGTTGAGCATGACGAACAGCGCCATCACACCGAGCGTGGTCCAGCGCTTGAGGAAGGTGTGCAGTCCGGTACCGATCAGCAGGATGCCCGCGGAGTACAGCCAGCCCATGCCCCACACGCCCCACAGGCCGTGGTCGACGAGGTGGAAGACCGGACCGGCGAACGCCGTTCCGATGAGACCGACCACGAAGGATGTGCCGATCGCCAGCCCCGCACGCCGCCGCAACGGCAGCACGGCTCCGGCTCCGCCGATCACCGCGACCGAGGCGTACGAGCCGATGCTGATCGCGACCAGGAGGAAGAAGATGCCTTGGCCCGTCGGGTCGTCCTTGGCGGTCGGCACCACGTCCGTGACCTTGAGCGGGGCGCCCTGCTGCGCCGCGATCGGGGTGAAGATCTTCTGCACCACGGACGCGCTGGTGTCCGAGCCCGCGGTCGCCACGATCAGCTCAGGACCCGACGGCCGGCCTTCACCGCCCACCCCGCCGGCGCCCCAGTTCGGCTTCATCACGTACGCACCGAAGATGTCCTGGTGCTTGAGCTGGTCGACCGCAGCGGACCGGTCGCCGACCGTCCGTACCTCCAGGTCACCGTCCGCCTTGTCATTGATCGACTGGGCGAGCAGCTGCGCGCTCCGTCCCGACCCGACGATCGCCACGGGCAGGTGGTGCGGCGCGGGATTCGCGAAGGCGCCGAGGTAGGCCAGTCCCATGCCGACGCACATCAGCAGCGGGGTGATCAGGTGCGTCAGGACATGACGCAAACCGGCGGAGTGGGCGGAGCGATGCGTGCCCGGCCGCTCCGTACGGAGATCAACTCGGTCGGCACTACGAGGATCGCTTCGGTGGTGGTCGGGACGGGAGACCGAACTCATGGGGCGGGCCTTCTCAGCTAGTAGAACAACAGTCGAATCGGTCGCATCCGCTGTCGCGGGCGACCGCCTCGGCAGCCCTGACGGCGGGGACAGCGGCATCACTCCTCATCACGCGCGCCACGCCACGTACGCCACGCACGCCATATACGTGGCGTACATGGCGTATATGGCGTATATGGCGTACGTCTCATGTGCCTCATGCACCTCGTCCATCTCATGTACCTGAGCGCGACGCGACGGTGGCGCGATATGCCACCGAGAGCCGACCGGCTAACCCAACCCGAAGAGTTGGCAATTACAACCATCAGCTCACGTTGTACTATACAACTACTTCAACGAAAGGCAACCCCGTGCCCCACCGCGACACCTCCGTCGAGACCATCCAGCAGGAGATGACCGCGTTCGCCAGGCGGGCCCGCGCGACCGCCGCGCGGATGCACCCCGAGCTGTCACTGGTCTCCTACACTCTGCTCGCGCACCTCGATGACCAGCACGGATGTCGCGCCACCGACCTCGCGGCGCACTACCTCCTGGATAAGTCCACGGTCAGCCGGCAGATCGCCGCGCTGGAGAAGCTCGGCTTCGTCGAGCGCCGCGTCGACCCCGACGACCACCGCGTCCAGGTGCTGCATCCCACACAAAAGGGCGCCGAGGTGCTCGCCAACGTCACCGCGAGCCGCCGTCAGGCATTCCATGAGCGGCTGGCCGACTGGGACGAGGACGACCTCGACCGCTTCGCGACGTACCTACGGCGCTACAACGCCGCACAGGAACGCCTCGGCTGACACGGATCGGCTGACACGGATCGGCTGACGCGGAAGAGAACCAGCAAGGAGGCCAGGAGCCGACAGCTCAGCAGACGAACAGGCCGCCTCCCGCACTCCCGAAGCCCTCTCCGGAAGCCCTCCCCGGAAGCCTGCTGAAGCCCCCGAAGCCCCCTCCCGAGCCCCGCCAAAGCCCCTCGAAGCCCCAACCCCTACTGCAACCCCTACTGCCGAAACCGCTCCGGGCACTGCCCGCCATCGGTGAGATACGTCTCGGCCCACCGCGACAGTTCCTTGAGCGCGGGCTCCATCGCCAGCCCGGCCTCCGTCAGCCGGTATGCGACGCGCAGCGGCGGCCCCGCGTCCACCTCGCGTACGACCAGGCCGGTGGCCGCCAGCTCCATGAGGCGGTCGGACAGCATGCGCTCACTGATGCCCGGGATCGCCCGCCGCAGGTCGGCGAAGTGCACCGGCCCCGGCATCAAGGTGGCGACGATCAGGCCCGTCCAGCGTTTCCCGAACAGCTCGAAGACGCGCGTCATGCCGACGTCGACCTGCCTGCACGTCGCCTCGCTGTGGTTCGCCATGCGCCCAGGGTACCGCTTTCATGTTGGCTACTGCAGAAAAGTAAGCTCCTGTGCTATTAATAGGGACGTACGGAATTCAACAAGTGTGCCGAACATCGTCCGGCCGCGACCCGAAGGACCGATCATCATGGCCACCCTTCTGCACATCGATTCCTCCGTCTTTCCCGAGGGCGGCTCCGCCTCCCGCTCGGTGACCGCGGCCTTCCGCAAGACCTGGGAGGAGCAGCACCCCGACGGCACCGTCATCTACCGCGACCTGAGCGCCGCCCCGCTGCCGCACCTCGACGGCGTCGCCGCCTCCGCGGGCTTCTCCGACCCCGCCACCCACTCCCCCGAGCAGCAGGCCGCCTTCGCGGTGCGCGTCGAGCTCGCCGAGGAGCTGGAGCGGGCCGACGCCGTCCTGATAGGCGCCCCGATGTACAACTTCACGATCCCCTCCACGCTGAAGGCGTGGCTGGACCAGGTGATCATCATGGGCCGTACGTCGGGCGCCGAGCCGAGCGCCAAGGGCACCCCGGTCACCGTCGTCGCCAGCCGCGGCGGCTCGTACGCACCGGGCACCCCCCGCGAGGACTTCGAGTACGTGCAGAACTACCTCGAGGCCGTACTGGGCGCCGGCCTCGGCCTCGACGTCGACTTCATCGTCCCGGAGCTGACCATGGCGCCCGTGAACGCGGCGATGGCCGACCTGATCCCGAAGTTCGAGGCCTCCCGCGACAAGGCCCACGAGGACGCGGCGGCCAAGGCCAAGGCCCTCGTCGAGCGCTTCGCCGCCTGACGCCGTAACCAGCAACCAGCGGCAACCGGCAGCAGCTGGCGGCACCCGGCCCAACGGGCTCACGCCCCGAGCGGCTGGTGGGGGTGAAGGGCAATGCCCCTCACCCCCGCCAGCGCTCCCCGGTGGCCTCTACTCCCGCCCCGGCTCCGGCCCCCTCCCGATCCCCACCGTCACCAGCGCCCCCACCGCGAGCGCACCGCCCAGCCACATCACACCGACGGCACCCCAATCGTCCGCGGTCCGCCCGCCGGCCAGTGCCCCCAGTGCGATCGCCCCGTTGAACACCGCGACGAACAGCGCGGAGGCCGCCTCCCGCGCGCCCGGCGCCGCCGCCATCAGCCAGGTCTGCGTGCTGACCGAAACGCCCCCGTAGGCCAGCCCCCATACGGCCAGTACGAGCGCCGCCCCGGGCACCCCCGCGCCGCGCCCCAGTACCGGCAGCAGCAACACAGCCCCCGCCAGCACCGCACAGATCACCAGCAACGTGGCCCGCGGCGAACGCGCCGCCCCGGCACCGGCGGCGAAGTTCCCGATGAGCCCGGCGACACCGAAGGCCAGCAGCAGCGTGCTGATCTGCCCGGCACCTGCCCCGGCCACCTCCTCCAGCACCGGCCGCACATAGGTGTACGCGCCGAAATGACCCGTCACCAGCAACGCCACCAGCAGCAGCCCGGTCCGTACGGAGGCCCGGCGGAACAGCCTGAGCACCCCGCCCAGCCGCACCGCCCCGGTGGCCGGCAGCGGCGGCAGCAGTACGGCCATCGCCACGGCCACCGCTGCGCAGACTGCGGCCATCGCCGTGAACGACGCGCGCCAGCCGCCCAGTTCGCCCACGAACGTGCCCGCCGGCACCCCGAGTACAGATGCCGCCGCGACCCCGCTGAAGACGAGGGACGTGGCCGCCGCCACCCGTCGCCCCGGCACCAGCCGCACCGCAAGCCCCGCCGCTATCGTCCAGACCCCGCCCATCCCCAGGCCCACCAGCACCCGTGCCAGCAGCAGCACCGCGACATTCGGCGCATACGACGCGAGCAGATTCGCCGCCGCCAGCGTCGCCATCAAGGCGGTCAGCACCACCCGCCGGTCCAGCCGCCCCACCAGCCAGGTCAGCAACGGCGCCGCCACCGCCGCGACCAGGCCGGTGACGGTCACCGTCAGGCCCGCCGTCCCGTCAGAGATCCCCAGATCCCGGCCGATCGGCGTCAGCAGCCCCACCGGCAGCATCTCCGACGTCACCACCGTGAACGTCCCGGCCGCCAACGCCCCCACAGCAGGCCACCCGCCGCCCCGGGCGGGCTCCAACCCGCCTGGCCGTGCGGCGAGTTCATCCAGCCGGCCCGATTCCTCAGTTTTCGCCATGCCCCCAGCCAACTCCCGTGCGCATCGGGGAACAACGGCGAAGTCCTCAGCCTTCAATAAGCAGGACTCATCGATCTCCGACCAGCTGCACTCATCGACCGGACCGCGGTCCGGTCCGCCACCGAAGGGACCCCTTGAGCCGCATGAGCCCCAGGAGTGGCGTGAGCACGGCTGCCGTTTCCAGCCTCGACCTGCGCGAGCTGGAGTGCTTCCTGGTCCTCTCCGAGGAGCTGCACTTCGGCCGCGCCGGCGAGCGCCTGTACGTCTCACAGAGCCGCGTCAGCCAGCTGCTGCGCGCCCTGGAGTCCCGGATAGGCGCCCGCCTGGTGGAGCGCACCAGCCGCCGGGTGTGCCTCACCCCGCTCGGCGAGGAGTTCCGTACGTCCTTGCGCCCCGCCTACGAGGCGCTGCGCGCCACCGTCGAGTCCGCCCATGCGGCCGCCCGCGGCATCGAGGGCCGGCTGACCATCGGCTTCCAGGGCACCGCCGACGACCGGATCATGAGGGCCATCGACGCCTTCCACGCCCGCCACCCGGGCTGCGACACCGAGATCGTCGAAATCCCCCTCTGCGACCCCTTCGGCGCGCTCCGCAACGGCGCCGTCGACGTCGCGGTCACCCTGCTCCCCGTCGCCGAGCCCGATCTCACCCTCGGCCCGGTCTTCTCCGCCCAGCAGCAGACCCTGGCCCTGTCCGTACGGCATCCCCTGGCATCCCGGGCCACCCTCACCGCCGAGGACCTCGCCGACGTCCCGCTGATCTCCCCGGACGCTCCCGCTCCCGCCTATTGGCGCGAGGCCCACGCCCCCGCCTGCACGCCCGCAGGACGCCCCATACCCGCCGGCCCCAGCGTCAGCACGCTGCAAGAAGGCCTCACCCTCGCCGCGGCCGGCCGCGGCGGGATGCTGCTGTGCCGCCCCACCGCCGATTACCACGGCCGCCGCGACATCACCTTCCTCCCCGTGACCGGCCTCCCGGACTCCGTCCTGGGCCTCGTCCATCACCCCGCCCGCGAAACCGCCCGCATCCGCGCCTTCCGTACGGCCGTGACGCAGGCCAAGCAGGCCACGGACCCCGTGAATGTCATGGACACCGGTGATGCCATGGATGCCATGGATGCCGTGAATGGCACGGCTCCCGTCAAACGACGAATGCAATGGACGCAGTGAACCCGGTGAACGCAGCGAACGCGATGAATGGAACGGATGTCATGAATGTCACGAATGCAGTGAGCGCGAAGGACCCGGGACATGCGAGAGATCCGAGGAGTACGAGGGATGAGAGGGATGTGCGAGATATAGCGAATGCCTGAAGGTGATGCGCCCGGACCGAGTCGCCATCCCTGTGTCCCTGTGCGCAGCGCAACAAGGTGACAAACGCAACAAGAAACCCCCGGTCCGGATTTCTCCGGAGACCGGGGGTCTCATCTGTGCGCGAGGGGGGAGTTGAACCCCCACGCCCTTTCGGGCACTGGAACCTGAATCCAGCGCGTCTGCCTATTCCGCCACCCGCGCATGGGTGCTGCCGATTGATTCTCTCACGCGATCCGGGCTGTTCTGTCCGGGTCTTGTGCGAGCGCCTGCCGACATCCAGAAGATTAGCACGGTGTTGAGGGTGCCTTCACACGCCTTTCCCCCGGTCCCCGGCCCGGCGGGCGGCCCGCCGCGCTCACCGGGGCATTCGCCGAGGGCGGCCCTGAGGGTTCACACTCGCGGTGTCCGCCACCGGGGGCCGCGCCCCCTGGTCGGGCGCACCCCCGGGCCGGCCGCGGCGCGTGGCCGGAAGGGCTCATACCCCCGCCCGGTCGGACAGCGCGGCGGTTGCGGGACACTGTGTTGGGGGCACATCTACGATCGCAGTGCTTGAACAGTGGGCAAGGAGACAGGCAAGGTCCGGGCAACCCTGTGAGGGGCGACACTCGTCCTCCAAGCGGGAAAGGGGAACCAGCCGATTTCCCGGTGCGTGGATACGATCAGTAAGCAGTATCAGGACGACCCGATCAGGACGACCCCGACGAAGACTGAGGAAGGAGGTGCCCCGTGGGAGTACTGAAGCGTTTCGAGCAGCGTCTCGAAGGTCTCGTCAACGGCACCTTCGCCAAGGTGTTCAAGTCCGAGGTGCAGCCCGTTGAGATCGCCGGCGCGCTGCAGCGCGAGTGCGACAACAACGCCACCATCTGGAACCGCGACCGCACGGTCGTCCCCAATGACTTCATCGTCGAGCTGAGCACGCCCGACTTCGAGCGGCTGAGCCCGTACAGCGGCCAGCTCGGCGACGAGCTCTCGGGCATGGTCCGCGACTACGCCAAGCAGCAGCGGTACACCTTCATGGGCCCGGTCAAGGTCCATCTGGAGAAGGCCGACGATCTCGACACCGGCCTGTACCGCGTCCGCAGTCGTACGCTCGCCTCCAGCACGTCCCAGGAGCCGGGCGGCCAGGCGGCCGCCCACCGTGCCCCCGCGACGCCCCGTGGCGGCCAGCCCGGCGGCGGTCACGTGGGTGCGCCCCCCATGCCCTCGTCCCCGCCTCCCGGCGGCGCGCAGCCCGTACCTCGTACGGCACCGCCCGGTGCAGGGCCGCAGCCTCATGCGCAGACCCGGCGCTGGATCGAGATCAACGGCACCCGCCACCAGATCTCGCGCCCGACACTTGTGCTGGGCCGCAGCACCGACGCTGACGTACGGATCGACGACCCGGGTGTCTCCCGGCGTCACTGTGAGATCCGGGTCGGAACGCCCCCCACGATCCAGGATCTGGGTTCCACGAACGGCATCGTGGTAGACGGGCAGCACACCACTCGCGCTAATCTCCGCGACGGCTCGCGGATTGTCGTGGGCAGTACCACCATCGTTTACCGGCAAGCCGAAGGGTGAAGCGGGGGCAATGTCAGAGCTGACCCTCACGGTCATGCGGTTGGGTTTCCTCGCCGTACTGTGGCTGTTCGTCATCGTGGCCGTTCAGGTCATCCGCAGTGATTTGTTCGGCACGCGCGTCACACAGCGCGGTGCCGCCCGGCGCGGCGGGCAGGAAGCGCGTGCGCAGCGGCAGGCTGCGGCACCGCCGCAGCAGCAGCGCCGCCAGGACGGCGGGCGCGGCAACAACCGCCAGCGCCGCGGAGCGCCCACCAAGCTGGTGGTCTCCGAGGGTTCGCTGACCGGCACCACCGTCGCCCTCCAGGGCCAGACGATTTCTCTGGGCCGTGCGCACGACTCCACGATCGTGCTGGACGACGACTACGCGTCCAGCAGGCATGCCAGGATCTACCCGGACCGTGACGGCCAGTGGATCGTCGAGGACCTCGGTTCCACCAACGGCACGTACCTGGACCGGACCCGACTGACGACCCCGACACCGATTCCGCTGGGAGCCCCGATCCGCATCGGCAAGACCGTCATCGAGCTGCGGAAGTAGTACGACAATGAGCGAGCGGAGCGAGCGAGCCGCGGCGGTCCGCCCGACGGACCCGGGCGTGCTCCCGACCGGAGGGTGGGCAGTGTGGCTCGAGGAGACCGGCTGTACCCCGAACCGACGGGTGAGGTGCGCATGAGTCTGTCACTGCGCTTCGCCGCCGGATCGCACAAGGGCATGATCCGCGAGGGCAACGAGGACTCCGGCTATGCCGGTCCGCGCCTGCTTGCCATCGCCGACGGCATGGGCGGCCAGGCCGCCGGTGAGGTCGCCTCGTCCGAGGTGATCTCGACGCTGGTCCAGCTCGACGATGACGTCCCGGGCTCGGACATCCTCACGTCGCTGGGCACGGCCGTGCAGCGTGCCAATGACCAGCTGCGGGTGATGGTCGAGGAGGACCAGCAGCTGGAGGGCATGGGCACGACGCTCACCGCGCTGCTGTGGACCGGGCAGCGGCTCGGCCTCGTGCACGTCGGTGACTCGCGCGCCTATCTGCTGCGGGACGGTGTGCTGACGCAGATCACGCAGGACCACACCTGGGTGCAGCGGCTGGTCGACGAGGGCCGGATCACCGAGGAGGAGGCCACCACGCATCCGCAGCGGTCGCTGCTGATGCGGGCGCTGGGCAGTGGTGATCATGTCGAGCCCGACCTGTCGATCCGGGAGGTCCGGGCCGGCGACCGGTATCTGATCTGCTCGGACGGTCTTTCCGGGGTCGTCAGCCACCAGACGCTGGAAGAGACCCTCGCCGGCTACCACGGGCCGCACGAGACGGTGCAGGAGCTGATTCAGCTCGCGCTGCGCGGCGGCGGGCCCGACAACATCACCTGCATCGTCGCCGACGTCCTGGACGTGGACGGCACGGACACGATGGCCGGGCAGTTCAACGACACCCCGGTGATCGTCGGTGCCGTTGCCGAGAACCAGAGCCAGCTCAGCGACCCGAGCACCCTGCAGACGCCGGCGGCCCGCGCCGCCGAGCTCGGACGCCGGGACGGCCCTCCGGCGCCGCCCGGAGGTGCCTTCGGCCCGCCCGGCAGCGGCGGCCCGGGGGTCGGGGGCCCGCCCCAGGGTTCCTTCGGCGCGTTCACGGACGAGGACTTCCTCAAGCCGCAGCGGCGCGGAAAGTGGATCAAGCGGTCGCTGTTCATCGCCCTCGCGCTGGCCGTGGTCGGCGGCGGGCTCTACGGCGGCTACCGCTGGACGCAGACCCAGTACTTCGTCGGGGCCAAGGACAACCACGTCGCGCTCTACCGCGGCATCAGCCAGGACCTGGCGTGGATCTCGCTCAACAACGTGGACGAGGACCACCCCGAGATCGAACTCAAGTACCTACCGGTCTACCAGCGCAACCAGGTCAAGGCGACGATCCCGGTCGACAGCCGCACCCAGGCCGGCGAGAAGGTCACCGAGCTCGGCAAGCAGGCCAACGCCTGCCTCGCCAAGGAGCAGCGGGAGGCCGCCGCCGAGGAAGCGGCCCGTAACAAGGGCCGGGGCCAGGCCGGCGGTACGTCGGGCGGCAAGACCGGTTCGGCCGGCAAGCCCGGCAGCACCGCCAAGCCCGGCAGCACGGCCAAGCCCGGTTCGACGGACAAGTCGACGAAGCCGGACAGTGCTCTTCCCGGTGCGTTCGCCGCGTCCGCCACTCCCACACCCACCACCAGCCAGGCCCCCTCCGAGGAGCAGCAGAAGCTGGAAAAGAATTGCAGCACCCAGCAGTGAGGGCGTAGGGGGCCGTACATCTCATGAGCAGTACCACCAACACCACCACCATCGGCACGATCGGCGCCCCGAGCCGCCGCAACACCGAGCTGGCGATGCTCGTCTTCGCGGTGCTGATCCCGGTGTTCGCCTACATCAACGTCGGTCTGGCCAAGGACGGTTCGGTCCCCGCCGGCGTCCTCGGTTACGCGCTGGGGCTGGGGCTGCTGGCGGGTGTCGCGCATCTCGTCGTCCGGAAGTGGGCGCCGTACGCCGACCCGCTGATGCTGCCCATCGCCACCCTGCTCAACGGCCTGGGGCTGATCTTCATCTGGCGCCTCGACCAGGAGCCGGCGATCACGACCAAGCAGCTCGGCGGCGCGATGGCGCCGGGCCAGCTGATGTGGTCCACGCTCGGTGTCGGACTCTTCCTGGCCGTGCTGATCTTCCTCAAGGACCACCGTGTCCTGCAGCGCTACACCTATATCTCCATGGTCGTCGCGCTGGTGCTGCTGATCGCCCCGGTGTTCTTCCCGGCGCGGTTCGGTGCCCGAATCTGGATCACCATCCCGGGCATCGGCGGTCTGCAGCCCGGCGAGTTCGCCAAGATCATCATCGCGATCTTCTTCGCGGGCTATCTCATGGTCAAGCGGGACGCGCTGGCGCTGGCCAGCCGCCGCTTCATGGGGCTCTATCTGCCGCGCGGCCGTGACCTGGGCCCGATCCTCGTCATCTGGGCGCTGAGCCTGATGATCCTGGTCTTCGAGACCGACCTGGGTACCTCGCTGCTGTTCTTCGGTCTCTTCGTCGTGATGCTGTACGTGGCCACCGAGCGCACCAGCTGGATCGTGTTCGGCCTGCTGCTTAGCGGGGGCGGCGCGGTCGCGGTCGCGACCTTCGAGTCGCACGTCCAGGTCCGTGTCCACAACTGGCTCAACCCTCTGGAGCTGTCCAACGGCGGTGTCACCGAGACCGCGCAGGCGATGTACTCCTTCGGCTCCGGCGGGATCATGGGCTCCGGCCTCGGCCAGGGCTACTCCCGTCTCATCGGCGGCATCGCGCCCAAGAGTGACTACATTCTCGCCACCGTCGGCGAGGAGACCGGCCTGGCCGGCCTGATGGCGATTCTGATGCTGTACGGCCTGCTGATCGAGCGCGGTATCCGTACGGCGCTGGCCGCCCGTGACCCGTTCGGCAAGCTGCTGGCGATCGGCCTGTCCGGCGCCTTCGCGCTGCAGGTCTTCGTCGTCGCCGGCGGTGTGACGGGCCTGATCCCGCTGACGGGTATGACGATGCCGTTCCTCGCCCAGGGTGGTTCGTCCGTGATCGCGAACTGGGCGCTGGTCGCGATCCTGCTCCGGATCAGCGACACCGCGCGCCGGCCCGCCCCTGCCCCTGCCCCGTCCACCGACGCCGAGATGACCCAGGTGGTCCGCCCGTGAACAAGCCCCTGCGCCGGGTCGCGATCTTCTGCGGCCTGCTCGTCCTCGCTCTGCTGATCCGGGTCAACTGGGTGCAGTTCGTCCAGGGCGACCAGCTCAAGAACGACCCGCACAACCGCCGGGTCGCCATCGAGCGCTACAGCATTCCGCGCGGCGACATCATCGTCGACGGCAAGGCGGTCACCGGCTCGACGACGACCGACAGCGGCGACTTCAAGTACAAGCGGACGTACAAGAACGGCAAGATGTGGGCGCCGGTCACCGGCTATGCCTCGCAGGCCTTCGACGCCAACCAGCTGGAGAAGCTGAACGACGGCATCCTCTCCGGCACCGACGACAAGCTCTTCTTCAGCCGCACGGTCGACATGTTCAGCGGCGGCAAGAAGAAGGGCGGCAACGTGGTGACCACGCTGGACGCCAAGGCCCAGAAGGCCGCCTTCGACGGGCTCGGCAACAACAAGGGCGCGGTCGCCGCGATCAACCCGGAGACCGGTGCGATCCTGGCGCTGGCCAGCACCCCGTCGTACGACCCGTCGACGTTCGCGGGCAACTCGAACAAGGACGCCGAGGCGTACAGCGCGCTGCAGAAGAAGAACGACCCGGACGAGCCGATGCTCAACCGGGCGCTGCGCCAGACCTATCCGCCCGGCTCCACCTTCAAGGTCGTCACGGCCTCTGCGGCGCTGGAGAACGGTCTCTACGACGACGTCGACGCCAAGACGAAGTCGCCGTTGCCGTACATCCTCCCCGACACCTCCGGCTTCGAGCTGAAGAACGAGGGACCCATCCCGTGTGAGGACGCCAGCTTGCGTGTGGCGCTGCGGTATTCCTGCAACACGGTCTTCGGCAAGATCAGCGCCGACCTCGGCAACAAGAAGATGAAGGCCGAGGCGCAGAAGTTCGGCTTCAACGACTCGCAGATCGACACTCCGGTCCGGGCCGCGGAGAGCATCTTCCCCACGGACAACCGGCCGCAGAACGCGATGGCGGGCATCGGCCAGGCGTCCAACCGGGCCACGCCGCTGCAGATGGCCATGGTCGCCTCGGCGGTCGCCAACGGCGGCAAGCTGATGAAGCCGTACATGGTCGAGCAGCTGGAAGCCCAGAACCTCAGTGTGGTCCAGCAGCACACGCCGCAGGTGATGAGCCGTCCGCTCTCGCCGGAGAACGCGTCGAAGGTCCAGAGCATCATGGAGACCGTCGTCAAGGAGGGCACGGGAACCAACGCTCAGATCCCCGGCGTCACCGTGGGCGGCAAGACCGGTACCGCGCAGCACGGCGAGAACAACAAGGACAATCCGTACGCATGGTTCATTTCGTACGCGAAGACCGGTAAGGGCACCCCCGTCGCGGTCGCCGTTGTCATTGAGGGTTCCGACACACTCCGCGATGACATCGCGGGTGGCAAGCTCGCAGCTCCCATCGCCAAGAGCGTCATGGAGGCGGTACTCGAGAGCAACAAGTGACGCGGGTCATGCCAATACCGGTCACGTATCAGGTTGCGGCAGCGGCCCGGTCCGGTGCGGCACGCCGGGTACGGTATGCCCGGACAGCACACCGCCGGACCACACACGGGTGCGGTCGGGACTGACGGAGAGGGCTGGAGAAGCTTATGGAAGAGCCGCGTCGCCTCGGCGGCCGGTACGAGCTGGGGTCGGTGCTCGGCCGCGGTGGCATGGCGGAGGTCTACCTCGCCCATGACACCCGCCTGGGCCGCACCGTCGCTGTGAAGACGCTGCGGGTGGACCTCGCCCGCGATCCGTCCTTCCAGGCCCGGTTCCGCCGTGAGGCCCAGTCGGCCGCCTCGCTGAACCATCCGTCGATCGTCGCGGTGTACGACACCGGCGAGGACTACGTCGACGGGGTCTCGATCCCGTACATCGTCATGGAGTACGTCGACGGCTCGACGCTGCGTGAGCTGCTGCACTCCGGCCGGAAGCTGCTGCCCGAGCGCTCGCTGGAGATGACCATCGGCGTCCTCCAGGCGCTGGAGTACTCCCACCGGGCCGGCATCGTCCACCGCGACATCAAGCCGGCCAACGTCATGCTGACGCGCACCGGCCAGGTCAAGGTCATGGACTTCGGCATCGCCCGTGCCATGGGCGACTCCGGAATGACGATGACGCAGACCGCGGCGGTCATCGGCACCGCGCAGTACCTCTCGCCCGAGCAGGCCAAGGGCGAGCAGGTCGATGCCCGCTCCGACCTGTACTCCACGGGCTGTCTGCTGTACGAGCTGCTCACCGTGCGGCCGCCGTTCGTCGGTGATTCACCGGTCGCGGTGGCGTATCAGCATGTGCGGGAAGAGCCGCAGAAGCCGAGCAACTTTGATCCCGAGATCACGCCCGAGATGGACGCGATCGTCCTGAAGGCGCTGGTCAAGGACCCGGACTACCGCTATCAGTCGGCGGACGAGATGCGCGCCGACATCGAGGCGGCACTCGACGGCCAGCCGGTCGCCGCGACCTCCGCGATGGGCGTGGGCGGCTTCGACCAGGACCAGCCGACCACGATGCTGCGTCCGCAGGACGGCGGCGGCCCGAAGACGTCCATGCTCCCGCCGATGAACCCCGACGACGGGGGCTACGGCTACGACGATCGTGCCGACCGGCGACGGGGCGGCGGCCAGAAGAAGAGCCACACGTCGACGATTCTGCTGGTGCTCGCGGCGGTGCTCGTCCTGGTCGGTGCGATCTTCATCGGCCGGGCGATGTTCAGCGGCGGCAACAACAACGGCAAGACGGAGCTGGTCGACCTCACCGGCAAGAGCCTCGACCAAGCCAAGGACTACGGGCGCAACGGCAACTTCAAGGTCGCCGTGGGTGGCCGCAAGGCCTGCACCAACGCCAAGAAGAACCAGGTCACCGACCAGTCCCCGGCACCCGGCACGAAGATCGGGAAGGGCGAGACGGTCACCGTCACGATGTGTACGGGGCCGGAGCGGTTTACGGTTCCCAGCGTCAGGAGCCTCCCCGAGGCCCAGGCCAAGTCGGAACTTGCGGCCCGCGGATTCACCAACGTCGATACCAAGCAGGTCGTCTCCGAACGGGACGAGGGCACTGTCACCGATCAGGACCCGAAGCCGGGCTCCAAGAAGCCCAAGACCACCCTGATCACGCTGTCCATCGCCAAGGCGGCCCCGAAGGTCCACGTCCCGAACGTGGTCGGCAAGGACTTTGACTCGGCGAACAAGCAGCTGACGGATCTCGGTCTGACCGTGGAGAAGCAGGAGCAGGACGTGACCGACCCGGCGCAGGTCGGCAAGGTCACCTCCATGAACCCGACAGGTGACTCCGACGTCAAGCCGAACTCGACCATCACGCTGACGGTCGGCAAGGCCCAGACGGCGATTCCCACCGTCGTCGGTATGAACGTGAAGGATGCGAAGAAGACGCTGCAGGATGCCGGCTTCACCAACATCCAGTTCGCCGACGGCAGTTCGCAGGAGGACAACGCCATGGTGGTGGGCCAGGATCCGCCGCAGAACACGCCCTCCGATCCCGCGAGCACGACCGTGAAGCTGACCACCGCGGGTGGCGGCGGCAACGGTAACGGCGGGGACAACGGCGGCGGTTGGATCGGCGGCGGCGGCGGTCCCTTCGGGAACTAGCAGCCCCGCACCTCGTACGAGGAAGCCCCGGCAGCCCTTGGAGGGCGGCCGGGGCTTCGTCGTGCGGGAAGGGCCGATGCGCGCTGTGCGCGGGTCAGCTGAGTTCCTTCGGCGGCGTGCGGTCCGCGTCGACCTTTTCCGTGCGCTCCAGCTCGCCCCAGACGATGTAGCGGTAGTTGGAGGTGTAGACCGGGGTGCAGGTCGTGAGGGTGATGTAGCGGCCGGCCTTGTTCTTGCCGGACTCCTTGGGGACGTTGTCGAGAACGCCCACGTTGTACTTCGAGGTCTGGCTGAGCACGGCGTAGACCTTGTAGATGTACCAGGTGTCCCGGGTCTCGAAGACGATCGGGTCGCCGTCCTTGAGCTTGTCGATGTTGTGGAACTTCGCGCCGTGGCCGTCGCGGTGCGCGGCGAGGGTGAAGTTGCCCTTCTTGTCCTGCGGCAGCTCCGACTTGACCGGCTTGGTGTAGTAGCCGGCCACGCCCTCGTTGAGGATGTCGGCGTCGGTGCCCTTCTTGACCAGCACATCGCCGTTGTCCATCGCCGGGACGTGCAGGAAGCCGATGCCGTCCTTGGTGTCCAGCTGGCCGGGTCCCTTGGGACCGCTGGGGCCGGCCTTGGCCCAGTGCTGGCGTACCGCGTCACCCTGCTTGTGTGCCTCGCGGTCGGCGAGGACGTTGGTCCACCACAGCGAGTAGACGACGAAGAGACCCAGAATCAGTCCGGCCGTGATCAGCAGCTCGCCGATGACGCTGACGACGGAGGCGGCGATCCGCCATCCGCGGCGCGGCTTCGGTGACGGCTCGGAGGGGTCGGTGTCTTCGTCGTGTTCAGTCGCGGTCACCGCGTCATACCCCTCTTACATTCGGTCAGCCGGCGAGCGCTTTCGGTTTGCCCTTGCTCCGCGGTCGCTCGTCGACCATCTTGCCCCAGACGATCATTCGATAGGTACTGGTGAATTCTGGGGTGCAGGTCGTCAGCGTGATGTAGCGCCCGGGACCGGTGAATCCCGAGCCGGGCGGTACGGGTCCGATCACGCTGGTGTTGCTCGGCGAGGTCTGCGGGAGGATGCTCTCCATCTCGTACGTGTAGTACGCGCTCTGGGTCTCTACGACGATCTTGTCGCCCTTGGTGAGCTTGTTGATGTAGCGGAACGGCTCACCGTGCGTGTTGCGGTGGCCTGCCACGGAGAAGTTGCCCTTCTTGTCCCAGGGCATCGCCGTCTTGATCCCGCTGCTCTTGTCGTAGTGACCGACCATGCCGTGGTCCAGCACATTGTGCTTGTCGATGCCCTCAGCTATCGGCGCCTTCACATCCAGCTTCGGGATGTACATGATTCCGAAGCGCTCGCCGACCGCGAGATTCTTCTTTTCTCCGCCGCCCTTTTCCCACTCGTGCTGGAGGGTGGTGGCGGCGCCGCCCGCTTCTTCGTCGGCCATCACATTCGTCCACCACAGCTGATAGGTGACGAACAGCAGCATCAGCACGCCGAGGCTGATGAACACCTCGCCGACCGCGCGGCTGACGATCAGGCTGAGGCTTTCCTTGGCAGCACGGGCGGCGCGGCGGGCCTCCAGCCGGGAGGTGGGGGCGGGCGGCGGTTCGGCGGCGGAGGCGGCCTTGGGGGCTGCGGCGGCTGCAGCGGCTGCAGCGGCCACGGTGGCCCCGGCCCCGTGCCGGCCGCGCCTGCCGCCCCGCTTGGTGGCTTCCTGGGCGGCCTTGCGTCGGGCCGCCCGGCCGCCCGGCGCCGGCGTCGCGACTGTTTCACGTGAAACAGCGTCGCGGGCTTCGGTTTCACGGGCCTTGGTTTCACGTGAAACGTCGTCCCCGTCACCACCCTGCCCCCTGCCGCGGCTCACCCCCGACTCCTCGGCCTGACGCAGTGCCATGGTCGCGTTGTCCGGGTGCGGCCCGGCGGCGGAGCCGTAGCTGGGGCCGTTCCCCTCGTCGTAGCCCTGGGCCGGACCGGGTGCGGCCAGGCCGGGTGCGGGCGAGCCGGGCCCAAAGGTGCGCGGCCGGCGGGGCGTGGGGTCGTGGGAGTGCCGTCCTCGTGCGGGCGGATCCGGTGGGCCGGGCTGATCCGCTCCACGGTGCGGCCGGAGCCAGGGCGAGTCGTCGCTCGCGCCGCGATGGGCCGGCCGGCCGGGTTGCTCGTACGGTCCGGGATCGGGCGCCGGTGCCGCCTGGCCCGGCAGCGGGTCGTTCAGCGGATCGTTGAGCTGCCCGACTGCTGCCTCGAACGCGTCGGGCCGACCGTACGTCTCCGGTGGGTCGTAGGGGTCCTGCGCCCCGTGGGGCTGCTCGGATACATACGACTGCGCCGACTCGTGCGGCTCATAGGATCTCCCTTCACGCTCCGGGCGCAGGGCCGTCACGCGCCGGCCTTGCCGACCACCGGGGCAAGCCCCGTAGAGCGCTGCACCGCCCCCTCGTCGCCGCACTCCACGAGCCAGTTGGCGAGCATCTTGTGGCCCCATTCCGTCAGCACCGACTCGGGGTGGAACTGCACGCCCTCCACCGGGAGTTCGCGGTGCCGCAGGCCCATGGGGATCCGCCCGCCGGGGGCATCCACGGCCTCCGTCCAGGCCGTGACGATCAAGTCGTCGGGGACGGAGCCGGGCTCGACGGACAGGGAGTGGTAGCGCGTGGCCGTGAAGGGGGAGGGCAGGCCGGAGAAGACCCCGGCGCCCTCGTGGGTGACGAGCGAGGTCTTGCCGTGCAGGAGCTCGGGGGCCCGGTCCACCACGCCGCCGTAGGCGACCGCCATCGATTGCATGCCCAGACAGACGCCGAACACCGGGACGCCGGTTTCCGCGCAGTGGCGGACCATGTCGATGCAGACGCCGGCCTGCTCGGGGGTGCCGGGTCCGGGTGAGAGCAGGACGCCGTCGAACCCGTCCTGGGCGTGCCGGGGAGCGACCTCGTCATTGCGCAGCACCTCGCACTCGGCACCGAGCTGGTAGAGGTACTGGACGAGGTTGAAGACAAAGCTGTCGTAGTTGTCGACGACGAGAATCCGTGCGGTCATCGGAGTGCCGCCATCCCTTCATTGACCGTGACGTCATTGAAGGGGAGCAGCGGCTCCGCCCACGGAAAGACGTACTGGAAGAGCACGAAGACGACCGCCAGCCCCAGCACCAGTGAAATCAGCGCCTTCACCCATGCGTTGCCCGGCAGATGCCGCCAGATCCAGCCGTACATGCGCTCGCTGTCCCCTTGCCGATGCCGATGACGTTGTCGATTGCCCCACCAGAGTAAGGGGCGAGGGCGGGCACAGGTGGGTCAGCCGGGCAAAGCCGATGGCCTTCCCTGTTCGACGGGTTGGGTGGAATCCAGGTGTGCCCAGGCGATCAGCCGGTGGCTGTGGCCCCATTCCGGCTCGCAAGTGGTCAGCGTGAGATAGCGTCCCGGGCCGTTGAAGCCAGATTTTGCCGGTACGGGGTCGATCACTCCGATGTCGCCTGGCAGCGTCGTATAGGGGCGGTTGTCGATGCGGTAGGTGAACCAGGTCGTGCCGTCGGTCAGCACCACGGCGTCGCCGGGGCGCAGCCGGGGGAAGTCCTTGAAGGGGTCGCCGTAGGTGCGGCGGTGTCCGGCGACGGCGAAGTTTCCGACCTGGCCGAGCCGCGCGGTGCGGTCGTAGTGGCCCAGGCCGCGTTTGAGGATGTCGGTCGCGGTGCCTTCCAGCACGGGTTTGGCCCAGTCCGAGCCGAGGCGGGGGATGTACATCACGGCGAAGGACGCGCCCGCTGTGTAACGGCGGGGTGGCTTGGCCGGGGTGGGTGCGGGGGCGTTGTCGTGGGAGGTGACCGGTCCCGTCGACCATTGCTCCTGGAGCTTGCCGATCTCGCCGTCCATCGCGCTGTCCGCCCGTACGCCGGTCCAGAACAGCACATAGACGACGAAGAGCACGATGAGTGTGCCGGCGGTGACACAGATTTCGCTGAGCGTCCGTACGATCCACCGCATCGTCGTCCGGCTCCGCACCGTCATTCGGCCCCGCCCCTCCCGCCGCCCCGCGGCGCGCGGGCTACGGCTTCACAGGCTGTGCGTAGTGGAGATCCACTGTGCCGGAGTAACCGGGAAGAGTCACCGTCTCGCGCTGGTCGACTTTCCAGCCCAGGCCGTAGGCGTTCACGTACTGCAGATAGTTCTGGATGGTGGGCGAGGCGGTCAGCGCGCTGTTGAGCGCGGCGCGGTCGCCGACGGCGGTGATCGTGTACGGCGGGGAGTAGACCCGGCCCTGGAGGATCAGGGTGTTGCCGACGCAGCGCACCGCGCTGGTGGAGATCAGCCGCTGGTTCTTGACCTGGATGCCCTTGGCGCCGCCCTGCCACAGGGCATTCACCACGGCCTGCAGGTCCTGCTGGTGGATGACCAGGTCGTTGGGCTGCGGTTCGGGGATGCCGGGGATCTTGGCGGTGGCGTTGGGCGGGGCGTCGGTGAGAGTGACGGTGACGCCCTGGCCCTTCAGGGGCTTGGTGCCGGCGTTCTTCTCCAGCGCCTTGAGCTTGGCGTCCTCGGCCTTGGAGCTGCCGTTGTCGCGCTGGGCGAGGGCGTCGACGCGTTCGCGCAGGGTGGCGTTACGGTCGTCCTGGGCACCGTTTTTGTGGCTGCGCTCCTGGATGAGGTCGGACAGTCGCAGCATGGAGTCGTCCGAACGCAGGTTGGTACCACGCGCGGTGTCGAAGCTCAGCCAGAACAGCAGTCCGGCGAGGGCGAAGACGGTGAGGGTCAGGAGCCGTACCGGCCGCAGGCGCGGGCGGGCGGGGCGATCTGGGGAGTCAGCGGAAGTGCTCAACGTACCCTTACTCCTTACGACGCCGCGGAAGCACTACGCTAACGGACGCCCGGGGAAGGAATCGCGCCCCACCGCTTCCCCTCCCGGCAACCCTTCCGTACCGCCCCCGCGCAGGTGGGGGCACCGCCCGCTCGAGCGCCGCCACGAGTGGGGGAGCAGCGCATCGACAGGAGAGTTCCTCGTGCCGAAGTCACGGATCCGCAAGAAGGACGACTTCACGCCGCCGCCGGCGAAGACCACCAGTCTGAAGATGAATTCAGGCCGTGGCTGGGTCGCGCCGCTGATGCTGGCGATGTTCCTGATCGGACTCGCCTGGATCGTGCTGTTCTACGTCTCCGAGGGCGATCTGCCGATCAGGGCCATGGGGAACTGGAATATCGTGTGCGGCTTCGGCTTCATCGCGGTGGGCTTCGGCGTCTCCACTCAGTGGAAGTAGCGCAGGTCCCGCCGAAGCAAGCCCTGCCCAAGGCCATCCACACGGTTATCCACAGCCGGGGAAAACTTCAGAAGATCTGTGGATAACCCTTCGGAAGGTTGACGCCGGTGTGACCGGCGGGGGCCGCCACCTGGCCCCGTCTCCCCTGTCCTGGCTGGGGAAACGCAGGTCAGCGCGGCTCAGAACGAGTGTTCCCCACAGCTTGCACAAGATCCGCCACGCACTGTGGACAACTTGGTGCGGGCAGGCCCCCGAAAGCGGTGCGGCCCGGTCAGCCCACCAGTTGGAGCGTCCGTACCCACACCACCGCGACGATCGCCAGCAGCGCCACCACGCACGTCGCGGTATGCACCACATTCCGGCGCTCGCGCGGCGCATGCACCATTCCGTACGCGACCGCCGCGCCCACCACCAGGCCACCGATATGCGCCTGCCAGGAGATGTTCGGCCAGGCGAAGGTGAAGACCAGGTTGAGGCCGAGCAGGATCAGCACCGGCTTCATGTCGTAGTTCAGCCGGCGCATCAGGACGGCGGTGGCCCCGAGCAGCCCGAAGATCGCGCCGGAGGCGCCGAGGGAGAAGTCGGACGGCGCGGCGAGCAGATACGTCAGAGCGCTGCCGCCGAGGCCGGAGAGCATGTACAGGACGGTGAACCGGAGCCGGCCGAGCGCCGCCTCCAGGGGCGGGCCCAGCCACCACAGCGAAAGCATGTTGAACGCGATGTGCGGGATCTCCTGGTGCAGGAACATCGCCGTCACCAGGCGGTACCACTCACCCTCGGCGACGCCGTGCGGCACGTACCCGGGAGGCGTGCGGCCGAGCATGATCAGATCGTTCAGCAGCCCGGTGCCGTCCGCCCGCACCGCGATGAAGACCGCCAGGTTGATACCCATCAGGATCAGGGTGATCAGCCGCGGATTGGCGGCGATGGTGCCGCCCGCGATGGTGCGCGGGGCCGTGGCGCTCGCCGAGTGTCCGGTGCCGCCTCCGCCGCGTACACAGTCCGGGCATTGGAAGCCGACCGAGGCACTGACCATGCAGTCCGGGCAGATCGGCTTGTCGCACCGGGTGCAGTGGATGCCGGTCGTACGGTCCGGATGGCGGTAGCACCCCGGCAGACCGTCGCCGCCATGGGCGTCCTTCGGCTCCTGCGGGCTGCCTGGCACCTGGTCCATCGGTCCCCTCGTCCTCTTCGTCCGGTCGGTCAAAAACACCGCCCCGCCCGGTGTACGACCGGGCGGGGCGCAATGGTTCCCCGAAGCGGGACGCTACCGTCCGGCTCCGGGCCGCAGGAATCGCTCAGCGGGTCTCGATGACGACCGACTCGATGACGACGTCCTGCAGCGGACGGTCGGTCCGCGGGTTGGTCTGGGTGTTGCCGATGGCGTCCACGACCTTCTTGCCGGCGTCCGTGGTGACCTCGCCGAAGATGGTGTGCTTGCCGGTCAGCCACGCGGTCGGCGCGACGGTGATGAAGAACTGCGAGCCGTTGGTGCCCGGGCCGGCGTTCGCCATGGCGAGCAGGTAGGGCTTGTTGAAGGCCAGGTCGGGGTGGAACTCGTCCCCGAACTGGTAGCCGGGGCCGCCGGTGCCGTCGCCCAGCGGGTCCCCGCCCTGGAGCATGAACCCGCTGATCACACGGTGGAAGACCGTGCCGTCGTACAGCCTGTCCTTGGACTTCTTGCCGGTCGCCGGATGCGTCCACTCGCGCTCGCCGGTGGCGAGCTCGACGAAGTTCTTGACCGTCTTGGGAGCATGGTTCGGCAGAAGCCGAATCTCGATGTCGCCCTGGTTGGTCTTCAGGGTGGCGTAGAGCTGTTCAGCCACGATCTACCTTCCATAAGTCTTCACTGGCGGTTACCGATCCTCGCACGGACCCCCCACCCGTCGCCCGACCACCGCCCCCCAACGAGCTTCGCGCGTATTTTCACCCGTCGCCCCGCCGTCGCCGGGCCCCGGGGAACCGGGCGCGCAAGGCGGCAAACCGTGGCATTGTCGTCACAAGGCTCCGGAAGGTCCCCAATGACCCGGATGCCCGCTCTTACATGCCGTACGACGTGTGAGCGGGCATGATCTTGCATCGGGTGGACAGGCGACACAGCAGACATGGGGGACCACCCCCCCAACGCCCCGGACACGCCACCGAGGAGGAGGATCCCGTGACCCGCAAGGACAGCGTGCGCGCCGCGACCGGTACGGCCAAGGACAGCGTGCGGCACGCCGCGGAGGTGGTGGCTCCGTATGCCGGTACGGCCAAGGACACCGCCGTGCACTACGCACATGAGGCCCGTACCCGCATGGGGCCCAAGGTTGCCGAAGCCGCGCACCAGGCCCGCTCGCAGTACGACGCGCATCTGCAGCCGCGCCTCGAGCACGCCCGTGACGCCCTGCCGCCCAGGGTGGACGCCGCGGCCTGCCGGGCCGCCAACCGGACCCGTAAAGCCGCCCGGCAGGCCGCCGAGTACACCGCACCGCGGCTGGAGCACGCGGTGATCACGGCCCGCGCCGCCGCCGAGCCGGTGCGCGACGAGGCCCTCGCCCGCGGCGCCGCCGCCCTCGCCGCACTGCGCGGCCAGGTGACGGCCGCCGAGATCGCCAAGTTCCAGAAGAAGCAGCACCGCCGCGCCTGCGCCGGCAAGGTCGCCAAGCGGCTGGCGATCCTGGGCATCCTGGCGGGCGGCGCGATCGCCGCCTGGAAGTGGTGGGACAAGCAGGCCAACCCGGACTGGCTGGTCGAGCCGCCGGCCCCCACCGAGGTCGGCGATCGTGGCCGCCTCAACGCCGTCGACGGCAGCCAGGGCGCCTCCCTCGACCCCGAGGTGCAGGCCAAGCAGGACGAGAGCGAGTCCGACGAGCGCGGCGGCGGCAGCACCGCCTGACGCGTCCCGCACCACAACGACGGGCCGTGCCCGCCTTTCCCTCAACAGGGTGGCGGGCACGGCCCGTTGAGGTTCGCACCGCCCCGGAGGCCGCCGGATCACCGTCGGCCTCGCAGACCGTCCCGTACTGCATAACGCACCGTCAGGACCGTGCGTCCACCCAGGTGAAACACGCGCCTTCAGGGGCGCCAAACGTGCCGAAAAGCATATTGGCCGGTTACCTCGTGCCTGCCCACCGGTCGTGGCGTGCACTGCGCCGCGACCGCTGCCGGAGCACAGCGGAGGAGTACCGTCATGTCGTCGCGTTTCGTCAAGCGGTCCGTCGAAGCGAGCCTGTCCGTGCTGATCGTGCTGCTGAGCGCCCTGGGCCTCACCGCCCAGGCCACCGCGGCGGCCGCGCCGCCAACCGCCCCAGTGGGCACGGACTGGGAGCGGATCGCCGAATGCGAGAGCAGCGGCCGCTGGCACATCAACACCGGCAACGGCTACCACGGCGGGCTCCAGATCGACGCCACCACTTGGCGGGCCTACGGCGGCCGGAACTACGCGCCCCGCCCCGACCTCGCCTCCCGGTCGCAGCAGATCTCGGTCGGCGAGCGCATCGCCGGGGACCGTGGCATGGCGCCGTGGCCGAACTGCGGACGATTCGGCCTGTTCGGTTCCGGCTTCACCTCGGTCGACGACGACGAAGCCGTCCCCCACCACCGGCAGCCGTCGGCGACCCACCACTCACGCCAGACGTACCAGCCCCAACGGACCCACCGGTCCCCGTCGGCGAACCACCCGCCGAAGCAGCAGCACGCCCCCAAAGCCTCCGGCACCCGGGCCGGCGCCGCCTACGTCGTGCACCGCGGCGACTGTCTCTCGGTCATCGCGCATCAGCAGCGGATTCCCGGCGGCACCCAGGCCCTGTACGACCTCAACAAGCACACGCTCGACGAGGGCCCGGACCACATCTACCCGGGGCAGCAGCTGCGCCTGCATCAGTGACCGGAAGCCCGGCAGCCCGGCGCCCCGCGGCGCCCCGGCCTCTCCCAGCATCTTCCAGCGCACAAAAATGCCCCCTGACCTGCGGTGACACAGATCAGAAGGCATTGGATGGTGGAGCCTAGGAGAGTCGAACTCCTGACATCTGCCATGCAAAGACAGCGCTCTACCAACTGAGCTAAGGCCCCTTCGCGGACCAGGGTACCTGGTACCTGACCGCTTTCCCGACCGGGTATCGCCGCACCCCGCCACTCTCCGTAGGATGCTTCGCGAGATTCGCGGCAGCGAAGCGCGATCGGGGAGACAGGGGAAACGCATGGACGCAGCACAGCAGGAAGCCACCGCGCGAGCCAGGGAGCTGCAGCGCAGTTGGTACGGGGAGCCTCTGGGTGCGTTGTTCCGCCGTCTTATCGAAGATCTCGGTCTCAATCAGGCCCGGCTCGCCGCCGTACTCGGCCTGTCCGCTCCGATGCTGTCGCAGCTGATGAGCGGGCAGCGCGCGAAGATAGGCAACCCGGCCGTGGTGCAGCGCGTCCAGGCGCTGCAGGAACTGGCCGGACAGGTCGCGGACGGCAGCGTCAGCGCAGCCGAGGCCACCGACCGGATGGAAGAGATCAAGAAGACGGCCGGCGGTTCGGTGCTGAACAACACCACGCAGCAGACGTCGTCGACGGGGGCCACCACCGTACGGCGCGTGGTGCGCGAGATTCAGTCGCTGCTGCGCTCGGTCTCCGATGCCGGCGACATCATCGATGCGGCGAACACCCTCGCCGCCACACACCCCGAACTGGCAGAGTTCCTCAGGGTCTACGGTGCCGGCCGCACCGCGGACGCGGTCGCGCACTACGAGGCGCACCAGAGCTAGCCACAACGGAGCTTGCGGAGTTCGGGAGCGGAACGGGGCGTCATGGGTGAGATCTTCGCCGGTCGGTACGAGCTGATCGACCCGATCGGACGGGGCGGTGTCGGCGCCGTCTGGCGCGCCTGGGACCACCGGCGGCGCCGCTATGTGGCAGCCAAGGTGCTGCAGCAGAGCGATGCCCACACTCTGCTGCGCTTCGTACGGGAGCAGGCGCTGCGGATCGACCATCCGCATGTGCTGGCTCCGGCGAGCTGGGCCGCGGACGACGACAAGGTGCTGTTCACCATGGATCTGGTGAACGGCGGCTCGCTGGCGCATCTGATCGGTGACTACGGCCCGTTGCCGCCGCAGTTCGTGTGCACGCTGCTGGACCAGCTCCTGGCCGGGCTGACCGCAGTGCATGCGGAAGGGGTGGTGCACCGCGACATCAAGCCGGCGAACATCCTGCTGGAGGCCACCGGAACCGGGCGTCCGCATCTGCGGCTGAGCGACTTCGGCATCGCGATGCGCAAGGGCGAGCCGCGGCTCACCGAGACCAACTATGTGGTGGGCACGCCCGGTTACTTCGCACCCGAGCAGATGCTGGGCGCCGAGCCGGACTTCCCGGCGGACCTGTTCGCGGTCGGTCTGGTGGCGCTCTATCTGATCACCGGCGCCAAGCCGGACGCGGAGGCGCTGATCCGCCACTTCGCCGAGCGAGGCATCCCCAACGCCCCCGAGGGCGTGCCGGAACCGCTGTGGCAGGTGCTGGCAGGGTTGGTGCATCCGGATCCGGAGTCGCGGTTCAAGACGGCCACGGGAGCGCGCAAGGCGGTCCTGTCGGTGGCCGAGATGCTGCCGGACGCGACGATCGAGGAAGAGATCGTCGAGGTCTTCGACCACATCGGGCCGCTGCCGGGCGGGTTCGGGCCGACCGGACCGCTGGCCTCCAAAGGCGTGTCCGGGGGCGGCGAGGCCATGGGTGCGGCCGGCGGGGCTGTCGGCGCGACCTCCGGGCAGGTTTCCCTGTCGGACACCGGGAGCTTCCAGCTCGCGCCGCCGGAGCAGAGCCTGTCGGCGCCGCAGCGGCCTAGCACCCCGCCCACCCCGACACCCCTGCCCAGTGCGCCTCCGGGTGGTACGCCCCCGGGCCAGGGTATGCCCGTCGCGCCGCCCACGCCACCGCCGGCTCCGATGCCGTCGTACGAGCCGACGGCGGCCATCCGGCCGGAGGTCTCGGCGACCCGGCCGTACACCGCGGGTCCGTACCCGGTTCCCGGTCAGCCGCCGGTCGCCGGGCCTGGGCAGCAGGCTCCTGTTGCGCACACGACGCCTCCCGCGGGCGCCCCGGCCGGTGCGCGCCCCGCGGCCGTTCCGGTCCCGGAAAGGCGGCCGGGACCGCCCGCGAAGGTGGCGGTCCCGGTGCTGATCGTGGCGCTGCTGTGCATCGCGGTGGGCGTCTGGGCGCTGTCGGTCTCCTGACGACGCGCCACGGCGGCCCTGCCGCGGGCGCCTACCAGCCTTGGGGCGGCCCGAACTGCTGCTGTCGGCCGCCCTCGTGGGGCTGCTGTGGCTGCGTCGGCTGCTGGGCTTGCTGGACCTGCTGAGGGAGCGCCCCAGCCGTCCCAGGCGCTCCTGGGACGCCTGGAGTGCCCGCGGCCTTGCGCCGGGCCACCAGCGTCCAGGCGCCGAGCCCTGTCAGCAGCACCACACCCGTGCCGATCCCGGCGTAGGCCACCATCCGCAGCGTGCCGCTGCTGTCCGCCTCCTGCGCGGTTTGGCCGGTCCTGGCCCTCTCGCGGTCCTCGTCGGTGACGGTGAACTCAGGGGCGGGTTTGGCGTAGGCCGGTCCGGATTTCGGGTCATTGCGTACGTCCACCCGCAGGGTGAGATCGGCGCCGCCCTTGGGGAAGTACTGCGCGGCATCGGAGCTCAGGGTCACTTCGAGGTAGTACCAGCCAGGGAACCGCATCGCCTTGACCGCTTCCGTGGTGCCGAAGCGGTTGCCGTAGTCGACGGGGGCGGTGAACTCCTTGGCGACGGCGCCCTTTCCGTCGTACGGGACGAAGTTGTCGTCGATGACGACACCGCGGGCGGGGTTGAAGACATTCAGCCCGAGCGCGTCGGAAACGGTCCGGCCGTCGTTGGACACGGTCGCGTTCGGCAGCTGCGCGCTCAGGTTGAGCCGCTGGCCCCACGTGACCGGCACCTGGTAGAAGCGGGTTTCGCCGGGCCTGATCTTGTCCTTCCAGACGCCGGTGGTGACCGCGCCGGCGTCGTTGAAGCCGGTGCCGCCGGCCCTGCGCTTACTCGGGTCGGTGCGTGGCGCGGGGGTGGCGGTGCTCGGGCTCGGACTTCCCTCACCCGGCGGGGCGGGGGCGCGGCCCTTCAGCGGGGGCTCCTGGATATAGCCCAGTTCGATCGGCCAGCTGTCGGGCCCGGACGTGGCCGACCCGTTGCGGCTGACCACCACGTAGTACGGACCGGCCGTCTGGCACTGCGTCGCGCCGCCGCCGATACCACGGCTGGCGTAGTCGCCGATGGGATAGGCCGTCCCACCGGCGTGGAAGGACTGCGTGGCCTCCGTACTGCACACGTTGCTGTTGGCCTCCTCGACCCTGACGGTCAGCTCGTCCTTGAATTCCTCGACCTTCGTACCGGGACTTGGTGCGGCGACCGCCGAGAAGTAGGCGCTGTACTTGGCGTCCAGATTCACGGCGTAGTACTTCTTCTCGCCGCGCTTGATGCTGTCGGTGTACAGGCCCGGCTTGATCCGCGGCGCCTCCAAGTTGCTGGCGGTGCCCGTGACCGGGGTGGCGCCCTCCGCCGTCTTGTAGGTGGGTACCTCCTCGGCCGAGGCCACCCCCACCGCCCCCGGCATGACCGCCACCATGGCGAGCGCCGCCAGCGCGGCGAGCCCTGTATTCGTCCCGCGCCCCGTCACCACGAGCCACCCCTCATCGCATCCGAATCGCCGCTGGTCTGCGGCTTCCTGCGGGGGCGCAGGTAGGCAACCGCGAGACCGGCGAGCAATAGCACGCCGATGCCGCCGAAGACGGCCGCGACCACCGGGCCGGCCGCCCATCCTGCGCTGCCGTCCTGCGTGCCGTCCGCAGCGGGTCCGGAAGTCCCGGCGGCGTCGTTCTTGGTGACGGCGGCACCGGCCTGCGGACCGGACTTCGCCTTGCCCAGTACGGCGACCCGCAGCACCACGCCGATCTGCGGGTTCTGTGCGATCTCGGCGGCATGGGCGCCCAGTGTCACCGCGATGTAGAAGTTGCCCTTGTCGTGCACGGGAATGACGTTGGGGTGTGTCTCGTAGCGGTTGGTCCAGGCGACGGGGACCGTCCCCATGCTGAGGGAGGCCGGCCGCCCGTTGTAGGTCACCTGCGGGCTGAACTCCGTCGTGCCGCTGCCGACCGGCGCACGTGCGGGGGTGTAGACCTGGGTGGCGCCGTAGGAGATGGCCGCGCTGTGGTCGTTGACCGTGGGCTCATTGGCGAATTCCACGTCGTAGCGCAGCTGCTGGCCCCAGCCGACCGGGACCTTGTACCAAAGGGTCTGCGAAGGCAGGACCTTGTCCCGCCAGACTCCCTGGGTCAGGGTGCGGGCATCGTTGAAGCCCGTGCCACCGGTGACGTCCTTGGGGGCGCTGGTGGGCAGCGTGGCGCTCTTGCCGCCCGCGCCGTACTCCGGCTCCGACTGGGCGGGTGTGACGCCCTTCGTCAGCGGATGTTCCACGTGAAACATCAGCTCCAGCGGCCAGGACGAGGCGTCCGAGCCCTTGGCGGCCTTGCGCTCGACGACGAACCAGTAACGGGCTGCCTTGTCACAGCCGCCGGTGCCGCTCTCCGAGGGGATGCGGCTGATGCCGGAGGTGAGCGGGGTGGCGCCCTCGTGCTGTCCGAACAGCGAGGTGGTGGATTCGCAGGTGCTGTTGATGCCGTACGCGATCTCGGTGTGCAGGGCGTCGAGGGAGTCGACCGCCGCGCCGGGCGGCGGGACCACGGTCGCCGAGAAGTCGGCCGTGGAGACCGCATCGAGATCGGTGGCGTAATAGCGCTTTTCGTTGGGCCCGATGCTGTCCAGGTACTGCCCCGGAGCGATGCCGGGCGGATTCGATTTGCTGGGCGTTCCTCGGACCTTCGTGCCCTTGAACCGGTAGCCGTCGGCGGAGAGTTGCCCGGCCCGCTGGAGCTGGCGGGCAAGCGCCTTGGCGTCCGGGGCGTCGTAGTACTGGCCATTGCCGGATTTGGCGATGCACTCCAGCTGCTGCCGGGCCCTGCCCGCGACCTGGAAGCCGATGGCGTCGATGTGCAGATCGATGCCGGACGCGGCGAGTTGGGCGGCGACCTTGCAGGGCGGCGGCGCCTGGCAGTTGTCCTCGCCGTCGGAGATCAGCAGGATCGTGCGCTTGCCGATCGAGCCGTCGGAGGCCTTGGGCAGGTCCTGGGCGGCCTTTTTGAGGGACAGGCCGATGGGGGTGTCACCCTTGGGGCTGACGCGCGCGACGGCCCGTTTGATGCCCGCCCGGTCGAGCGGGGCCACGGGCTGGGCAAGCCGGGTGTCGTCGCAGCCCTTGGGCTTGTCGGCGCCGTAGACCCTGAGTCCGGTCGGGTAGCCGGCGGGCAGCGCGTCGACGACTGTGCCGACGGCCTTACGGGCGGCGGCGATCCGGGTGCCGCCGGAGCCGTCCTTCTCGGCCATGGAGCCGGAGGAGTCCAGCACCATCACCATGCCGGAACCCTTGACGGACGGCGCGACCGGCGCGGTTGCCGCACTCGCCGCGGCCGGCGTTGTCTGCAGCGGCGCGGCGACGAGCGCCGCCAGCAGTCCGCCGAGCAACGCCACCGCCCCTTTGCGGTGTCGTCGTGCCATATCCCTCGTCCCCCTTGCGTACCGCGTGTCTCTTCCCGCACATCAACGCACACCGGGATACCACGCACATCAACTTTGCTACTGCAAGTTAGTAATGTGCTATCGCAAATTCAAGAAGATTGGCGTCACGGCCTCGCAACAACGCCAATCCGTTGCAACGCACATACGTTCGAAGACGCTCCATGGCGTCGCGCCACCCACAATGCACGAAACCCCGGCTGCCAAAGGCAACCGGGGTCCGTACGAACTGCTGTGCGTTGGGGTCTCACACACCCGAACCTGCGGGCACGGAGTCGGTCGCCTCCGTCCACAGATCCTGCTCGGCGCGATCCGCCTGGATCTGGCGGTACACGAGGAGCCCGCCGATGGCGGCCAGTGCGACCAGGAGAAGCTTCTTCACCGCGCGACCTCGTCTTTCGTTGACGTAGGGGACCTATGTCGGCCGATGATACACACCGACCGATACCGATCGGTTATCTAGGCCGGGCTCGGCTGCAACCAGACACCTGACCTCGCAGGAGGCTCAACTTCCGTTTCCCTTACGGCGAATCGGCCCGGCGCCGCGCACGCTCTCCGTACGGCACAACGCATCGGCCCGGCCGGAGAAATCTCCGGCCGGGCCGAGTGTGCAGTGCGGCTACCAGGACTTGAACCTGGGGCCTCTTCCTTATCAGGGAAGCGCTCTAACCGTCTGAGCTATAGCCGCGCGTTCGCTGCACCGAAAGATTAGCGCACTTCAGAGGCGTTCCCAAAATCGGTTCCGCCGGCCGCCCGAAGGGCCTGCCACCAGGGGCTCTACTCGTCCTCGGCAAGGGTGAGCTCGACCCCGCCCACGAAGCCCGCCGACAGGTTGTAGATGAACGCACCCAGCGTCGCCAGCGCCGTCGCCAGCACCACATCGATCACCGCGATGACCGATGTGAACAGCAGCACCCGCGGCAGCGACAGGAACGACTGCAGATCGAACCCGCCGCCGTCGCCCGAGCCGGTCGCCTCGCTGATCGTGCCGCCGACGGTGGAGAAGACGCCCATCGCGTTCATCACCATCCACAGCACCGAGACGGCCACCACCGTGCAGATACCCAGCGCGATCGACAGCAGGAAGCTGACCTTCATCACCGACCAGGGATCGGCCCGCGCCACCCGCAGTCTGGCCTTGCGGGTGCGCGGCACCGTGCCGGCGCCCGTACGGGGCTTGCGCACCGTCTGACCGCCACCGGTACCGCCGCCCGTGGGATAGGCCTGAGGCGGCTGATACGGCTGCCCCTGGCCGCCCTGGGCCGGCGGTTGCGGCTGGGCCTGCGGGCGCGGCTGCGGTTGAGGTTGCGGCTGACGCGTATCGGTCACGGTTCCCCCCTTGTTGGAGCCCTCGTCTCGGGGGCCTTCGGACGCGGCAGAGCCACGGGCGCCGACTTCCGTCACGGTCGCGGGTCCGGACGAAGAGCCCTTCTTGGCTCCCGATCCACCCGCTGCAGCGCCCGTGGCTCCACTCACGACCTACTCCTCGTGCTACTCCGCCGCGGGCTGCTCGCCCTCGGCCGCCGTCGGCTCGGCCTCCGTGACCTCTTCGGTCTCCTCGGCCCCTTCGACCCCGTCGACCTCTTCGGCCTCACGACCGGCCTCGGCGTTCCGTGCGATGCCGACCACGGCATCTCGCTTGCCCAGGTTGATCAGTTGGACGCCCATGGTGTCACGGCCGGTCTCCCGGACTCCGTTGACCCGCGTACGAATCACGCCACCACCCAGGGTGATCGCCAGGATCTCATCGGTCCCCTCGACCACCAGCGCACCGACCAGCGAACCCCGGTCCTCCACGATCTTGGCGGCCTTGATGCCGAGGCCGCCGCGACCCTGGACGCGGTACTCGTCCACCGGAGTGCGCTTGGCGTAGCCGCCGTCCGTCGCGGTGAACACGAACGTACCCTCACGCACCACATTCAACGAGAGCAGCTCATCGCCCTCGCGGAAGCTCATGCCCTTGACGCCGGAGGTGGCCCGGCCCATCGGGCGCAGCGCCTCGTCCGTCGCGGTGAACCGGATCGACTGTGCCTTCTTGCTGATCAGCAGCAGGTCGTCGGTCTCCGACACCAGCTCGGCGCCGATCAGCTCATCGTCCGTGCCGTCCTCCTGCTCGCGCAGGTTGATCGCGATGACGCCGCCGGAGCGGGGCGAGTCGTAGTCCTTGAGCGGTGTCTTCTTCACCAGGCCGGCCTTGGTGGCGAGCACCAGATACGGCATGGCCTCGTAGTCGCGGATCGCCAGGATCTGCGCGATCTGCTCGTCCGGCTGGAAGGCGAGCAGATTGGCCACATGCTGACCGCGGGCATCGCGGCCCGCGTCCGGCAGCTCGTACGCCTTCGCGCGGTAGACCCGGCCCTTGTTCGTGAAGAACAGCAGCCAGTGGTGGGTGGTGGAGACGAAGAAGTGGTCGACGATGTCGTCTTCCTTCAGCTTCGTGCCCCGCACGCCCTTGCCGCCGCGCTTCTGCGAGCGGTAGTCGTCGGTCTTCGTACGCTTCACATAGCCGCCACGGGAGATCGTGACGACGATGTCCTCCTCGGCGATCAGGTCCTCGATGGACATGTCGCCCTCGAAGGGCACCAGCTTGGAGCGCCGGTCGTCGCCGAACTTCTCGACGATCGCGGCCAGTTCCTCGCTGATGATCTGGCGCTGGCGCTCCGGCGAGGCCAGGATCGCGTTGTACTCGCTGATCTTTCGCTGCAGCTCGTCGTGCTCGGCGGTGATCTTCTGGCGCTCCAGGGCGGCCAGCCGGCGCAGCTGCATCTCCAGGATCGCGTTCGCCTGGATCTCGTCGATGGTCAGCAGGCCCATCAGGCCCTCGCGCGCCACCTCGACCGTCTCGCTGCGCCGGATCAGCGCGATGACCTCGTCGATCGCGTCCAGCGCCTTGAGCAGACCGCGCAGGATGTGCGCCCGCTCCTCGGCCTTGCGCAGCCGGAACTTCGTCCGCCGGACGATGACCTCGACCTGGTGGTTGACCCAGTTACGGATGAACGCGTCCAGGGAGAGCGTGCGCGGCACGCCGTCCACCAGGGCGAGCATGTTCGCGCCGAAGTTGGTCTGCAGATCGGTGTGCTTGTAGAGGTTGTTGAGGACGACCTTGGCGACCGCGTCCCGCTTGAGGACGATGACCAGGCGCTGGCCCGTACGCGAGGACGTCTCGTCGCGGACATCCGCGATGCCGCCGATCTTGCCGTCCTTGACCAGGTCGGCGATCTTCTGCGCGAGGTTGTCCGGGTTGGTCTGGTACGGCAGCTCCGTGACCACCAGGCACTGGCGGTTCTGGATCTCCTCGACCGCCACCACCGCCCGCATCGTGATCGAGCCACGGCCGGTGCGGTACGCCTCCTCGATGCCCTTACGGCCCACCACCAGCGCGCCGGTGGGGAAGTCGGGGCCCTTGATGCGCTCGATCAGCGCGTCCAGCAGCTCCTCGCTCGAGGCTTCCGGGTGGGCCAGCGCCCACTGCGCGCCGTCCGCAACCTCGCGCAGGTTGTGCGGCGGGATGTTCGTGGCCATACCGACCGCGATACCGGCCGAGCCGTTGATCAGCAGGTTGGGGAAGCGCGCCGGCAGGACCGTCGGCTCCTGGTTACGGCCGTCGTAGTTGTCCTGGAAGTCGACGGTCTCCTCGTCGATGTCCCGGAGCATCTCCATCGACAGCTGCTTCATCTTGCACTCGGTGTACCGCATGGCGGCGGCCGGGTCGTTGCCCGGGGAACCGAAGTTGCCGTTGGAGTCCACCAGCGGCATCCGCATCGACCACGGCTGCGCCAGGCGCACCAGCGCGTCGTAGATCGAGGAGTCGCCGTGCGGGTGGTACGTACCCATGACGTCACCGACGACGCGGGCGCACTTGTAGAAGCCCTTCTCGGGGCGGTAGCCGCCGTCGTACATCGCGTACAGGACGCGGCGGTGGACGGGCTTGAGGCCGTCCCGTACGTCCGGCAGCGCACGCGAGACGATGACGGACATCGCGTAGTCGAGGTAGGAGCGCTGCATCTCCGTTTCGAGCCCGACGGGCTCGACGCGCATCCCGACACCTTCGATGGTGGCGGGCGCGCCCTCGGGAGTCACGCCGTCCGGGGTCACAGGGGGGTTCTCGTCGGCCATTGCTGTTCAAAGTCCTTTCGAGCTGCGGCTGTTGTGAGGGCCGACAGGGCTCAGATGTCGAGGAAGCGGACGTCCTTGGCGTTGCGCTGGATGAAGGAGCGGCGCGCCTCGACGTCCTCTCCCATCAGCACCGAGAACAGGTCGTCCGCGCGGGCGGCGTCATCGAGTGAGACCTGGCCCAGGACCCGGTGGTCGATGTCCATCGTGGTCACCCGCAGCTCCTCGGCGTTCATCTCGCCCAGACCCTTGAACCGCTGGACCGAGTCGTCCTTGATGCGCTTGCCGGCCTGCTTGCCGCGCTCGATCAGGGCGTCGCGCTCCGGGTCGGAGTAGGCGTACTCGAAGTCGTCCCGGCCCCACTTGATCTTGTAGAGCGGCGGGCGGGAGAGGTAGACGTGCCCGGCCTCGACCAGCGGCCGCATGAAGCGGAAGAGGAAGGTGAGCAGCAGGGTGTTGATGTGCTGGCCGTCGACGTCGGCGTCCGCCATCAAGATAATCTTGTGATAGCGGAGCTTCTCGATGTCGAAGTCCTCGTGCACACCCGTGCCGAACGCCGAGATCAGCGCCTGGACCTCGTTGTTCTGCAGGATCTTGTCGACCCGGGCCTTCTCGACGTTAAGGATCTTGCCGCGGATCGGGAGGATCGCCTGGTACTGCGGGTTACGGCCGGACTTCGCCGAGCCGCCGGCGGAGTCACCCTCGACGATGAAGATCTCGCACTTGGTCGGGTCGTTGGACTGGCAGTCGCTCAGCTTGCCCGGCAGCGACGCCGTCTCCAGCAGGCCCTTACGGCGGGTCAGATCGCGCGCCTTGCGGGCGGCGACGCGGGCGGTGGCCGCCTGGATGCCCTTGCGGATGATGTCCGCGGCCTCGTTGGGGTTGCGGTCCAGCCAGTCCGTGAGGTGCTCGTGGACGACCTTCTGAACGAACGTCTTCGCCTCGGTGTTGCCCAGCTTCGTCTTGGTCTGGCCCTCGAACTGCGGCTCGCCCAGCTTGACCGAGATGATCGCCGTCAGACCCTCGCGGATGTCCTCACCCGTGAGGTTGTCGTCCTTCTCCCGCAGCAGCTTCTTGTCGCGCGCGTAGCGGTTGATCAGGCCCGTCAGCGCCGCCCGGAAGCCCTCTTCGTGGGTGCCGCCCTCATGCGTGTGGATGGTGTTCGCGAAGCTGTAGACACCCTCGCTGTACTGGGTGTTCCACTGCATCGCGATCTCGACCGAGAGCATCCGCTCCCTGTCCTCGGCGTCCACGCTGATGACGGTCGGGTGGACCAGCTCGCCCTTGCGCGAGTTGAGGTACTTCACGAAGTCGACGATGCCGCCCTCGTAGTGGTACCTGACGGAGAGCGGGTTGCCCTCCTCGTCCACATGGTCCAGGCGCTCGTCCCGCAGCGCGATCGTCAGACCCTTGTTGAGGAACGCCATCTCCTGGAAGCGCCGCGACAGCGTCTCGAAGCTGTAGGCGGTGGTCTCGAAGATGTCGCCGTCGGCCCAGAAGGTCACCGAGGTACCGGACTCGTCCGTGGCCTCGTGCTTGGCCAGCGGCGCCGTCGGCACACCGAGCTTGTACTCCTGCGTCCAGCGGTAGCCGTCCGTACGGACCTCGACCGCCACCCGCTGCGACAGCGCGTTCACGACGGACACACCCACGCCGTGCAGACCACCGGAGACCGCGTAACCGCCGCCGCCGAACTTGCCGCCGGCGTGCAGCACCGTCATCACGACCTCGACGGCCGGCTTGTTCTCCGACGGCACGATGCCGACCGGGATACCGCGGCCGTTGTCGATCACGCGGACGCCGCCGTCGGGCAGGATCGTCACGTCGATGGTGTCCGCATGACCGGCCAGCGCCTCATCGACGGAGTTGTCGACGACCTCGTACACGAGGTGGTGCAGACCGCGCTCGCCTGTCGAGCCGATGTACATGCCGGGGCGCTTACGGACCGCGTCCAGGCCTTCGAGGACGGTGATCGCGCTGGCGTCGTACGACTTCTCCACCGAGGAGTCGCCCATGGCGCCGGCAGGAACCCCCTCTTCAGTAGAAGCCGTGTTGTTCTCGTTGAGGTCGCCGGAGTCGGCCACGAAGCGCCCTTTCTGGCACAGCACAAGCCCTTCCGCGCCTGCGGGGCAACCCCAGAAAAGACAGGCGAGAACGGCTGCGTCGTTCGACATGTTCCGCGAGTGGGCGGGATTGCCACCAGTCTACCGGTAGCGCTGACACTCATGGGGGTTTGCAGGCACCTGAGTCGTCATGTGCCGCCCTGAACTGACGTCCGCCGACTCCCCATATTCGAGAAGGGGCCTCAGGACGCTCACACGGGCACTCAGCGCTTCCGGCTGTCAACCGGCGGCTACCGTGAGCGGAGTCTCATCCACCCCATGCGTTTACAGGGGTCGTACGGCAGTGCGGTGTTTCACGTGAAACCGTCCACAAGGGCCGCAAGCGGGACGGGGCGGCTGTTTCACGTGAAACACCGCACCCGCCCACCGGCCGGGGCCTAGCCGTAGGTGTCGCCGGGGCCCTTACTGCCGGGCGCCCGCAGGGATCCGTAGCGCCGTGCGGGACCGCCGGGCCCCAGCACCTTGATCAGCTTTACGGTGCCCTGGCCCAGGTCCTGGTTGAGCCGCGCCACCAGCTGCGGCGCCAGCAGCCGCAGCTGCGTCGCCCACACCGTCGAGTCGCACTGCACCGTCAGCACGCGCGCGTCCTCGTCGTACTTCTGCGGCTCGCAGTGCTGCGCCACCTCGGGCCCGACCAGCTGCGGCCAGCGCCCCATCACCCCGCCGACCGCCGCCGGTGTCTCCCAGCCGCGCTCCGTGATCAGGCGGTTGATCGCCGCACCCAGCGGCAGCGGATCGCGGCCGTCCGCCCGCGCACCCGAGCGCAGCCCGCCGCGCCGGGCCTGCTTCTTCTGCTGTGCGGCCGCGCCCCGCGCACGTGCCTGCTCCTTGGCGGCCACCAGCGCCTGACGGGCCAGATCCACACCGGACAGCTCCGGCGCCTTGGGCCGCTCCGGCTCCGGGGCGCTCACGGCGTCACCTTCTGCACGCTGCCGTCGGACACCGCATAGCGCGCGCCGACCAGTACGCCCGGCACATCGTCGTCCACCGCCGCGGTCACCAGCACCTGCTCACCCGGCGCCACCAGCTCCGCCAGCCGCTCCCGCCGCCGCGCGTCCAGCTCCGCGAAGACGTCGTCCAGGACGAGCACCGGCTCATTGCCCTCGGCCCGCAGCAGGTCGTACGAGGCCAGCCGCAGCGCCAGCGCATACGACCAGCACTCGCCATGGCTCGCATAGCCCTTTGCCGGGAGCTGCCCCAGCTTCAGCACCAGATCGTCACGATGCGGACCGACCAGCGTCACTCCGCGCTCGATCTCGCCCTTACGGGCCTCACCAAGCGCCGCCAGCAGCACGCTGTACAGCTCCTCGCGGCTCGACACGGCGGCCATCGCCTCGCCCGCCGACCCGCGGTACTCCAGTGCCAGCGGCCCGCCACCGGGCGCCAGTTGCTCATACGCCTTGTCCGCCAGCGGCTGCAGCGCACCGATCAGGTCCAGCCGCTGTGCCAGCAACTCGGCGCCCGCGCGCGCCAGATGCTGGTCCCACACATCCAGGGTCGACAGATCCATCTGTCGCCCGCCGTGCCGCCGCGCCAGCGCCGCCGTCTTCAGCAGGGTGTTGCGCTGCTTGAGGACGCGGTCGTAGTCGGAACGCACCCCCGCCATCCGCGGCGAGCGGGCCGTGACCAGCTCGTCCAGGAACCGCCGGCGCTCACCGGGATCGCCCTTGACCAGGGCCAGATCCTCCGGCGCGAACAGCACCGTCCGTATGATCCCCAGTACATCCCGCGGTCTGACCTGCGAGGACCGGTTGATCCTCGCGCGGTTCGCCTTGCCCGGGTTGAGCTCCAGCTCCACGAGCTGCTGCCGCTCGCCCTGGACGACCGCGGCCCGGATGATTGCCCGCTCGGCGCCCATCCGCACCAGCGGCGCGTCGGAGGAGACCCGGTGGCTGCCGAGCGTCGCCAGATAGCCGACGGCCTCGACCAGATTGGTCTTGCCCTGGCCGTTGGGACCCACGAAAGCCGTGACGCCCGGGTCGAGCGGGACCTCGACCCGGGCGTACGAGCGGAAGTCGGCGAGCGAGAGATGCGTTACGTGCATGGCTTGGTGCGCCGATCCTCCCCCGGCTACTGGCTGTTGCTGGTTACTTCTTGTTCTCCACCGCGTGGCCGCCGAACTGGTTGCGCAGCGCGGCGATCATCTTCATCTGCGGGGAGTCGTCCTGACGGGAGGCGAAGCGCGCGAAGAGCGAGGCCGTGATCGCGGGCAGCGGTACGGCGTTGTCGATCGCGGCCTCGATGGTCCAGCGGCCCTCACCGGAGTCGGCGGCGTAGCCACGCAGCTTCTCCAGGTGCTCGTCGTCGTCGAGGGCGTTGACGGCCAGGTCCAGCAGCCAGGAGCGGATGACCGTGCCCTCCTGCCAGGAGCGGAAGACCTCGCGCACGTCCGTGACGGAGTCGACCTTCTCCAGCAGCTCCCAGCCCTCGGCGTAGGCCTGCATCATCGCGTACTCGATGCCGTTGTGGACCATCTTCGCGAAGTGGCCGGCGCCGACCTTGCCGGCGTGCACAGAGCCGAACTCGCCCTCGGGCTTGAGAGCGTCGAAGATGGGCTGCACCTTGGCGACGTCGTCCTTCTCGCCGCCGTACATCAGCGCGTAGCCGTTCTCCAGGCCCCACACGCCACCGGAGACACCGCAGTCGACGAAGCCGATGCCCTTGGCCTTGAGCTCCTCGGCGTGCTTCTCGTCGTCGGTCCAGCGGGAGTTGCCGCCGTCCACGACGATGTCGCCGGGCGAGAGCAGCTCGGCAAGCTCGTCGACCGTCGACTGGGTGGCGGCACCGGCCGGCACCATGACCCAGACGACCCGGGGACCCTTGAGCTTGTCCACAAGCTCCTTGAGGCTGTTGACATCAGCCAGGTCCGGGTTGCGGTCGTATCCGACGACGGTGTGGCCGGCGCGGCGAATGCGCTCGCGCATATTGCCGCCCATCTTGCCGAGACCGACGAGACCGAGCTCCATCAGAGACCCTCTTTGCACGTAGTCGTTGCTGTTGTACCCGAGTCCGAGCCTACGCCCGCGACCCCGTGCACAGCTGTGGGCTCAGCCGCTCATCGGGGGCCCTTCAGCCAGTCGCCGCAAGGGCTCCGATGAGCGGCCGGACGCTCGGCCCAGCTACGTCAGCCGCTCAGCCGCACCGGCATGCTGCGACCTTGCGAGGGCCGACCCTCGCGCTCCCAGCCGGAGGTGTTCGGCCCGTGTCAGCCGCTCAGCCGCACCGGCATGATCAGGTACTTGTACGCGTCGTCCGCCTCGGCGTCCTTGGCCGGGCGGCCGCTCAGCAGTGCCGGCTTGGTGGACGTCGTGAAGGACAGCTGCGCCACGGGGGAGTCGATGGCCGACAGGCCCTCCAGGAGGAAGCCCGGGTTGAAGGCGATGGAGATGTCGTCGCCGTCCAGGTCGGCGTCGACCCTCTCCACAGCCTGTGCATCGTCGCTGGAACCGGCCTCCAGGATCAGCACACCCTGCTCGAAGCTCAGCCGCACCGGGGTGTTCCGCTCGGCCACCAGCGCCACACGCTTGACGGCCTCGACGAACGGGGCGGTCTCGATCACGGCGACCGAGTTGAACTCGGTCGGGAAGAGCGTGCGGTACTTCGGCAGGTCGCCTTCCAGCAGACGCGTCGTCGTACGGCGCCCGGCGCCCTCGAAGCCGATCAGGCCCTCGCCCGCACCCGAGCCAGACAGCGCCAGCGTGACGGTGTCTCCGCTGCTCAGCGACTTGGCGGTGTCCAGGAGCGTCTTGGCGGGGACCAGCGCGACGGCCGAGGCGTCCGGGCTCTCCGGCTTCCAGAGGAACTCGCGGACCGCGAAGCGGTAGCGGTCGGTGGAGGCCAGCGTGACGGTGTCGCCCTCGATCTCGATGCGAACGCCGGTGAGCACCGGGAGGGTGTCGTCACGGCCCGCGGCGATGGCTACCTGGGCGGCGGCCGCGGCGAAGACCTCACCGGGGACGGTGCCGGTGGCGGTAGGCATCGTCGGCAGCGTCGGGTACTCCTCCACAGGCAGGGTGTGGAGGGTGAAGCGGGACGAGCCGCAGACCACGGTCACTCGTACACCGTCGGTGGAAATCTCCACCGGGCGGTTGGGGAGCGCCCGGCAGATGTCGGCGAGCAGCCGGCCGGAGACGAGGACCGTGCCCTCCTCATCGACCTCCGCCTCCACCGAGACCCGCGCCGAGACCTCGTAGTCGAAGCCGGAGAGGCTCAGGGAGCCGCCTTCCGCCTTGAGCAGCAGGCCCGCGAGGACGGGCACCGGCGGACGGGCCGGGAGGCTCTTGGCCGCCCAGGCCACTGCCTCCGCGAGTACATCGCGCTCCACCCGGATCTTCACCGGAAACCGCCTCCTGCTGTTGCTGGCTTGCGCCCTGCTGGCCTTCTTCGTCGGCTGGGTTGCCGGAGACCAGTCTGACGTACGCCACCGACAGTCGGTGGCGCTCGGGGTCAAGTCGGCTCGACCCGGTCCGGGCGCTCGGCGGCCAACTTGTGCACAGCCCCCGCTTTCAAGCGAAGTCCCCGGTAGATATCAGTGGTCGTAGTAGTAGGGCCTGTGGAAACCGTGGACAACTGCCTTTACGCAGGTCAACACGGCTTTTTTGTCCACCGGCCCTGTGGGTGGCAGTCGTGGATAAGCGGGCGATTCTGTGGACCGCCGAAAGTTCTGCACACCGGATACACAGGGGAGGGGTAGTTCTCCCCAGCGCCATCCCCAGATTTACCCCGGTTCCCCACAGCCCAACCAGCCAACTTGATGTGACGGCTTTCACTCGGCCCGGTGAGGTCGGGTGTTGGGTTGCCGAACAGTGGACAGAGGTGTGGAGAAGCTGGGGATCGCTGGGGACAAGGCAGCCTCTCCTGTGGGTAGCCGGTGGACAAGCTGAGGGCCCCTCTGTGGATGAAATTTTTGTCCACACCCTGTGGATTACGGTTGGCCACAAATCCACACCCGGTTGACCTCCCCCGATGCCCTGCCAGGACGGCGTCCTGTGGATTCCCCAGGGATAACTCTGCTCTCCCCAGGGTGTGGATGGAAGATTCTTGCCCAATCTGTGGAGAGAGGCCGTGACCTGGTGCGGAATCGAACACGCCCGGCACGCTCCACAGGTTTGGGACGGCGGCGGGACGGGTCCGGGAGGGCGTCCGGAGGGGACAGGAGGGGACAGGAGCGCCTCGTCGGGCGTCCCCGTACGACGAAGGGCGCCCCGGGAACGTGTTCTCCGGAGCGCCCTGTGCGCGTCTGGCGTGGCCGGCCTCAGCCGTTCTTGATGCGGTTGGTCAGCTCGGTGACCTGGTTGTAGATGGAGCGCCGCTCGGCCATCAGCGCGCGGATCTTGCGGTCGGCGTGCATCACGGTCGTATGGTCCCGGCCGCCGAACTGCGCGCCGATCTTCGGCAGCGAGAGATCGGTCAGCTCACGGCACAGATACATGGCGATCTGGCGGGCGGTGACCAGCACCCGACTGCGCGAGGAGCCGCACAGGTCGTCGACGGTCAGCCCGAAGTAGTCAGCGGTCGACGCCATGATCGCGGTGGCCGTGATCTCCGGCGCCGCGTCCTCGCCGCCCGGGATCAGATCCTTCAGCACGATCTCGGTCAGCCCCAGATCCACCGGCTGCCGGTTGAGCGAGGCGAACGCCGTGACACGGATCAGCGCGCCCTCCAGCTCGCGGATGTTGCGCGAGATCCGCGAGGCGATGAACTCCAGCACCTCCGGCGGCGCGTTCAGCTGCTCCTGCACCGCCTTCTTGCGCAGGATCGCGATCCTGGTCTCCAGCTCGGGCGGCTGGACGTCGGTGATCAGGCCCCACTCGAAGCGGTTGCGCAGCCGGTCCTCCAGGGTGACCAGCTGCTTGGGCGGCCGGTCCGAGGACAGCACGATCTGCTTGTTCGCGTTGTGCAGCGTATTGAAGGTGTGGAAGAACTCCTCCTGCGTCGACTCCTTGCTCGCCAGGAACTGGATGTCGTCGACGAGCAGGATGTCCATGTCGCGGTAGCGCTTGCGGAACGCGTCCGCCTTGCCGTCGCGGATGGAGTTGATGAACTCGTTGGTGAACTCCTCCGAGCTCACATACCGCACCCGGGTGCCCGGATACAGGCTCCGCGCGTAGTGCCCGATGGCGTGCAGCAGGTGGGTCTTGCCCAGGCCCGATTCGCCGTAGATGAACAGCGGGTTGTACGCCTTGGCCGGCGCTTCGGCCACGGCGACCGCGGCGGCGTGCGCGAAGCGGTTGGAGGCGCCGATGACGAAGGTGTCGAAGAGGTACTTCGGGTTCAGCCGCGCGGTCGGCTCACCGGGGCCGGTGGCCGGCGCGGGCTGCGCGGCGAGCGGGCTGGGCGCTCCGCTGGGCGCGGGCAGTGCGGGGCCGCCGGACCGGCCGGGCGGCTGGTGCTCGGACAGGTCGCGGCGCGGCGAACGGTAGTCGTTCTGCTGCTGTATGTGGGAGGGCGGCGGCGAGGCGTACGGGTCGCGGTCGGGGAAGCCGCCGAGGTGCTGTTGCTGCCAGCCGTAGTCGTCGCGCGGGCCGGGGCCGCCGCCCATGGTGGTGGGGTGCTGAGGCCAGGATCCGGGCTCGCGCCGGGGCTGCTGGTAGTCGGGGTAGGCGGGCCGGACGTTGGGCATCTCGTCGCCCTGGTGCCCGTAACTCTGCCGACTGTCGTGCCGGTTGTCGTGCCGACTCTCGTGCCGGTTGTCATAGCCGTCGTACGCGTCGTGCTGCGGCGGCGCCTGGTGTGACGGCTGGTGCGGCGACTGCGGGTGCTGTTGCTGCTGCACCGGGTGCGCGGACTGCGCCGGCGGCTCCTCGGAGGAGTCGTCAACGGTGATCGCGATCCGGATCGGCCGCCCGCATTCATGGCTGAGCGCCTCGCCGATCAGCGGCGCCAGCCGCCCTTCGAGCACACCCTTGGCGAATTCGTTGGGGACGGCGAGCAGTGCAGTGTCGGCGACCAGCGCCAGCGGCTGGGTGCGCTTGAGCCAGTCCTGGTCCTTGGGCTTGAGGCCGTCGGCCTCGGCACGCAGGAGGTGGTCGAGTACGCGCGGCCACACTGCGGCAAGATCGGCAGGGACTTCAGCCACAAGGCACGCTCTCTCACAGTCCCACGAATGTGTGATTCTCAGGACGGGCGGGAAGGAATCGGAGTTCACCAACGGTAGTCAGGCCGGGCCTGCGGATTCAAGTTGTTGTCCACAGGCTGTGCATAGTGTGTCCTGACAAGGGGCTGTGTGGGTCATCCCGGAGCCGGTTTGACCGGATGGCGTAGCCGCGCGTACCGTGACCAGGTCGAGTTGTCGATGGCTGCTGCCGCCTGCCTCCGATGGGCAAAGATCGCGCTCTGGTGATCGTGAAGCGGTGCACTTAGGCGTTGCGAGTTACTCGTGGGCGCACGGTGACAGCCAGCGGCGCCCCACATCTGTCTCGCCTTTGAGACAACAAGCATTCCTGGAGCCCCCGAGTGAGCAAGCGCACCTTCCAGCCGAACAACCGCCGTCGTGCGAAGACCCACGGCTTCCGTCTGCGTATGCGGACGCGTGCCGGCCGCGCGATTCTCGCGACCCGCCGTGGCAAGGGTCGCGCCCGCCTGTCGGCCTGAGCAGCCTGAACCTAGGTCCATGACGTGCTGCCTACCGAGTATCGGCTGAGGCGGCGCGAGGACTTTGCGACCGCGGTACGCCGGGGACGCAGGGCCGGGCGCCCGCTCCTTGTCGTTCATTTTCGTAGCGGTGCAACGGACCCGCACGCACCGGGGGAATGTGTTCCCTCGGCGCGTGCGGGTTTCGTCGTGAGCAAGGCCGTTGGCGTCGCCGTCGTCCGCAACAAGGTCAAGCGCAGGCTTCGCCATCTCATGCGAGATCGGCTGGACCGGCTTCCCGCCGGTAGCCTGGTTGTCGTACGGGCCCTGCCCGGCGCGGGTGCGGCGGAGCACGACCAGCTGGCCCACGACCTGGACGCCGCGCTTCAGCGGCTACTGGGAGGGGCGTCGAAAGGCTGCAATCCCACCGGGGACACCACCCGGAAACCCGGACGGGACCCGGGAGGGAGCGCACAGTGAAGTACCCGCTGCTGCTTTTGATCAAGATCTATCAGTGGACCATCAGCCCCCTGCTGGGCCCGGTCTGCAAGTACTACCCGTCGTGCTCGCACTATGGCTATACGGCCATTGACCGGCATGGCGCGGTGAAAGGGACTGCGCTGACTGCCTGGCGCATCCTGCGCTGCAATCCGTGGTCGCTCGGTGGGGTCGACCACGTCCCTCCCCGGAAGCGTCCGGTTTGGCATCAGCGGCTGAGGAGCCGCCTGGGCGGGCCCACCGTCCCTGAGCCTGTCGCCCAGCCCGAGACTCAGCCCAACGCCCAAGGAGCCTGATTCGTGGACACGATCCTGAATCCTCTCTATTACGCTGTTTCCTGGATCATCGTCCAGTTCCACTCGTTCTACAGCCTGATCTTTGATCCGAACAGCGGCGCGGCGTGGGGTCTGTCCATCGTCTCGCTGGTGGTGCTGATCCGTATCTGCCTGATCCCGCTCTTTGTGAAGCAGATCAAGTCGACGCGGAACATGCAGGCGCTCCAGCCGAAGATGAAGGCGATCCAGGAGCGCTACAAGGGCGACAAGCAGCGCCAGTCCGAAGAGATGATGAAGCTCTACAAGGAGACGGGCACCAACCCGCTCTCGAGCTGTCTCCCGATTCTGGCCCAGTCGCCGTTCTTCATCTCGCTGTACCAGGTCCTCAGCCACATCGCGAACGGCAAGACGGTCGGTTTCATCGACCAGGCACTGCTGGTGAGCGCGCAGAAGGCGCACATTTTCGGTGCGCCGCTGGCGGCGAAGTTCATGGACAGCGCGGCGAAGATCCAGAGCCTGGATGCTTCGGTCATCAACGTCCGCGTCGTCACGATCATCATGATCGTTCTGATGTCGGCGTCGCAGTTCTACACGCAGCGCCAGCTGATGACCAAGAACGTCGACCTCACGGTGAAGACGCCGTTCATGCAGCAGCAGAAGATGCTGATGTACGTCTTCCCGATCATGTTCGCCGTCTTCGGTATCAACTTCCCCGTCGGTGTTCTCGTCTACTGGCTGACCACCAACGTGTGGACCATGGGCCAGCAGATGTTCGTCATCCGTCGTAACCCCACCCCGGGCAGCCGGGCCTTCACGGAGCGCCAGGAGCGGCTGCGGGCCCAGGGCAAGCTGGTCGAGGACCCGGCCGAGGTCGAGGCGAAGAAGGCCGCCGAGGAGGCGCGTCAGAACCGCCAGCAGCCCAAGCGTCAGCCGAAGGCCAAGCGTCAGCACCCCTCGGCCGGCGCAGGTGCCCCGGCCGGTGGCGCGCAGAACCGTACGCGGGCGGGTTCGACGGGCGGCGGTGCCTCGTCCGATGACGGCGACGCGAAGAAGCAGTCGCTGGAGAAGAAGGCCCCGCAGGACAGCAACGAGAAGGGCGGCGCGTCCACGAAGGGCGCCTCCGCCTCCGGGTCCCGTAACAGCAAGTCCGGACAGCGCAAGGGCCAGCAGCGCCCCAAGCACCCGACCAAGAAGTAAGAAGGAGTCCTTTCGTGACGGACACGACCCCTGGCACCGAGGGCACCGACACCCTGACCCGCCTGGAGCAGGAAGGCGAGATCGCGGCCGACTACCTCGAGGGGCTGCTGGACATCGCCGACCTCGACGGCGACATCGACATGGATGTCGAGGCCGACCGTGCCGCGGTGTCGATCATCAGCGACTCGACCGGCCGCGATCTGCAGAAGCTGGTGGGCCGTGATGGTGAGGTGCTGGAGGCGCTGCAGGAGCTGACCCGGCTGGCCGTGCACCGCGAGACCGGTGACCGTAGCCGTCTGATGCTGGACATCGCCGGCTTCCGGGCGCGTAAGCGTACGGAGCTCGCCGAGATCGGTGCGAAGGCGGCGGAGGAGGCCAAGGGCACCGGTCAGCCGGTGAAGCTCGACCCGATGACGCCGTTCGAGCGCAAGGTCGTGCACGACGCGGTGGCCGCGGCCGGGCTGCGCAGCGAGTCCGAGGGCGAGGAGCCGCAGCGCCGAGTGGTCGTTCTCCCGGCCTGATCTTTCAGCGCTTCAGGCTCTTTGGCCCCGTCTGCTCGCAGGCGGGGCCAAATGTTGTCAGCGTTCTGTGTTATCCCGGGGCGTATCCCCCGGTTCCCGGCAGGAAAAGCAGTCCAGAGGAAGGGCGGTTCCCGTGACGGAGGCAGCAGCGGAGCTCCCTCCTGCGCCGAAGGCGGCACAGGAGGTATTCGGTGAGCGCTTTCCGGAGGCCGTGCGGTACGGCGAACTGCTCGCCGACGCGGGGGTGAGGCGAGGACTGATCGGCCCGCGCGAGGTGCCGCGGCTGTGGGAGCGGCACCTGCTGAACTGCGCGGTGCTCTCCGAGGTGGTTCCGGAGGGTGTCTCGGTCTGTGATGTGGGGTCGGGAGCCGGGCTGCCCGGTATTCCGCTGGCACTGGTGCGGCCGGATCTGAAGATCACGCTGCTGGAGCCGCTGCTGCGACGGACGAACTTCCTGCAGGAGGTCGTCGAGCTGCTCGGGCTTGATCATGTGACGGTGGTGCGGGGGCGCGCCGAAGAGGTCATGGGCAAACTGCCGCAGGTGCATGTGGTGACGGCGCGGGCCGTCGCCCCGCTCGACCGGCTTGCCGGCTGGGGCGTTCCGCTGCTGCGTCCTTACGGCGAGATGCTGGCGCTCAAGGGCGATGCGGCGGAGGAAGAGCTCAAGGGGGCTCGGGCAGCGCTGAGCAAGCTCGGCGTGGTGCAGACGTCGGTGGTGCACGTGGGCGAGGGCATCGTGGATCCGCCGTCGACCGTCGTGCGCGTCGAGGTCGGCGAGAGCCCTGGCGGTGTGCGCTTCGCGGCCAAGCGGGCGAAGGCGGCGCGCGTCAGCCGTGTGTCGAGAGGGCGTCGGCGCTGACGTTCTGATGCCGGAGGCGCCCAGGCGGGCGTCGCTGCCGCGGGCCTGTCAGCTGCGCGGCAATGAATAAGGCAAATTCCGTAAACGCCATCAAAACGTCATAGGACGGAGTGTCGCGACTTAATCGGGCGCGGCGCTGGCATCGTGTTTCACGTGAAACGTCGTTCTCTGCTGCAAGGGATCATTGACCGTGGTCGCGCGGCCGCCGCGCCGCGCGACCGTAAGCCCACAAGGGTCACGGAAGTATCCACAGAAGTGGATTCGTCCACAGGAGAACGGACCTCACTGGTTCACGACACCGAAAGCATGGCAGGCTCTGACCATTGCGAGCCTGATGTCGAGGAGAGTGAATCCTTGCGGTCCGACGCCAACATCGCGGGACCGATGACCGATCCGGTCCCCGGTCCCCGTAACGAGTCGTTCGGGGACGACGTTTCACGTGAAACGCCGCCCCCGATGGACGACACCCCGATCGGTCGTGCAGCTCAGCTGGCGGTAGAGGCATTTGGCCGCGCGGGCGACGGGCTGCCCCGGCCCGAACAGACCCGGGTCATGGTGGTTGCCAACCAGAAGGGCGGGGTTGGCAAGACCACGACCACGGTGAACCTGGCGGCCTCGCTGGCCCTGCACGGGGCACGGGTCCTGGTGGTCGATCTCGATCCACAGGGCAATGCCTCGACGGCGCTGGGGATCGATCACCACGCCGAAGTGCCATCGATCTACGACGTGCTGGTGGACAGCAAGCCGCTCTCCGATGTGGTGCAGCCGGTGGTGGATGTGGAGGGCCTGTTCTGTGCGCCCGCCACGATCGACCTGGCCGGTGCGGAGATCGAGCTGGTCTCGCTGGTGGCCCGGGAGAGCCGGCTGGACCGGGCCATCAAGGCGTATGAGCAACCGCTGGACTACATCCTCATCGACTGCCCGCCCTCGCTGGGCCTGCTGACCGTGAACGCTCTGGTCGCCGGCGCCGAGGTGCTGATCCCGATTCAGTGTGAGTACTACGCGCTGGAAGGCCTGGGGCAGTTGCTGCGGAACGTCGACCTGGTGCGGGGGCATCTCAACCCCAAGCTCCATGTCTCGACGATCCTGCTCACCATGTATGACGGGCGCACCCGGCTGGCCTCCCAGGTCGCCGACGAGGTACGTAGCCACTTCGGGAACGAGGTGCTCCGTACGAGCATCCCCCGCTCGGTGCGTATCTCCGAGGCACCCAGCTATGGGCAGACGGTGCTCACCTATGACCCGGGATCCAGCGGTTCGCTCTCGTATCTCGAAGCGGCCAGAGAGATCGCGTTGCGTGGGGCCCCTCAGACCGGTGGTCAGGGCCTCGCCGTCAACTATGAAGGACAGCACAGCATGTCGGAGGGGACTCAGTGAGCGAACGACGTAGAGGACTGGGCCGTGGGCTCGGTGCGCTGATCCCCGCGGCACCGCAGAGCACGGACAACGGGCCTGTGGTGGGAAGGGGTGCGACGTCACCGTCGGCCGTACCGGTACTGACACCGGACCGGGGGGTGGCGGCCGCCAAGGTCGCAGCGCTGCCGGCAAGCGGTGTTTCACGTGAAACAACGGCACCGGCCGAGCCCGAGGCGATGCCTCAGGACGTATCAGAGGTCGCGGGCGCGCATTTCGCCGAGGTGCCGCTGGATGCGATCACGCCCAACCCGCGGCAGCCGCGGGAGGTGTTCAACGAGGACGCGCTCGCCGAGCTGGTGGTCTCCATCCGAGAGGTGGGCCTGCTTCAGCCGGTCGTGGTCCGCCAGACCGCGCCGGAGCGCTACGAGCTCATCATGGGCGAGCGTCGCTGGCGGGCGTGCCGTGAGGCCGGGCTGGAGAAGATTCCTGCCATCGTCCGGGCCACGGAAGACGAGAAGCTGCTGCTCGATGCGCTTCTGGAAAACCTGCACCGGGCACAGCTCAATCCGCTGGAAGAGGCGGCTGCCTACGACCAGCTGCTGAAGGACTTCAAGTGCACGCATGACGAGCTGGCTGACCGGATCGGGCGATCGCGTCCGCAGGTCACCAACACACTGCGGCTGCTGAAGCTGGCGCCATCGGTCCAGAGCAGGCTCGCGGCGGGTGTGCTCTCCGCGGGACATGCCCGTGCCCTGCTTGCCGTGGAGGATCACGAGGAGCAGGAACACCTCGCGCACCGTGCTGTGCGAGAGGGACTGTCGGTCCGCAGCCTTGAGGAGATCGTGAAGGTCCTGGGGGCGGACCCCAAGAGTGCGCCCAAGGCCAAGAAGCCGCGTGCGGGAGCTCTGGTGTCCCCCGCGCTCACCGGTCTCGCCACGCGGTTGTCGGACCGTTTCGAGACCCGGGTGAAGGTCGACCTCGGCCAGAAGAAGGGCAAGATCGTCGTCGAGTTCGCCTCAATGGACGATCTGGAGCGCATTCTTGGCACGCTGGCCCCCGGCGAAGGTCCGGTCCTGGGGAAGACGCTCGCCGAGGAGAGCGACGACACGGAATGAGCTGACGCGGGGTCGGTTCTTGGGCGGGCCGTGTTCCGGAGTCCATACCGGAACACGGCCCGCCCTTTGCTCTTTGCCGGTACCCGTGCCCGTAAAGGGTGGATACGATGCGATCGGGTATGGCACGCATCCACATGGAGAGACCTCACAACGAGGAGAGGCCATGCGATCAGTGAGCCGCACCGGACTGTTGGCAGCGGGGTTCGGCCTTGCTGCCGTCGGAGGGTTCGTCGGTGGCCTGCTCAGGGAGCAGGCGGCACTGACGGCGCTGCGCGGTGCGGCAGGCGAGGGAAGTGAGGATCTGGCTTCATGGGCCGTCGGCTCGTACCGCTCACGCTGGACAACCTTCCGGATCTCCCCAAGCGCTGCCGCTCCTGTGTCTTCTGGGAGCTCGACCCCGTCAGCGGCGAAGCCGCAGTAAAGGCGGGCCGACCCGAGCTGGAGAAGGAAGCCTGGATCTCGGCGGTATTGCTGGAGTGGGGTTCCTGCGGGCGGCTGGTCTATGTCGACGACGTCCCCGTCGGGTTCGTGATGTATGCCCCGCCCGCCTATGTGCCGCGGTCCATGGCCTTTCCCACCAGTCCGGTGTCGGCGGATGCGGTGCAGCTGCTCACGGCGTGGCTGACCCCGGGTTACCAGGGTCAGGGGCTGGGCCGGGTGATGGTGCAGACGGTTGCCAAGGACCTCATCCAGCGCGGCTTCAAGGCCATCGAGGCCTTCGGCGATGCCCGCTGGACCGAGCCGGCGTGTGTCCTGCCCGCCGACCATCTTCTCGCGGTGGGCTTCAAGACCGTACGTCCCCACCCACGTTTCCCGCGGCTGCGGCTTGAGCTGCGGGCCACTATCTCGTGGAAGGAAGACGTGGAGCTGGCCCTGGACCGTTTGCTGGGAGCCGTCCAGAAGGAACCCGCGCTCCGACCGCTGTAGCGGCTCAGCCGCACAGGGAACGGGCCCGCCCCCACGAGGGGACGGGCCCGTTGTTTCACGTGAAACGTGATGACTACTTGGCGAGGAGGAAATCCGCCAGCTCCCGCTCGATACCAGCCTTCGGCTTGGCGCCGACGATGGTCTTCACGACCTCGCCGCCCTGGTAGACGTTCATGGTCGGGATGGACATGACGCCGTACTTGGCGGTGGTCGCCGGGTTCTCGTCGGTGTTCAGCTTGGCGATGACGATCTCGTCGTGCTCGGAGGCAATGGCTTCCAAGGACGGGGCGACCTGGCGGCACGGGCCGCACCAGGTGGCCCAGAAGTCGACGAGGACGGGCTTGTCGCTCTTGAGGACGACCTCTTCGAAGTTGTCGTCCGTCACGGTCACCGTGGCGCCGGCCATGGCAATCTCCTTACTGGGTGGGTGGTGAAAAGCTGGGGGGGGGCGAGTTCAGGCGGAGACGGTCTTCTCCGGCTCGGCCGTGGGTTCTCCGTCGGACAGCGCCGCGAGGAACCGCTCCGCATCGAGGGCGGCGGAGCAACCCGTGCCGGCCGCGGTGATCGCCTGGCGGTAGGTGTGGTCGACGACATCTCCGGCGGCGAAGACGCCCGTCAGGTTGGTACGCGTGCTGGGCGCCGCGACCTTGAGGTAGCCCTCGTCGTCCAGATTCAGCTGGCCCTTGAACAGCTCGGTCCGCGGGTCGTGGCCGATCGCGATGAACAAGCCGGTCACCGGGAGGTCGGAGGTCTCGCCGGTCTTGACGTTGCGGAGCGTCAGGCCGGTGAGCTTGTTCTCACCGTGGATCTCGGCGACCTCGCTGTCCCATACGAACTTGATCTTCGGGTCGGCGAAGGCACGATCCTGCATCGCCTTGCTCGCCCGCAGGGCCTCGCGGCGGTGGACGACCGTGACGGAGTTGGCGAAGCGAGAGAGGAAGGTTGCCTCTTCCATCGCGGTGTCGCCGCCACCGATGACGGCGATGTCCTGGCCCTTGAAGAAGAATCCGTCGCAGGTCGCGCACCAGGAGACGCCGCGGCCGGACAGCTCGTCCTCACGAGGGAGTCCCAGCTTGCGGTGCTGCGAGCCGGTGCTGACGATGACGGTCTTCGCCCGGTGGACGTTGCCCGCGGTGTCGGTGACGGTCTTGACCTCCTCGGAGAGGTCGACCGCGACGATGTCATCCGGCACGAGCTCGGCACCGAAGCGCTCGGCCTGGGCTCGCATGTTGTCCATCAGGTCCGGCCCCATGATGCCGTCGCGGAAGCCGGGGAAGTTCTCCACGTCGGTGGTGTTCATCAGCGCGCCGCCGGCGGTGACGGCACCTTCGAAGACCAGCGGCTTCAGGGACGCGCGGGCGGTGTACAGCGCTGCCGTGTAGCCCGCGGGCCCGGAGCCGATGATGATCACGTTGCGAACGTCGCTCACGGGTGTCTTCCTTGTCTCTGCCGACTGCTTGCTGGGGTCTCGGAACTCTCACCCCACCCAACGGATCCTACGGGGCCAGCATTCCCGGAGTGCCACAGCGCACGTCTCGTCGTTCAGTCTCGCTGGTACGAGTGGGTCAGCAGGACCGTGCCGGGAGCCGGTGGGGTAGCGGAGACGCACGAGGCGGACACGACGTAGGCGGTGACGCGTGACGGGTCGGACGCGTGCGGCAGCACCACGAGGTAGGCGTCCTTGCCGTTGAAGGTGTTCTGGCTGGATGCAAGCGGCGCTTCCGTACGGCCGATGCCTTGGCGCACACACGACGGGGCGGTGTTGGCATCGCCCCGTAGCGGCGTTTCGGGGGAGCTGCGGGTGCCGATCTCCGGGGATTTGTGTCCGTGCTTCGCCGCGAGCAGGCCGTGGACGTGTGTTCCGAGGGACGCGGCGGTCAGGGCCGAGCCGTCGGGGCTCTGCTCGGCGGATGCGCTCGCGTGGTCCCGGTTGGTGGCTTGTGTGCCGTCGGTGGCAGCGTTCTGAATGAGGAGACCGCCGATGCTGATGGCCGCCGCAGCCGCTGCCGTGCTGAGCAGGATCCGGGGCCAGCGTCGCGAACGGGACGAGCGGGTGCCCGGTGCCTGGCGGCTGGGCCCGGAGGCACCCCGGGGGCGACCCGCTGGTCGATCCGGCGGTGTGCCGTGTGTGGGCGATTCCACATTGGTTTCACGTGAAACCGAAGCCGGAGCGATGGATGTTTCACGTGAAACAAGAGTCCCTGTGGCGGGAGTGGTGGAGTCCAGCAGAGCCTCGGCCGCGAGGGCGGCATCGATGCGCCCGGCGACATCGGCGGGCATCCTAGCCGGGCCGGGGAGCGTGCCGAGTAGCTCCCGGATTTCCTCCAAGGAGGCATGGACGTCTGCGCACAGCGGACAGTCGGTGAGATGGTCGCGGAGCTCCGTCGTGCGGGACGGGGGCAGCAGTCCGTCCGTGAACTCGGAGATCTCGGCGACCTCCGGGTGCTCCTCCGAGCCGGTCGTCGACGTCACGCTCGCCCACCTCCGCCCTTCACGGCACCTGTGTCATTCGGTCCTGCCGTCGGTGGGACGGATGTCCCCTGCGCCCGGTTCCTTCCCCCGCTCGCAGGCCGGCTATCCCCGCCCTCGGCGCGCAGATGGGTGACCAAAGGAAGGAGCCGAGCGCGGCCCCGTGCGCAGCGGCTCTTCACCGTCCCTGTCGGGATCCCGAGGACCTCGGCGGCCTCGGCGACCGGATAACCCTGCATATCGACGAGGACGAGCGCGGCGCGCTGTTCCTCAGGGAGGGTGCGCAGTGCGCCGAGCAGCTGTCGGTGCAAGTCGTGCCGCTCGGCGGGAACGGCGGCGGACTCTTGTGGCTCGAGGAGCTGTTCCAGCCGCTCGGTCTCGGCAACGGGCGAGGTGCGCCGGGAGGCGGCCTTGCGGGCCCGGTCCAGGCAGGCATTCACCGTGATGCGGTGCAGCCAGGTCGTCACGGCGGACTGCCCGCGGAAGGTGTGAGCCGCGCGGTAGGCGGAGACCAGGGCGTCCTGGACGGCATCGGCGGCTTCTTCGCGATCGCCGAGGGTGCGCAGTGCCACGGCCCAGAGGCGGTCGCGGTGGCGTCGGACGATCTCCCCGAAAGCATCGGGGTCGCCCTTCACATGCAGGGCAAGGAGATCGGCGTCGGTTGGTGTCGAAGCCTCGTCGCTGTCGGTGGACACGGGCCCCCCGGCCGTAGCTGCCTGATCTCGGGTCCCATTGAAGCCCGCCAGGTCAGGAAAGTAAATGCCGATGAATTCGGGGCCCTGGCCGTTCCATCCGACCGGGGCCCCGCACTATTTCTGGACAGCTGCTGAGCTCGCCGCCTTCTCAGCTGGTGAAGGAAACCTCCGTCACGCCCTGCTTGTATCCGGGGTCGCTGAAGGCATCTTTAGGGGAGTACGGCATGGCGGTGATCCAGGCCAGGACGTACCGCGCCTTCGCCGGCTTCTTGAGCTTGACCTCCGCCGTCGTCTGCGATGTCCGGGCGCTGCCGAGCTTTTGCATGGAGCTCAGCGGTTCGGAGGGCGAGAGGGAGTTGGCCGCATACAGCGTCACGGTGGTGTACTTGCCGGCGTAGTGCAGCCCGATCGACGCGCTGCTTATCTTTTGCTCCGAGCCCAGGTCGTAGACCAGGCCGACGCCCTGCTTGAAGGCCGGATCAAGGTCGGGGCCTTGCTTGAAGCTCAGGCTGCGCCAGTAGGTGCCGGGGTCCCCGTCGTAGGTGTCCTGCGCCTGGTTGGGGTGCTGTGGCTTGCCGTCGGGGTAGTACTCCGCGGCATTTGCGATCTTGATCGGCTTGCCGTCCGGCTTCTTGGCCTTGGCGCCGGTCGTCTGCGAACTGCCCGGGGTGTCCCGGTCGTTCTCCAGTTTGAGCAGGGTGTCCGCGAGCTGCCAGCTGCCCAGTCCCAGTGCCGCGATGAGCAGCGCGGAAACGGACCACTTCAGCGCCTTGCCGGTACGGCTCTGCAATGGGGGCGGTGGGGTGGGGATGGCCTGCGTCGGCCGGCCGGGCTGGCCGTTGCGGGCCGGCGACTGGCGGTAGGTGCCCTGCTGGTATCCGGTGCGCTGGTAGGGCGGCGGCGTGTTGAAGGCCGTCTCCGGAGGCCGAATACGCGGCATCGCCGCGACGGCCTTGGCCAGCTCCTCCGGCGTGGTGCAGGGCTGCTCCTGCCGCGAGGCCGTGGCACCGTCGTTGACGAGCGCGCGCATGGCGAGTTCGGACAGCCCGCGGTGGACCCCCGCCCGCACCTGGTCGGGCGCGACCAGTCCGACGCCCTTGGGCAGACCGGTGAGGCCGTAGGCGTCGTTCTCGTACGGCCAGCGCTGGGTCAGGGCGGCGTACAGCAGTGCGCCGATCGCTTCGGTGTCCGTGCGCTGGGGGTGTTCGCAGGTGATGCCGCGCAGCGCGGCCATGACGGCCAGGCCGCGGATGCGGTATTGGCCGGATTCCGTCCGCAGCACCGAGCCGGGAGTGATCCGCAGATGCGCCAGGCCTTCACGGTGCGCGGCGGCCATGGCCTGGGAGACCTGGCTGACGAGCTGGTAGGCGTCGTGCGGTTCGAGCGGCCCGCTCGCGAGGACGGTGGTCAGCTCCGTGGCGTCCGGCAGCCATTCGTGGACGACATAGACCAGGTCGTTCTCCTCGACGGCGTCGAGGACCTGGACGAACCGGGGGTCGCCGAGGAGCGCGGAGGAGCGGGCCGCGGACAGCACAGGGCGGGCCCGTGGGTGGTCGGAGGGCAGGATGTGCACGCCGACAGCTCTGCGCAGCTTTTCGTCGACCGCGCGCCAGCTGCTGAATCCGTCCAGACGGGTGAGGCACTCCTCGAGACGGTAGCGTCTGGCGAGCTTGTGGCCACTGTGCAGTTCCGGTGGCTGGGACTCGGCCGCCGCGGCACCGATCTCGTCAGTGCGTGCGGTGTCCTTTTCCCCGCCGGATACCTTCTCGGCCTCCGCTCCGTCGTCCGTGGCCTGACCCGCCTTGGCGGTCAGCGGTTCCTCACCGCTCGTGTCGGCCACGTCGACGGCAGCCGTGCTCCGTTCCGCCACCGTCGTTCCTGCCTCCCCATCCGTTGCAGGCTCAATGAGCCAAGACAATTGTGCCCACAGTCCGCCACTATGCACGACACACGGTGGCGGCCGATGGTTGTGCTCGGTCAGCGCCCCAGCTTGGCGCGGACCATCCCGACCAGGGCATTCAGCTCTTGAATCCGCATCTTTCGGGCGGCTGCGTAGAAGACCGCCAGAAGTGCAACGCTGCCGCCGACGAGGGCGGCGAGCGAGCCGAGGAACCCGCTGTCGAGAGTGTGCATGATGCCGTACACCACGGCCCCGGAGACGATCGTGGCCGGAACGCTGGCGCCGGCCAGCCGTGCGTAGGTGCGCACGACATGCGCGGTGTCGAGGTCGCCGCCCATGCGCTTGCTCAGGCGGCGCCAGGCCACACCCACGCCGATGATGTACGCCAGGCCGTAGGAGGCCGCCATTCCGATCACGGCCCAGCGCGCTGGGAGGATCAGGAAGCAGAGGGCGGAGGCGACGGCGTTGACGGCGGCGACGATCACCGTGTTGTAGAAGGGGGTGCGGGTGTCCTCGTAGGCGTAGAAGGCGCGCAGGACGACGTACTGCACCGAGAACGGGATCAGGCCGACGCCGAAGGCCATCAGCATGTAGCCCATGGGGATGCCGGCGCCGGACGAGCCGTAGACCAGCGTGCACAGCGGGATGCCGAGAGACAGGAAGCCGAACGAGATCGGGACGATGGCGACGGCGGAGGTCCGCAGACCCTGGGACATGTCGTCGCGGACGGCCGCGGTGTCGCCGTCGTGCGCCGAGCGGGCCAGACGCGGTAGCAGCGCCGCCATCACGGAGACCGTGATGATCGCTTGGGGCATGTTCCAGATCAGCTGCGCGCTGGCGTAGGAGATGAAGCCGGTGCCCGGATGGCCCTGCCGGTCGGCGGTATTGCCGGCCCAGGTGGAGAGCTGGGTGACGACGAGGACGCCCGCCTGGTTGGCGAGGACGAACAGGACCGTCCACTTGGCGAGCTTGGCGGCCTTGCCCAGACCATGCCCGCGCCAGTCGAAGCGCAGCCGGAGCTTGAAGTCGGCGTCGCGCAGGTACGGGATCATCGCCAGCGCCTGGACGACGAGGCCCAGGAGGGTGCCGATCCCCAGCAGCCGGATGCCTTCGGTGGGGATGGTCGTCACGCCGATGTGGGACGTTTTGGCCGAGCCGTAGACCCAGATGAACAGGCCGAAGGTGGCGATCATGACGATGTTGTTGAGGACCGGGGTCCACATCATCGCGCCGAAGCGGCCACGGGCGTTGAGGATCTGTCCCATGACGACATGCAGACCCATGAAGAAGATCGTGGGCACGCAGTAGCGGGTGAACGCGACAGCGACCTCGTTGGCTGCCGGATCGCGGGAGATGTCGAAGGAGACCAACTTCACCAGGAGTGGCGCGGCCACCACGGCCAGGACGGTCAGTGCTCCGAGGATCACGATGACGAGTGTGAGCAGGCGGTTGGCGTAGGCCTCGCCGCCGTCCTCGTCCTCTTTCATCGCGCGGACGAGCTGCGGGACGAAGACGGAGTTCAGGCCGCCGCCGATGGTCAGAATGAAGATCATCGTCGGTAGTTGGTAGGCGACCTGCCAGGAGTCACCGAGGACCGCACCGCCGAGCGCCGCGACGATCAGCGCCGAGCGGACGAAGCCGGTGAGCCGCGACACCATCGTGCCGGCGGCCATCACGGCGCTGGACTTGAGCAGGCCGGACGCGCGGCCGCCGGACGACTTGTCGGCCGCCGCGGGTGCGGGCTCCGGAGTCGGCGCGGGCTGCTCCGGTACGGCCTCCGGGCCCGGCACCCCCACTGCGCCGGCCATGGCGGGTGCCGCCGGTGCCGGTGCGGGGCGCTGGGGCTCGTAGGGCTGCTGGTCCCGGAAGAGATGCGCGAAGGCATCGGACTCCGGGCGCTCCTCGGAGGCCTGGGTGATCAGGTCGTCGACACCCACGAACTGGGTGGTCGCGGCGGCGTCGCCGTATGAAAGGTCGCGGGTCGGACCGTCTGGCTCGGGTGGCGGAGGCGCCGCCCAGAACCGCGGGTCGGGGGTGTGCTGTGCCGCGGGAGGCTGCCGGTAGAGCGGCTGCGTGTGCTCGCCGGGAGGCGGGGGCTGCACGGCGCGGTCGTAGTGCGCCGGGGCGGGCGGATCCTGGGCCGTCGGGTGCTGAGCGTGGAGCGGGTTGCCGCGGTAGGCGTCCTGGACAGGGGAGTCCTGGGTGTAGGGGCCGGAAGCTGCGGGCACCTGGGGCGTCGCAGGGACCGGCCCAGCGGGGTCGCCATGGGCGTCCCGGCTGCGGTCACCGTCGTACGGCGCGTTCATCGCTGCCCCATCTCATCCGTCGCGGGCCATCCGGCCCCGCCATCTATCAACGGTCCACTTTCTCACCTGAGCCGGACGGGTCGGTGCTTTCCGAACCGGTGTCCGGCGTGGGGTCACTCGGCTGCTCGGGCTTATCGCCGTCCGTGCCGCCGTTGTCCCCGTTCGTGCCTTCTTCGCCGTCCGGGCCCTCGTCGTCGGGCCCGTCCTCGGTGGGCGCCGTGGCCATCCGCTTGCGCTGGAGGTAGATCCGCACGCCGGCGAGGACCAGCAGCAGTACGCCGCCGGCGATGACGAGCATCACGGTCGCGGTGATCTCGGTGACGTTCACCTGGAACGTCATCGGCTCACCGTAGGGCTTTCCGTCCGCCGTGTAGAGCTGGGCGGTCACCCAGGCTCGTCCGTTGGCGTTCGCAGTGGTGTTGAACTTGAACGACTGGCTGTGCCCGCCGTCGACCTTGATCTGCTGCGACTCCCCCACGTCCAGGCGGTTGGGCTGGGACGAGGTCAGCTTGAGCGTCATGCCCTCGACGCCCTGCACCAGGTTGTTCTGCACCGTCACCGGAATCGTCGCGCTGCGCCCGGAGAGTGTCGCATCCGACTTCTGGATCAGATGGACCTTCTTGGCCAGGCCGTCGAGATAGCTGCGCACGGAGCGGCGGAAGGACCCGGCACCTGTCGGATCGCCCCGCCAGGCGGTCGACATCTCCCGCATTATGGCGGTGCCGAACGGGGTCACCACACGCTCCGGCTGGGCCAGGATCACCCGGTAGTCGTCCAGTGCGGACTGGGTGTTCTGGATCTGGCGGAAGGCCTTGGTGGGGAGTTCTTCCCTGCGCAGCGAGCCCGGGTAGGCGGCGCCGCTCGGCACACGGCGGGTGGCGGCAGGGTCGGGCTTGGCTGTGGTCGCGTCGCTGAGGTCCAGAGGCGTCGTCCAGCGGCCCGAGTCCTGCAGACCCCGCAGGGCCGTGGCCATCGCGTGAGCCTGGGTGGCCGACGGCATGCGCTGTGGTGCGACGACGATGCTGCGCTGCCGGTCCGGGGCCTGGAGATTGATCATCTGGGTCTGGGCGAGGAACTGCTGCACGGCGCGGGAGGCGTTGTCCACCTTCGACAGATCGCCCTCGAACGCCCGGGAGAGCCGTGCGTCCGCGACGATGGCGGTGGTGCCGCCGCCGATGGGGCGGGCCGCCGTCGGGGTGTAAGGCAGTCCGCCGACCTCGCGCAGGCTGTCGCTGCGAGTGATGACGTTGTGCGCGCCGGCCGAAGTGGCGACATCGACGATCGAGGAGTCGATGGCGCCGTTGACGGGCCAGGCGAAGTCCGTACGCGGCGTGACACCCAGGACGGTGTCCACGGTCTTGGCGGCGAGGTCGGTGGCCGGACCGAGGTGGCTGAGCGCGCTGGGGACGCTCTTGCCGTGGTGGGCGAGCGAGGCGAGGTCGGGGTCGGCGAACGGCAGCGCGATGACCTCGTGCGTCTTCACCGCTTTCTCGAGGTCATTGAGCCACTGCTTGGCGACAGCCTGATTCTTGCCCGCGGGGCCGTCCGGGCCGTCGATCTTGTACGACCTGGTCATGGCGTCGACCGTGGCGAGCAGGTCGGGATCAATGACGAAAGTCACCGGCAGGTTCTTGGCGAACGCCACCATCTGCTGCAACCGGCCGCCGGGTGCGAGCTCCGCGGCAAGGTCGTCGTTGCGGAAGACCGGAGTCTGCGCGGCGTCGGTCTCGGCAGTGAGGTGGGTGGTGGAGATCAGCGGCCATAGGTACGTGAGCTGCGTCTTCTTGGCTGCGGCGCCGTTCTGCCAAGGCAGGAACGTGCGGTCGATACCGAGTACCCGGTCGATGGCAGCGCCCTGGGTGCGTCCTGACAGTGAGACACCGAGTTGGTACACACCGTCGTCGCCGAGGTCGAGGTCCTTGACCGGCACGCTGAGGGAGAAGGGGCGGCTGGCGCCGGGAGCCAGCTTGTCGACCTTCTCCTTGTGCCCCTTGACCTCCGGCCCGTCGACGCCAGGCACGTAGCCGGTGCGCTGGGACGCGGTGTCGATGGAGCTGCGGCCGCTGAGAGATGAACCACGGTGGATTCCGACATGCGCGTTGGTGATCGTGCTGCTGCCGTCGTTGGTCAGCGTGCCGGAGACGGTGACCGTATCTGCCTTCGTGGGGGCGGACGGCGTCATCGACTCGATGGCGACGTCGACCGTGCGGGAGCCCGTGGGGGCGGCCTGTGCGGAGGGGGCCTGCGGGACCAGCAGCACTCCTGCGAGCAGGGGTGTTCCGGTGAACAGTGCCACGGTTCTGCGCAGCCATCGGCCGCGCGGCCGTTCAGTCCCCTGGAACCCTGCCGCCTCGGCCACGCGCTCGCCCGTCCCTCGTCGTCGTCAGTGGTCGTCGGAATGTGCGTCCACGAATGGTAACGAGGCCCGCTGTGTCGTAGTGCCGGGGACTGCTCCACATGATCGCCGGTACGGCGCCTGGCCACCGCGTCCCCTTTATTAACGTGACGCTTCTTATAGCGCGGCCACGTACTCTGTTCTGTTGTGCCGAACGCCAACAATGACCTCCCCACCCCGCCGACCGAGCGGACGCCGCAGTCGACGAACGCGCTGAACCATGTCCAGCGCCGTGCCGTGAGCGAGCTGCTGCGGGTGTCCCCCGTTGCGGACGACCTGGCTCGCCGATTCCAGGAGGCCGGGTTCACGCTTGCCCTGGTCGGCGGTTCGGTGCGGGATGCGCTGCTCGGCCGGCTCGGCAACGATCTGGACTTCACCACCGATGCCCGTCCCGAGGACGTCCTGAAGATCGTCCGGCCGTGGGCGGACGCGGTATGGGAGGTCGGCATCGCCTTCGGCACGGTGGGCTGCAAGAAGAGCTCGTTCGACATCGAGGTCACGACCTACCGCTCCGAGGCGTACGACCGGACCTCACGCAAGCCTGAGGTGTCCTACGGCGACTCCATCGAGGACGACCTGATCCGTCGGGACTTCACGGTGAACGCCATGGCGGTGCTTCTGCCGCAGAAGGAGTTCGTGGATCCGCACGGTGGGCTGGAGGACCTGGCGGCGCGTGTGCTGCGGACGCCGGGGACGCCGGAGGAGTCGTTCTCCGATGATCCGTTGCGGATGATGCGCGCGGCCCGCTTCGCCGCACAGCTGGACTTCGAGGTCGCCCCCGAGGTTGTCGCCGCGATGAAGGCGATGTCGGAACGGATCGAGATTGTCTCTGCGGAGCGCGTACGGGACGAGCTCAACAAGCTCATTCTGGGTGTGTACCCGCGCAAGGGACTGCGGCTGCTCGTCGACTCGGGGCTCGCGGACCGGGTCCTGCCCGAGCTGCCCGCGCTGCAGCTGGAAAGTGACGAGCATCACCGTCACAAGGACGTCTACGAGCACTCACTGACCGTCCTGGAGCAGGCCATCGACCTCGAAGAGGACGGGCCCGACCTGGTGCTGCGGCTGGCGGCTCTGCTGCACGACATCGGCAAGCCCAAGACGCGGCGTTTCGAGACGGACGGCAGGGTCTCCTTCCACCACCACGAGGTAGTGGGAGCGAAGATGACCAAGAAGCGGATGACCGCGCTGAAGTACTCCAACGACATGGTCAAGGACGTCTCGCACCTGGTGGAGCTGCATCTGCGCTTCCACGGATACGGGACGGGTGAGTGGACGGACTCGGCGGTTCGCCGCTACGTACGGGATGCCGGCCCGCAGCTGGACCGGCTGCACAAGCTGACGCGCTCGGACTGCACCACACGTAACAAGCGCAAGGCGAATGCGCTGTCGCGCGCTTACGACGGGCTTGAGGAGCGCATCGCGCGACTCCAGGAGCAGGAAGAGCTGGATGCGATCCGTCCGGATCTGGACGGCAACGACATCATGCAGATCCTGGGGATCCCTGCGGGGCCGGAGGTCGGCAAGGCCTACAAGCAGATGCTGGAACTGCGACTGGAGCACGGCCCCATGGAGCGCGAGGAGGCGGTCGCCGCTCTGAAGGAGTGGTGGGCCACTCAGGACTGATGTTTCACGTGAAACGTGTGGTCGAGGAATCGCCATGTTTCACGTGAAACATGGGGCGGTGTTTCACGTGAAACACCGCCCCATGCGCTGGGCGCGGTGTTCGGTTCACTTTGCTTCGCCGTTGTTCGTGATGCAGTCGCCCGGCCTCGGCTATGGCTGGTGCGGGGCCTCGTCGTGGCGACGACGTCTGGCTGCTCGCAACGCGGGACGGACCAATGCCGCGGCGACGATCGCGTAGAGAACGGTCACCACGACAAGCAGAACGACGGATTTTCCGCTCGGCGGCAGTATGAGGGCCGCGACCGCCGCCGCACCGACGAAGGCAACGTTGAACAGCACGTCGTAGATGGCGAAGATCCGGCCGCGGAAGGCGTCGTCGACCGACGACTGCACCACCGTATCCGTGGAGATCTTGGTCCCCTGGGTGCTGAGGCCGAGCAGAAGTGCGGCGGTCAGTCCCGGGCCGGGAGTGAAGAGCAGCCCCAGGGTCGGCACCAGAACGGCTCCCATGGCTGCGCAGCAGGCGATCCAGCCGAACGGGCCGAGCCGCTCGACCGCCCAGGGGGTGACGAGGGCCGCCGCGAAGAAGCCCACTCCGGACACCACGACGGTGATTCCGAGCAGGGCGAGGCCCTCGGATTCGGTGTCGGCCCAGGAGTATCGGCACAGCATCAGCATCAAGACCAGCAAAGCTCCGTAGCAGAAACGGACCACGGTCATCGCGGTAAGGGCGTGGGCGGACGCGCGCCTCTCCCTGAGGTGTCGCAGACCTTCGGCGAGACCCCGCACGGTGCTCAACAGGGCTTCTCGCAAGTGGGGTTGGAGTCGTGAGGGGTCGGGTCCGAGGAGCTCCGGTGCCATGCGCAGGGCGGTGAGGGCCGAACAGAAATAGAGGGCCGAGGCGAGCAGCACGACGAACGCGTCCACATGCGAGCCGGCGAGCCGGACGGCGAACGCGAGCCCGCCGCCCGCCGTTGCGGCAAGCGTTCCGGCTGTAGGAGCAATGGAGTTGGCCATCACCAACTGCTGCTCACCATCGACCACACGGGGCAGCGCGGCCGAAATGCCGGCCAGGACAAAGCGGTTCACGGCCAGGACGGAGAGGGCCGAGGCATAGAAGAGCCACTCAGGCACATGGGTCACGATCAATGAGGCCGTCGCGGCGGCCAGCAGGGTGCGCAGCAAATTTCCGTAAAGCAGCACCTGGCGGCGGCGCCAGCGGTCGAGCAGCACTCCGACGAACGGCCCGAGCAGGGAGTACGGAAGCAGCAGGATCGCCATGGCGGAGGCGATGGCCGCGGGCGAGGTCTGTTTCTCGGGTGAGAAGACGACGTATGTGGCCAGCGCTACCTGGAAGACGCCGTCGGCCGCCTGGGACAGGAGGCGCGAGGCAAGGAGCGACCGGAAGTCGCGTAGCCGGAGTAATACGCGGAGATCGCGCACTGCATGCATGGCGCACAGCCTCACACAGCCCGCAGGCCCCCGGGTGGAATTTCCGGGGGCCTGCGAACGAGGGTGTGGCGAACGCCTTAGCGCTCGACCTCGCCCTGGATGAACTTCTCGACGTTCACCCGTGCCTCGTCGTCGAAGTACTGCACCGGCGGCGACTTCATGAAGTACGAGGAGGCGGAGAGGATCGGGCCACCGATGCCCCGGTCCTTCGCGATCTTCGCGGCGCGCAGGGCGTCGATGATGACACCCGCGGAGTTCGGGGAGTCCCAGACCTCGAGCTTGTACTCGAGGTTCAGCGGAACGTCACCGAAGGCGCGGCCCTCGAGGCGGACGTAGGCCCACTTGCGGTCGTCCAGCCAGGCCACGTAGTCCGACGGGCCGATGTGGACGTTGTCCTCGCCGAGCTCGCGGTCCCTGATCTGGGAGGTGACGGCCTGCGTCTTGGAAATCTTCTTGGACTCCAGGCGCTCGCGCTCGAGCATGTTCTTGAAGTCCATATTGCCGCCGACGTTCAGCTGCATGGTGCGGTCCAGGATGACGCCCCGGTCCTCGAACAGCTTGGCCATGACGCGGTGCGTGATGGTGGCGCCGACCTGCGACTTGATGTCGTCACCGACGATCGGGACACCGGCCTCGGTGAACTTGTCCGCCCACTCCTTGGTGCCTGCGATGAACACCGGGAGGGCGTTGACGAATCCGACCTTGGCGTCGATGGCGCACTGGGCGTAGTACTTCGCGGCGTCCTCGGAGCCGACAGGGAGGTAGCAGACCAGAACGTCGACCTGCTTGTCCTTGAGGATCTGGACGATGTCGACCGGAGCCTCGGTGGACTCCTCGATGGTCTGGCGGTAGTACTTGCCCAGACCGTCGAGGGTGTGACCGCGCTGTACCGTCACGCCGGCGTTCGGCACGTCACAGATCTTGATGGTGTTGTTCTCGCTGGCGCCGATGGCGTCCGAGAGGTCGAGGCCAACCTTCTTGGCGTCGACGTCGAAGGCCGCGACGAACTCGATGTCACGCACGTGGTATTCGCCGAACTGCACGTGCATGAGGCCGGGCACGCGGCTCTTCGGGTCGGCGTCCTTGTAGTACTCGACGCCCTGTACCAGCGAGGCGGCGCAGTTGCCCACGCCGACGATGGCTACGCGAACCGAACCCATTCCGGTTGCTCCCTGTGTTCTCGATGAGGACCTGGCACCGCAGGGCCTCATGTGGTGGTGTCATCGGACGGATCCGGCCGGGAACCACCCCGGTGCCGGGGCAGGCCGTCCGCATCTTCTGACTTCTTGTCCTGCTCTGCGGGATCCGGTGCGCGCTGATCGCGCCCGGTGCGCTCACTCTCGATGAGCTCGTTCAACCAACGGACCTCGCGCTCCACGGACTCCATGCCGTGACGCTGCAGTTCGAGGGTGTAGTCGTCCAGCCGCTCACGGGTCCTGGCCAGGGAGGTGCGCATCTTCTCAAGGCGCTCCTCCAGCCGGCTGCGTCGGCCTTCCAGTACGCGCATCCGAACGTCCCGCGACGTCTGACCGAAGAATGCGAAGCGGACACCGAAGTGCTCGTCCTCCCACGCATCCGGCCCGGAGTGGGCGAGCAGTTCCTCGAAGTGCTCTTTGCCCGCTGCGGTCAATCGGTAGACGATCTTCGCTCGGCGCCCTGTGAGTGCCGCGGCGGGCGCGCCCTCAGGGGCATCGCCCGTCTCCTCGATGAGCCAGCCGCTCGCGACCAGCGCTTTGAGGCAGGGGTAGAGGGTGCCATAGCTGAACGCACGAAAGACCCCGAGCGAGGTATTGAGCCGTTTTCGCAGCTCATAGCCGTGCATCGGAGACTCGCGGAGCAGGCCGAGGACGGCGAACTCGAGGATGCCGGAACGTCTGCTCATCCTCCGCCTCCTTGGCCCGGTGCGTTCTTTATCTCGTGCTGATGTATCGACTCGATACATCCAGACGATAGAACGGTGGCCTGGGTGGAACAAGCGGGGGGATGGTGAACGGCGTCACATCACCGATTCGCTCTACTCAACCTGACTGATTTGGAGTGAATTTCAACACTGGGCAGGTTTTGGCGGTGCGTAGTCTGTGCGGCATGCAGACTGCCGGGAACCGTGGGCCGATATCTGGCGTCCCCGTCCTCGGTGTAGTGCGGCCCGCACCCCAGGGGTGGGCCGTGCATCGGGGGGACCTGAAGACAACTGCCGCCTTCAGGCGACGAGAAAGCGCGCCTGCCCGAGGAGTAATCGTTCCATGAGCGAGCACCGTCGCAAACCGCCACAGCCGCAAGGTGGCGGACGTGCCGCGGCACGACGTGCCGCGCAGCAGCCATCAGGGCGTCGTGCCGCGCCCTCACGAGGCTCCGCTGCCGGTCCTCCGCCCACATCCGATCCGCATGGTCAGGAGCGGCCGTACGGCGGACGTGCCGAGGCCCGGCGTGCCGCGCAACGCGGCGGCCGTCGGCGGGCATCCGATACCGAGACGATGGCCGCCGGAGGTGGTTCCGGTGGCCGTGGTGGTGGAGGCCGCCGCGGCGGTGGCGGCGGAAGTGGCCCTGAGGGAGGCCGGGGTCGCGGGCGCGGCAGCGGGAAGCCTGCCAAGAAGCGCTTCATCGATTACCCGCGCGCCAACCGCAGCGGCTGGCGCCGGTTCGTGCCGTCCTGGAAGCAAGTCACCAGCGTGTGCGTCGGCTTCGTCGGCCTGGTCGTGGGGGTGTGTGGCGTTGCGCTGGCCACGGTGACGGTGCCCAAGGAGAGCGACGCCGCCAAGTCCCAGAACAATGTCTACCTCTGGTCCAATGGCGCGGTCATGGCTCGCGATGGCGAGACAAACCGACAGAACATCACGATAGACGACATTCCCCCGTCCATGTCTAATGCGGTCATCTCCGCGGAGAACGCTTCGTTCCGTGACGACTCGGGTGTCGACCCCATGGGTATCGCGCGAGCTCTGTTCAACATGGCCCGGGGCGGTGAGACCCAGGGCGGGTCCACCATCACCCAGCAGTACGTCAAGAACGCGATGCTGTCTCAGGAGCAGACTCTTGACCGCAAGTTCAAAGAGCTGTTCATCTCGATCAAGGTCGGCTGGCAGATGTCCAAGGACAAGATCCTCCAGGGATATCTGAACACCAGCTACTACGGTCGCGGCGCCTACGGAATCCAGGCAGCGGCTCAGGCGTACTACGGCAAGGACGCAAAGAAACTCAAACCGGACGAGAGCGCCCTCCTGGCGACCGTGCTCAAGGGCGCCAACCTCTACGACCCTGCCGGCGGCACCGGTCCGCAGGCCACTCAGCCAGAGAACACCAAGCGTGCCAAGGCGCGCTGGAAGTGGATTCTCGACCGTGAGGTGGCCAACCACCACATGACGAAGGCGGATCGGGCCAAGTACCCGATCAGCAAGTTCCCCATGCCGGATACGCCGAAGCCGGTGGCCAGCAAGGGCGGCCAGATCGGCTACTTGATGGACACCGCGAAGAAGTACGTGCTGAAGCACTCGACGGCGGATATGAGTGAGGCCAAGTTCGACAAGGGCGGCTACACGATCCGTACGACCTTCGACAAGAAGAAGACCGAGGCGCTCACGGCCGCGGTGAAGAAGGTCGACAAGCGGTACATCAATCCGGAAAAGCGCGCCAAGGACAAGTACGTCCAGTTCGGCGGTGCTTCAGTGGTGCCGGGAGATGGCAAGATCGTCGCGCTCTATGGCGGCGAGGGCTACGACAAGGGGCACTTCAGCAACAACGCCGACACCTACGGTGTGCCGGTCGGCTCGACGTGGAAGCCGTTCGTGCTCGCAGCGGCGATGAAAGACGGGACCAGCGAGAGCAACTACCAGCCGATCTCGCAGACCAGCCATTACAACGGCAATGACCATCTCAAGGTGAAGAAGGCGGACGGCAGCTACGTCCTGAAGCAGGACAGCTCGCCCTTCTACCAGGAAAACGAGAGCGCTCATCGCTGGGGCTATATCCCCTTGGTCAAGGCGATGGAGCAGTCCGTCAACACTCCGTTCGTCCAGCTCGCCATGGATGTCGGGATGGACAAGGTCAAGGACATGGCACACCGGGCGGGGATCTCGGAGGAGAGCTTCGACAAGAACCTCAACCCGTCCTTTGCGCTGGGTACTTCCACGCCGAGCGCGATCCGGATGGCCGACGCCTATGCGACCTTCGCCAACTCGGGGTCACAGTACGAGCCGTACTCGGTGACCGAGCTGACCTACAAGGGGGAGGACCAGCCGGGATTCGAGAAGCCGACGTCGAATCAGGCGATGTCTTCCCAAATCGCCGACAACGTGACCAGCGTGCTGGAGAACGTCATCAAGAACGGTACGGCTAAGGAAGCCAGGCGGCTTGGCATGCCGGCAGCGGGCAAGACCGGCACCACCGACGAGAACAAGTCGGCCTGGTTCGTCGGCTATACCAAGCAGCTTTCGACGGCCATCACGATGTTCCGCGAGGATGCGAAGAATCCACGCCAGCTGTCCATGAACGGTGTCGGTGGCTTCGACTCGATCCATGGTGGTGCCCTGCCCACCGAGGTATGGACCGAGTACATGCTGCAGGCGATGAAGGGCGTCACCTCGGTGCCGTTCCCGACTGCGGTGCCCATCGGTACGCGGGTGGACGAGCCGGGCATGCCCTCTCCGACGCCTACCCCCACGCCCTCGGAGACGCCCTCGGACTCTCCGTCCGCGACCCCCAGCGACTCCGCTTCCCCGTCGGACTCCGCGAGCCCGTCCCCGACCGAGACCTGCTCCAAGTGGGACATCGGCTGTAACAGCAACGGCGGTACGGGCAACGGCGGGGGCAACGGCGGTGGGCCGGGCGGCGGTACCACCGGCGGCGATACGAGTCCCACCCCCGACCCCACAGGCGGTGGCGGCTGGATCGGCGGACCCGGCTCATGACCGTCGAATGTTTCACGTGAAACCCGAGGCCCGTTTCACGTGAAACATCGCCTCACGAAGCCCCCGACCCGGGTGACCGGGCGGGGGCTTCGCCGCGTTCGGCCAAGGGCCGTACGGCAGGATGGGGCCATGACGAGCGTGGGACAGGACGAGCCCGTACGGCCGACGAAGCGGGATGAGGTGGCGGCGGCCGGGAGCGAGCTGATCGGAGGGCCGATCGGCCGGCGTGCGCTGCTCGGAACGAACTGGCTGACGCCGGTACGGATCATCGCGCTGGTCGCCATCGGCATGTTCGCGCTCGGTATGGTGCAGAAGCTGCCCTGCTACAACGGTGGATGGTTCTTCGGCGCCACGACCCAGTACACCCACGCCTGCTACTCCGACATTCCCCATCTCTATGTGGGGCGGGGTTTCGCCGATGGGCTGATCCCGTATTTCCAGCGGCTGCCCGGCGACATGGAGTATCTCGAGTACCCGGTGCTGACAGGTCTCTTCATGGAGGTCGCCTCGTGGATGACCCCGCACCCGGGATCGGTCCAGGACCGTGTCCCGAGTGAGCAGATCTACTGGCTGGTCAACGCCGGGATGCTGATGGCGTGCGCCGCCATCATGGCGGTGTGCGTGGCCCGTACCCACCGTCGCCGCCCGTGGGACGGCCTGCTCGTCGCCCTGGCGCCTGCTTTCGCCCTCACCGCCACCATCAACTGGGACCTGCTGGCCGTCGCCCTGACCGCCGCCGGGATGCTGATGTGGTCGCGCAGCCGCCCGCTGACGGCCGGCGTCCTGATCGGCCTGGCGACCGCGGCGAAGCTGTATCCCGTGCTGTTGCTGGGGCCGCTGCTGGTGCTGTGCTGGCGGGCGGGAGCCTGGCGGGCGTACGGGAGAGCGCTTACCGGCGCCGTGGCAGCCTGGCTCGTGGTGAACCTGCCGGTGATGATCGCGCACGATGCGACCGGATTCCACATCAGGGAGGGCTGGGCGAAGTTCTACACCTTCAGCCAGGAGCGTCCCATCGACTTCGGCTCGCTCTGGCTCCTGATCTCGCAGCGCACCGGGAACCCCCTGGAGAACGCCAATACCTACGCCACGCTGCTGATGATCGTCGGCTGCGGCGTCATCGGTCTGCTGACTCTTTACGCACCGCGCCGGCCACGCTTCGCGCAGCTCGCGTTCCTCGTCGTGGCGCTGTTCATCCTCACCAACAAGGTCTACTCGCCGCAGTACGTCCTGTGGCTGATCCCGCTCGCCGCCCTGGCCCGGCCACGCTGGCGGGACTTCCTGATCTGGCAGGGCTGCGAGGTCATGTACTACCTGGGGATCTGGATGTACCTCGCCTACACCAGCAATGGCGACAAGCACCAGGGGCTGCCGCCCGAGGGCTATCAGCTCGCCATCGCGCTGCACCTCCTGGGCACGCTCTACCTGTGCGCTGTGGTGGTGCGGGACATCCTGATGCCGGAGCGCGATGTCGTGCGCAGAGACGGGGACGATGACCCGTCGGGCGGCGTCCTGGACCGGGCGCCCGATGTGTTCGTGCTCGGGCGGGCCACGCACGAGCCGCGGCACGCGGTGCACTTCGCGGAGGCGTCGAAGGTGCGCTGGGGCGCCGTACGGAAGTGAGCCGACCACGGCGGATACGCATCGGGCCCGGTGCCGCAGAGGATGTCTGCGGCACCGGGCCCTTGGCGTTGCGGAGCGCTGGGGCTCGGCCGGTTCAGCGGTCCACGATGCGGTCGAACTGGGTGGTGGTGTGCCGGAGGTGGGCCACCAGCTCCTCACCGACCTGCGGCTCGGCCGCATCCGTCGGTACGAACAAAATCGACACCTGCATGTGCGGCGGCTCCGCGAACCAGCGCTGCTTCCCGGCCCATACGTACGGTGCCAGGTTGCGGTTGACGGTCGCCAGACCCGCTCGGGCCACACCCTTGGCGCGGGGCATCACACCGTGCAGCGCCTTGGGGGACTCCAGGCCGACGCCGTGCGAGGTGCCGCCGGCGACCACGACCAAGTAGCCGTCGGAGGCTGCCTTTTGCTGGCGGTAGCCGAAGCGCTCCCCCTTCGCGACCCGGGTGACATCGAGGACCGAACCGCGGTACTCGGTCGCGTCGTGGTCGCCGAGCCACAGCAGCGTGCCGATCCGCGCGCGGAAGCGGGTCTGCGGGAACTGCTGCTGGAGACGGGCGAGTTCCTGGGCCTTGAGATGGCTCACGAACATGGTGTGCAGCGGGAGCCGGGCGGCGCGCAGCCGGTCCATCCAGCCGATGACCTCGTCGACCGCGTCGGACCCGTCGGCACGGTCCAGCGGCAGATGGATCGCGAAACCTTCGAGCCGGACGTCCTCGATGGCCGCGGCAAGCTTCGGCAGGTCCTCCGGCTTGACGCCGTGCCGCTTCATGCTGCTCATGACCTCGATGACGACGCGGGCGCCGACCAGACCGCCGACACCTTCGACCGAGGAGACCGAGCGGATCGCGCGGTCGGGCAGCGGTACCGGCTCCTCGCCGTGCCGGAACGGGGTCAGGACGAGCAGGTCGCCGCTGAAGAAGTCCTTGATACGGGCCGCTTCGTAGGTCGTACCGACGGCGAGGATGTCGGAACCGAGGCGGGTCGCCTCATCGGCGAGTCGCTCATGGCCGAAGCCGTAACCGTTGCCTTTGCAGACCGGGACCAGCCCGGGGAACTGCTGGAGCACGCTCTGCTGGTGTGCCCGCCAGCGCGCGGTATCGACGTAGAGAGTGAGCGCCATGGCCGGGCCCGGGACCTTTCTCGTAGCTGGGTGTCTCAGGGTACGAATGGTGCGGTGGAGCTGTCGGCGGTGCGCAGGCTATCCGCGGAGCGACATCGCGATGTCGAACGCCTTCTGCATCAGCTTGTTGAGCGGGAAATCCCACTCACCGAGGTACTCCGCTGCCTGCCCACCCGTACCGACCTTGAACTGGATCAGGCCGAAGAGATGGTCGTTCTCGTCGAGGGAGTCGCTGATGCCGCGGAGGTCGTAGACCGAGGCGCCGAGTTTGTAGGCGTCCTGCAGCATGTGCCACTGCATTGCGTTGGAGGGGCGGACCTCCCGGCCGATGTTGTCGGAGGCGCCGTAGGAGTACCAGACGTGCCCGCCGACGACCAGCATCGTCGCGGCGGAGAGGTTCACGCCGTCGTGCCGCGCGAAGTACAGCCGCATGCGGTTGGGGTCCTCGGTGTTGAGGGCTTTCCACATGCGCTGGAAGTAGCTGAGCGGCCGCGGCCGGAAGTGGTCGCGCTCCGCGGTGATCTCGTACAGCCGCTGCCATTCGGCCAGATCGTCGTAGCCGCCCTGGACGACCTCGACGCCGGCCTTCTCGGCCTTCTTGATGTTGCGGCGCCACAGCTGGTTGAAGCCCTTGTGGACCTCCTCCAGGGTGCGGTCGGCGAGCGGCACCTGGAAGACATAGCGAGGCTGCACGTCGGCGAACCCGGCGCCGCCTTCCTCGCCCTGCTGCCAGCCCATGCGGCGGAGCTGGTCGGCCACCTCGAAGGCGCGCGGCTCGATGTGGGTCGCCTCGACGTCGCGCAGGCGCTTGACGTCCTGGTTCTGGATGCCGGCCTTGATCGCGGCGGCGTCCCAGCGGCGGATGATGACCGGCGGGCCCATCTTCACGGTGAAGGCGCCCTGCTGCTTGAGGTGCGCAAGCATCGGCCGCAGCCAGTCCTGAAGGTTCGGCGCGAACCAGTTGATGACCGGGCCCTCGGGGAGATAGGCGAGGTAGCGCTTGACCTTGGGCACCTGGCGGTAGAGGACGAGGCCGGCGCCGACCAGTTCGCCGCTCGCGTCGAACCAGCCCAGGCTTTCCGACCGCCATTCGGCCTTGACATCCGCCCAGGCAGGGACCTGCATGTGGCTGGCCGCGGGCAGGCTCTGGATGTATGCCAGATGCTGCTCTCGACTGATGGTCCTCAGGGTCAGGGTCATGCGGGGCGCTCCTCGGCAGGTGTGTCCCCATTGTCGGGGCTCCGGCTCTCGCGCCGAAGCCTACTGTGACCGGGGAGCGCCCCGACTGGGCCGTAGGCGCACGGCCCCTACGCGTCCTGATCCGTTGCGCTAACCGATGACGCCGCCGAAGAGGCCGCCGTGTGCCAGGCCGAGGTAGAAGCCGAAGGCCGCCGCCCCGAGCCCGATGATCAACAGGAAGCGTTCACCTGTCGTCGACGAGATGAACTGGCCCCAGAGGCCGGTGCCGATTCCGACCAGGCCGACCCAGGAGCTGACCAGGTGCAGACCGGGGGAAAAAGTGGCGAAGGCGGCGATCGCGCCGAGGACTACGGTCACGATGGCGAGAGTGTTCTCGACGGGATGAGCCTGGCCGTCGCTGTTGAGCAGCGAGATCAGGCTGCGCTGGGTCCTTACTGCCTGTGCCATGCGGCACCTCCGATGACAGGGCGGCGCACTGTAACGCCGCTCACACCCGTTGTGTTCCAGATTGAGGGGTGTGGCGCTCGGATTTCAACCGGAAGGCCTGAGGCAGGTACTCTGTACGGTCTGCGCCCATGTCTGTCCGGATACTCCGGCCGGGCTGGGTGCGGAACGCATACGACCCTCCTGCCACGGAACGACCGTGGCCGCTGAGTCCAAAGGAGGTGGGTTCTACATGCGTCACTACGAGGTGATGGTCATCCTCGACCCCGATCTCGAGGAGCGCGCTGTCTCCCCGCTGATCGAGAACTTCCTCTCCGTCGTCCGTGAGGGCAACGGAAAGGTTGAGAAGGTCGACACCTGGGGCCGTCGTCGTCTCTCGTACGAGATCAACAAGAAGCCTGAGGGCATCTACTCGGTCATCGACCTGCAGGCCGAGCCCGCGGTCGTCAAGGAGCTCGACCGTCAGATGAACCTGAATGAGTCGGTCCTCCGGACCAAGGTCCTCCGTCCCGAGACCCACTGAGCGCGCAAGCGCCCAGCGGTAACCGGGTTCGAGTAGCAGCAACACCAGCAGCCAGCAGCACACCCGCCGAGAGGTTCCCCTAATGGCAGGCGAGACCGTCATCACGGTTGTCGGCAATCTTGTCGACGACCCCGAGCTGCGCTTCACCCCGTCCGGTGCGGCGGTCGCGAAGTTCCGCGTCGCGTCCACTCCCCGCACCTTCGACCGTCAGACCAATGAGTGGAAGGACGGCGAAAGCCTGTTCCTGACCTGCTCGGTGTGGCGTCAGGCGGCGGAGAACGTCGCCGAGTCCCTTACGCGGGGTACCCGCGTGGTCGTGCAAGGCCGCCTTAAGCAGCGGTCGTACGAGGACCGCGAGGGCGTGAAGCGCACGGTCTACGAGCTCGACGTCGAGGAAGTGGGCGCGAGTCTGAAGAACGCCACGGCCAAGATCACCAAGACCGGTGGTCGCGGTGGCCAGGGCGGCGGCGGCTTCGGCGGCGGTCAGCAGGGCGGTGGCGGCCAGGGTGGCGGCAGCTGGGGCGGCGGCTCCGGCGGCGGCCAGCAGGGCGGCGGCGGTGCTCCCGCCGACGACCCGTGGGCGACCAGTGCTCCTGCCGGCGGCGGCCAGCAGGGTGGCGGCGGCGGCGGTGGCTGGGGCGGCGGCTCCGGCGGCGGCTACTCGGACGAGCCGCCCTTCTAGGTCCGTACACCGGCATATCTCCGCGGTGTTTCACGTGAAACACCGCCGTGGGAACGGCCGGGGGCCTTGAGGGCGTCAGCACAAACTTCTTGAACTCACTGGAGAGAGACAATGGCGAAGCCGCCTGCTCGCAAGCCCAAGAAGAAGGTTTGCGTGTTCTGCAAGGAGAAGATCTCCTACGTTGACTACAAGGACACGAACCTGCTGCGGAAGTTCATTTCCGACCGCGGCAAGATCCGTGCCCGCCGAGTCACCGGCAACTGCACTCAGCACCAGCGTGACGTCGCCACGGCCGTGAAGAACAGCCGTGAGATGGCGCTGCTGCCCTACACGTCCACCGCGCGATAAGGGAAGGGTGACCGAAACATGAAGATCATCCTCACCCACGAGGTCTCCGGCCTCGGCACCGCCGGCGACGTCGTTGACGTCAAGGACGGTTACGCCCGTAACTACCTGGTCCCGCGTGGTTTCGCGATCCGCTGGACCAAGGGTGGCGAGAAGGACGTCGAGCAGATCCGTCGCGGTCGCAAGATCCGCGAGATCGCCACGATCGAGCAGGCCAACGAGGTCAAGGGCCAGCTCGAGGGCGTCAACGTGAAGCTGGCCGTTCGTGCCGGCGACGCGGGCCGCCTGTTCGGCTCCGTCACCCCGGCCGACGTCGCCTCGGCGATCAAGGCTGCCGGTGGTCCGGACGTCGACAAGCGCCGCGTCGAGTTCGGTTCGCCGATCAAGACCCTGGGCGCGCACCAGATCTCCGTGCGTCTGCACGCCGAGGTCGTTGCGAAGCTCGGCGTCGAGGTCGTTGCCGCGTAATCGCAGCAGCACAGCACCACGCTGAAGGGCCGTACCCCGTCACCGGGGTACGGCCCTTCTTCTTGTCCGGGGCGCCGGGGGCCGCGGCTCAGTCCACGTCCTGGGCGTGTTTGTACAGGTCGGCGACGTCGTCGTCGAAGTACGCGGCATAGGAGACATCGTCCTGGTCGCCACCGCCTTCGTGGCCGCCCAGGACGCCGATGACCGTGCCGGTGTGGCTCTTGGGGTCGTAGTCGGCCAGCCAGGGGCTGCCGCTGGTGCCGCCCTCGAAGTCGGTGCACTGGATGCGCAGCTGGGTGTCGCTGAACTTCGTGGTGCGGTTCTGGCAGGAGATCGGGATATTGCGGCTGGTGGGATAGCCGGTGATCTTGACCTCGTTGTCGTAGCCGCGGTCGATGCCGAGGGTGTTGCCGCCCAGGACGTCCTGGATCTGCTTGCCGTCCTTCTTGTCGAGCATGAGGAAGGCGACGTCGAGATCCTCGTCCTGTGACTTGGCCCAGCGGTGGTCGACGACCACCTTCTTGACCTTCCACAGGCCGGTGGGCTCTTCGCCGTTGCGGTAGTCGGGGGCGAAGACGAGATCGTTCACCGTGGTTCCGGCGTCGGCGTCGAAGGCGCAGTGTGCCGCGGTGATGAGCATGTTCCGGCCGGGGCTCTGGACGACGCTTGCGGTGCAGAAATGGTCGCCGCGGTCGTCCTTCTCGAAGACCGCGCCGATCCGGGCGTTCTGCTCCGTTCTGCGCGGGGTGTAGGCGTTTCCGTCGTCGGCCGGTGCGGTCGCGGCGGGATCCTGGTCCTGGGGATCCTGGCCCGGCTCACCGGATTTGCCGAAGCTGCTGCGGCCTCTGTTGCTGAGGCCTGTATCGGCGTCCTCTGCGGCGTAGCCCACCACAGCGGCTGCCACGATGACGATGAACGTCAGGGGCAGGACGGATTTCCTGGCGAGCGCACGCACACGGTCATTATCGACAGCCACTCGCGGGTTACGGGACAGTTCAGCGGGAGGCTCCGGTCACAATCCACCGGCCCGAGCGGGTGCGCAGCCAGAGCGTCAGCATGCGCACGGTCATCATCAAGGCCATCGCCCACCACAGGGCGACCAGTGCGCCGCCGAGTGCGGGTACGGTCAGCGCCACGGGCGCGAACAGGGCCAGGGTCACGACCATCGCCCAGGCGAGGTACCGGCCGTCGCCCGCGCCCATCAGGACGCCGTCGAGTATGAAGACGATGCCGGAGATGGGCTGGGTGACCGCCACGACCAGGAGTGTGGTCATCAGGGGGCCCCGGACGGCGGGGTCGGCGGTGAACAGGGGGATGAACAGCGGCCGGGCGAGCGCGACCAGCACCCCGAGTACCAGGCCCGAGGCGATGCCCCACTGCACCATGCGGCGGCATGCGGCCTGGGCGCCGTCGCGGTCGCCCGCACCGAGGTAGCGCCCGATGATCGCCTGGCCGGCTATCGCTATGGCGTCCAGGGCGAACGCCAGCAGGGACCAGAGCGTGAGCACGATCTGGTGGGCGGCGATCTCGGCGTCGCCGAGCCGGGCGGCGACGGCTGTGGCGATCATCAGCACTGCGCGCAGCGAGAGGGTGCGGACCAGCAGTGGGACGCCGGCCTGTGCACAGGCCCGTATCCCCGTCGCGTCGGGGCGGAGCGAGGCGCCGTTGCGGCGTGCGCCACGGATCACGACGGTGAGGTAGGCGGCGGCCATGCCGCACTGGGCGATGACGGTGCCCCAGGCGGAGCCCGCGATGCCCAGGCCGACGCCGTAGACCAGGCCGGCGTTGAGTGCGGCGTTGGCGGAGAAGCCGCCGATGGCGACGTACAGCGGGGTCTTGGTGTCCTGGAGGCCGCGGAGTACGCCGGTGGCGGCCAGCACGACGAGCATCGCGGGGATGCCGAGGGCGCTGATGCGAAGGTAGGTCGTGGCATACGGTGCGGCGGTGCCGGATGCGCCGAAGGCTTCGACGAGCCAGGGGGCGGTGGGCAGTACGGCCGCGATGACCGCGGCGCCGAGGAGGAGGGCGAGCCAGATGCCGTCCATGCCCTGTCGGATGGCGGCGGGGAGATCGCCGGCGCCGACTCTGCGGGCGACCGCGGCGGTGGTGGCGTACGCGAGGAAGACGAACACGGAGACCGCGGTGGTCAGCAGGGCGGCGGCGACGCCGAGGCCGGCCAGCTGGGAGGTGCCGAGGTGGCCGACGACTGCGCTGTCGACCATGACGAAGAGAGGTTCCGCGACCAGTGAGCCGAAGGCCGGCAGGGCGAGTGCGATGATCTCGCGGTCATGGCGGCGGTGGGCGCGCCGTGGCGTCGCGGGAGCCTGTGTCATGCAGGCAATCTAATCTTCCACAGGTAAGAGATGCAACTGTCGAGTGATCCTTACTTTCCGCTGTGCGGAGTCGCGGTCTCCGCGCCGTTTGCCGTGATCTTGAACAGGTCGCGAAAGTTTTTCTCCCCCACAGCCTATGGATGAGAAAACTGCAGGTCACGAGCCTGTTGGTGAGCTGATTGTGTGCTTGTCCACAGTAGTTTCCCCCGGGTCGTGCACAGGTTCTGGGGACTTCTCCACAGCTAGAGGCCCGTCATCCACACGGCCTGTGGATAACCAGATTGGCGGACGGTGCCCGCGGGCCTACCGTGGTCCGGCACCCGCCGCCTGTTCCGACCTGAGACATCGTCCGAACTCGACGCGCCGTAACCGGAGTCGGGCGTCTCGATTGTCAGAGCTGTGCCGTAAGAAAGAAGAGCACAGCAAGGTCCGCGTCGCGGACGGGAGGAGGTGCCGGGGTGAGTATGCCCGAGCCCATGGAGGACCCCTGGGCGGACTCCGGTCCGAGCGACCGGCTGCCGGCGCCCCGCTCCCGTCGAGGCGAGGGAAAGGGCCGCGGGCGCGGCGACCGCCAGGAGCGCGGCGACGATGACGGCGGTTCCTGGGCGGGCGGCTTCGAGCGGGTCCCTCCGCAGGATCTGGACGCGGAGCAGTCGGTGCTCGGCGGCATGCTGCTGTCGAAGGACGCCATCGCCGATGTCGTCGAGGTCCTCAAGGGCGACGACTTCTACCGCCCCGCCCACGAGCTGGTCTTCCAGGCCATCCTTGATCTGTACGCCAAGGGCGAGCCCGCCGACCCGATCACCATCGCGGCGGAGCTCACCAAGCGCGGGGAGATCGGGCGGGTCGGCGGCGCGTCCTATCTGCACACCCTCGTCCAGTCCGTGCCGACGGCCGCCAACGCCGAGTACTACGCGGAGATCGTCCACGAGCGCGCCGTGCTGCGCCGGCTGGTCGAGGCCGGCACCCGGATCACGCAGATGGGATACGCCGCGGACGGCGACGTCGACGAGATCGTCAACAGCGCCCAGGCGGAGATCTACGCCGTCACCGAGCAGCGGACCAGCGAGGACTATCTGCCGCTCGGGGACATCATGGAGGGCGCCCTCGACGAGATCGAGGCGATCGGCTCGCGCCAGGGCCAGATGACGGGTGTGCCCACCGGCTTCACCGACCTCGATTCCCTGACGAACGGCCTGCACCCGGGCCAGATGATCGTGATCGCGGCCCGTCCCGCCATGGGTAAGTCGACCCTCGCGCTGGACTTCGCGCGGGCCTGTTCGATCAAGAGCAATCTGCCGAGCGTGATCTTCTCGCTCGAAATGGGGCGCAACGAGATCGCGATGCGTCTGCTCTCCGCCGAGGCCCGGGTGGCGCTGCACCATATGCGCTCCGGCAGCATGACGGACGAGGACTGGACGCGGCTGGCCCGCCGGATGCCGGATGTGTCGGCCGCGCCGCTGTACATCGACGACTCGCCCAACCTCTCGATGATGGAGATCCGTGCCAAGTGCCGTCGGCTCAAGCAGCGCAATGAGCTGAAGCTGGTGGTCATCGACTATCTGCAGCTGATGCAGTCCGGCGGTTCGAAGCGGGCCGAGAGCCGTCAGCAGGAGGTCTCGGACATGTCGCGAAACCTCAAGCTGCTGGCGAAGGAACTGGAGCTTCCGGTGATCGCGCTCTCCCAGCTGAACCGTGGCCCGGAGCAGCGCACGGACAAGAAGCCGATGGTCTCCGACCTGCGTGAATCCGGATCGATCGAGCAGGACGCCGACATGGTGATCCTGTTGCACCGCGAGGACGCCTACGAGAAGGAATCCCCACGCGCGGGCGAGGCCGACCTGATCGTGGCGAAGCACCGTAACGGTCCTACGGCGACGATCACCGTGGCGTTCCAGGGGCACTACTCGCGGTTTGTGGATATGGCGCAGACGTGAGGCAGGCGGCTGTGGGGTCTCACATTCCGTGTCCTCATCTCAGCTCCGATGGCCAAGTGGTGGCCGATAGCACGCGGTTCTGAGGCTGGCTCAGCGTTCGTCAGGCGCATCCCTCTGACTACCCGCCGATCACCGGGCGGGCCCGGCGGTGGTGGCCGGGGCTCGAATCGGAGTCGGTACGCGGCCTTCGCTACGACCGTGAGGTCGGCGGGCCGCCAGGGTGCCTATGCTGCCGCGCATGGAACAGGAGCTGGAGATTCCGTTGACCGGCGGCCGGATCACGAAGGGGGTCGTCCGTGTCGGGGACACGGTGCGGCGGCCGGTCGGGCACTCACCGTTTGTGCACCGGCTGCTGCGGCATCTGGAGGACGTCGGCTCCGACGCCGCGCCGAGGCTGCTCGGAACCGATGCCAAGGGCCGCGAGATCCTCAGCTTCCAGCACGGTGAAGCCCCGGCCGCCTTCCGGGCCCATCGACCGGGGCGTGGAAAGCAGCAGCTGACGGGGTGACCGAAAGCGGTCCGCACAGCACGGAGGGGAGGGCGGCGCGACCGACGCCGTGGCCCAGCTGCCGGCACAGACCCGGGACGGGGGCGCCCTGAGGCCGGCTGACCTCTCGGCCCTGCGGGGGCTTCTTGGCATCATCTCGGCATGGCCCCAGCTCTTCCCCGCACCATCCGAGCCGTCGACACCGACCAACTCCTCGACCTGCAACAGGAGGCCGCCACATGCGGCTTCAGCCAGCGGCTCCCGGTCGACTGGCTCCAAGAACACCTCGCCGCAAAGGCGACGCACTACGTGGTCCCCACAGTCGTGCACCGGCTCAGCCACCGACCCGAAGTGTCGCCGCAGTGGAGGTGCCGGCTGCTGCTGACCGTCAGGACCGGCGAACGGATTTGGGGTCTGCTCGACGTCCTTCCCGACACCTTCGACAAGCTTCCGGAGACCTTGGACGGGGCGTCCAGGAAGGACATCGTCAGTCGCATCGAGCGAGCCGTGCCCCAGCGTGAGTGGGCAGAACGGATGACCGCTGAGGCCGCTCCCGAAGGGCCACGGAACTGAGACAGGGGCGCGTGGACATGGGCTGAGAAAGCCCAGAAACCCGCTGGTCAGGGCTGTGCCCTCTGACTCGAGCCGCGAGATCCACCAGCGGCGTGGGTTCTCGGCTCGCGCGGTGCGGTGCATGTCGGGCCCGATCTTCGTGGCCCTGCGCTTCAGCGGTTCCGCAGAAGCGCAAAAAACGGGTCCCGGTGTCCGGCCTGTGGCTCGGGCACCGAGACCCATTTCAGCTATCTACACGACTGTCCGGCGCTCACCAACCTTCACACCCCATGTCCGAACCCACGCGGGTGGCCTGCCCGCCCGCGGAGCCCTCGCCGTTCAGCGCGTTGCCCAGGAGGCCGTTGAGGATTCCGACCTCGCCGAGGACGTCGACGTTCAGGTCGTGCGACTTGCAAACGCCGCGGCCTCCGCCGTGGGCGTTGGCGGTGCCGGCGCCGAGGAAGCTGACGGTGGCGAGGACGGCGGCCACGACAGCAGCCTTGCGAACCTTGCGCATTTTTCCTCCATTGGTTGTCCGGATGCGATCCGTAACAGATCCACTGCGTACAGTTACGGCAGATTAATATGAAAAATCCCGCAGCGCTCTTCGGCACCGCCATCCGGGTCCGGCCGCCCGATGGCGCGCAACACCCGGGTCCGGCCTCGGGCAACCGGCCCCGCCATTCCGCACTTCGGCGCGCGTGACCGGTCCGTAGCTGGTGTGCTGGTTGAGGGGGCCGTCGTCCCTTTACCCGGGAGAAGTCCAGATGAGCACCTACCGAGTCGCGCAGGTGGCCGCCGCCGGCGGCCCCTTCGAAATCGTCGAGCGTGAGGTTCCGCGGCCGGGCCCCCGCCATGTGCGGGTGGCCGTGGACGCCTGCGGGATCTGCCACAGCGACGTCTTTTTCGTGGACGCGTTGTTCCCTGGAGTCCGGTTTCCACTGGTCGCCGGGCATGAGATCGCCGGGCGCATCGAGGAGCTCGGTGAGGGCCTGGATGACTGGGGATGGCAGGTGGGCGACCGGGTGGCGGTGGGCTGGTTCGGCGGCAGCTGCGGTCACTGCACGCCCTGCCGCCAGGGCGACTTCATCGTGTGCGAGAACTTGAAGGTCCCCGGGTGGGCATACGACGGCGGGTACGCGGAGTCGGTGATCGCTCCGGTGGATGCCCTGGCCCGGATCCCCGATGCGCTGGCGGCGGCCGACGCGGCGCCCATGGCCTGCGCGGGGGTGACCACGTTCAACGGGTTGCGGCGCAGTTCCGCGCGGCCGGGCGACCTGGTCGCCGTACTCGGCATCGGTGGCCTCGGCCACCTGGGGGTGCAGTACGCGGCCGCGATGGGCTTCGAAACCGTGGCCATCGCCCGCGGGGCCGGCAAGGCCGACTTCGCCAAGCAGCTCGGCGCGCACCACTACATCGACAGCACGGCGGACACCCCCGTCGCGGACGCGCTGCAGTCCCTCGGCGGCGCCAAGGCGGTCCTGGCCACCGCGTCCAACTCCGACGCCGTCACGGCGACCCTTGACGGGCTCTCCCATCGCGGCGAGCTGGTGGTCATCGGCGCGGCCCCTGAACCGCTGGGAATCAACCCGGCTCAGCTGATCCTCAGCGGCAGGGTCGTCCGCGGTCACCCGGCCGGCACCGCGCAGGACGTCCAGGACACGCTGGCGTTCAGCGCCCTGCACGGAATCCGGCCGGTGACCGAGATCGTGCCGCTGGACCAGGTGGACGAGGCGTACCGAAAGATGCTCTCCGGCGCCGCTCGCTTCCGGATGGTGCTCAACCCCTGACGCATCCGGCTCTCGGCTTCCCCGGCTGGTCTCGTTGCGTTCGCCGAGCGCCTGCACCGGGCCGTGATCGGCGGGTACGGCGCGCGGGCGCACTCCGGCGGGGGCACGGGGGCACCGCACCTGGCCCATGCGGCTCGCCGCCCGTCGGCGAGGGTCAGCGACGGGAGAGCAGAGCCGCGCGTCGGGATTCCCTCAGAACGCGTTCAGCCCGGTGAGTTCGCACGAGAGCTCCCAGAGGCGGGATGCCGCATCGGGGTCGGTCGCCCAGGGCTTGACCCCGCCGATGAGCATGTCGTCGGTGCCGGCCGGCTCGGCGATGTCGCAGTCCTGGCAGTAGGCCCCGCCGCGGTCATCGAGCAGCGGGGATGTCGCCGCCCACACGGCTGTTGCCGCACCTTGCGCCGGAGCCTTGAAGCCGTCGGCCGGCTTGCCGTCCGGGCTCACCCAGCCGTGCGCGGACCACTCCTCGCGGGGAATGTGGCGCTGCAGCGGGGTGAGGATGCTGCCGGGGTGTACGGCGAAGGCGTGCAGGTCGCTTGCGGCGCCGATGCCGTCGAGGTGGCGAGCGAACAGGGCGTTGGCGGTCTTGGACTGGGCGTAGGCGAGCCAGCGGTCATAGCCGGTACGGAAGTGGATGTCGTCCCAGCGGATGTCGGACAGGAAGTGGCCGGACGAGGCCACGGCCACGACCCGGGCGCCCGAGGCGAAGGACGGACGGAGGCGGTGGACGAGCGCGAAGTGTCCGAGGTGGTTGATCGCGAAGTGCGCTTCCCAGCCGGGGCCGACGCGGGTCTCGGGGCAGGCCATCACGCCCGCGCCGTTGATGAGGATGTCGAGAGTGCGTCCGGATTCCAGGAAGCGGTCGGAGAACGTACGGACGCTCGCCAGGTCTGCCAGATCAAGCGTGTGGACTTCTGCCTGGGGGATGTCGTGCAGGGCTTCCGTCGCGGCGGAAGCCCGACGAGCCGGAACGATGACATGCGCTCCCGCGCGGACCAGAGCGCGAGTGGTTTCCAGGCCGAGGCCGGAGTAGCCCCCGGTGACCAGGGCGGTGGTGCCTGCCAGGTCGATGTCGGCGAGTACGTCATCGACCGTGCTGTGAGCACCGAACCCGGTGCCGATCTTCTGCTGCTTCGTGATCATGCACGGGACGCTAAAACCTAGAGTGCGCGCTAGGTCAAGGTACGGTTCCGTCATGAGCGAGGGCACAAGTGGCCTGTCCATCGGGCGGGTTGCCGAGGCGACGGGGATGAGCGTGCATGCGCTGCGGTTCTTCGAGCGCGAGGGGTTGTTCCTGCAGGAGATCCCGCGGTCCGGTGGTGGGCAGCGGATCTATGAACAGGCGGATGTGGACTGGCTGTTGCTGTGCAACCGGCTCCGCGCTTCCGGTATGCCGATCGCCACGATCAGGAAGTTCGCCGAACTCGTCCGCTCCGGTCCGGGCAATGAGCCCGACCGCCTCGCGCTGCTGCGGGAGCACGAACGGAATGTCCGAGCCAAGATCGATGACCTCAATGCCAGTCTGGAGGTCATCCACACCAAGGTCGTCACCTACGAGCGGCACCTGCACGACGGAACCGCTGCCGGACTGTGGTCCCCGACGCCGTCAGACGCCGGCGGCTGACGGCGGCGCGGCTCAGCGCGGCAACCTCAGTTGCCTGGAGGAGATCTATGGCGGCCTGGCCGAGATGCCCTCCGATGCCGCAACGAGGCACCGGATGGTCTCCGCCCCGCCTGCCCTGCCCGCCCCGGACGCCGCGAGTAGAACGACGACGAATGACAACGCCGTACCGGACCGTGAACTCCTACTTCCTCCACTTCCTCCACTTCCTCGCCTTCCCGGCAGTCGAAGGCTTTGACCTTCAGGTTGGTTGAGGCCCGAGAATCCCGCTCATGGACGAGGAAGAGCTGTTGGGCATCGGCGCGTTCGCGCGGCGGGTGGGACTGGCGCCCAGTGCGTTGCGGTTCTACGACGACTGCGGGGTACTGCGGCCGGCCAGAGTGGACGAGGTGACGGGGTACCGGTACTACGACGCGGGGCAGGCGGTCCGAGGCGTGCGGCTGCGGCGGTTGCGGGCGGCGGGCTTGCCGTTGGTGGATGTCGCGGTGGTGCTGGACGGGTCGGCGGAAGCGGCGCGTGGCGTGCTGCGGGCGCATCTGGAACGGACACGGCGTACGGCGGACGAGGCGCAGGCGGTGGCCGAGGGCTTCCTTCGGGAAGTGGCGGGGTGCACGGGGCCTCACTGGGCGCGGGCCCGGGTCGATGGCGCCGAGCTCGCCGGTGCGGTGCGGCAGGTGGCGCCCACTGCGGCTGTGGGGGCGGCGCGCGAGGAGTTTCCGGTACTGGGCTGTGTGCTGCTCGAACTCGTCGACGGCGAGGTGCATTTGGTGGCCACGGACCGCTATCGGCTGGCCGTGCGGGTGCTGCGGGCAGCGGACTTCGAGGGTGGGCCACGCAAGGTGCTGATCGCGGCGGAGGCGGCGCACAGCCTGGCGGAGTGGGCCGTACGGCAGGTGACGGTCGAGGTGGAGTGTGCGGCGGAGCCGGCGGATGGGGCGGTAAGGGCGGGGGTCCGGCTGTGGGGCGGTGCGGAGGAGTGCGGGAAAGGGTCGCAGGAGTGGGAGTGGGGGTGGGAGCCGAAGGAGCAGAAACAGGAGTGGGAGCAGGTGCAGGAAGAGGAACGGATCCGTGGCCAGGGCCGGGATCCCGAGGAGTTTCCGGACTACCGGCTGATGCTGGAGGGGCTGGAGGCCGTGCGGCATCGGATCGTCGTCGACCGGGTCGGGCTGCGGGACGCGGTTGCCGGGCGGGGCGGTGTGGTGACGCTCGCCGCGGAAGCGGGGCCCGGGAGCGGGCGGATGCTGGCGGTGGCGGGCGGGGAGCGGGAGCCCGTGCGGTTGCAGGCGGTGTGCAGGGGGTCGGTGCCGCGCATCGTCTTCGACCCGGCGGTACTTGTGCCCGCGCTGGAGGCAGGAGTGGGGCCCGATGTGCTGCTGGAGATCGCCGCGGCGGACCGTCCTGTCGTGGTCCGGTCCGCGGACCAGGGGAGTTTCACGACGTTGGTGATGCCGGTGAGCGAGCGGACCGGTGCCGCTGCGCATACGGGGCGTACCGAGGACTGAAGGGGGAAGCAGGCGATGGATCCGGAACTGCCTGTCGTGCGGCTGTGTGTGGCGGGGATGCGGGCCGAGGCGGAGGGGCGGGCCGCCAGGGCGCATGAGCTCTTTCGGCAGGCATGGGATGCGGCCGGTGACGACTACGAGGCGTGTATCGCCGCGCACTACCTCGCGCGGCACCAGAGCTCGCCCGCGGAGACGCTCCGCTGGAACCAGGAGTGCCTGGACCGGGCCGACCTGGTGGCGGACGAGCGGGTGCGGGGTTTTTACCCCTCGCTGTACGTGAACATGGGGCGGGCCTACCAGGAGTTGGGGCAACCGATACCGGCGTACGGGTACTTCGTACGGGCCGCCGAGCGGGTGGGTGAGCTGCCCGAGGGGCAGTACGGCGACTGGAATCGGTTCGCGATCGCGGAGGGGCTGCGTGCGACGGCGCCGGAGGCTTTGGATCCGGGGACGGAAGCGTCGGATCCGGGGACCGAGGCGTCGGATGTCGGGAGGGAGAGCGAGCCCGCCGCGCCCCGGGGCATCGAGGAAGGTATCGACGGGGGCATCCGGGAGCTGCTGGCGCGGTGGTGTGCACGGGCCGATCTCAAAGCGCTGGGCCTGACGCTTCCGGCCTACCTCGGGTATCTGGGCACGGACCAGGACCGGATGCGGCTGCGGGCCGCGCTGCACACCGTGCATGCGGCGCGCTGGTTGCCGGAGGACGAGCAGAGGGCGCTGGGCGCGGTGATCGGGGTGGCTGGGCTGCGGTGACGACGCGGGTGGCGGGCCCGGAAAGACCTCGCGTGCGGGGCGGTGGCCGGGAGATGGTGATCCGCGGTGGGCAGAGTCCGCCGCTGAACCGCATCGGCCGTTGAGGAGCGCCATGACCATCGCCGCGTCCGCCGGGTCCAAGAAGCCCGAGTCCCAGAAGCCCAGGGGCGAAGACCCCGGGATGCAAGAAGCCGACGCCCTGCCCGAGCCGCGTGCGGGCGAGCCGGGGCCGGCGGCCGTCCGGGCGGAGACGGTCGATACCGGCGAGGCGTATACCGCGCTGATGCCGGAGACACGACGGGCGCTGCTGCGCAGGCTCGCCGTCGGGCAGGCCGAGGGGCGGGCGCCCTCGATGATGGGCGCGGTCGTCCGCGATGGCCGGACGGTGTGGACGGGCGCCCGGACGTCGGTGCCGGGAGAGGTGCCCCATGGCGATGTGCAATACCGGATCGGTTCGCTCACCAAGACCTTTGTCGCGGTGATGGTGCTGCGGCTGCGGGACGAAGGGCTGCTGCGGCTGGAGGATCCGGTCGGCAGGCACCTGGAGGGGACACCGGTGCCGGATGCGTCGATCGCTCAACTGCTGGCGCACAGTTCCGGATTGGCGGCGGAGGCGCGGGGGCCGTGGTGGGAGCGGACCGCGGGCGATCTGCGGCCCGAGCCGGCCGATCTCTTCGGTGAGCGGCCGCAGCGGCTCCCGGCCGGACGACGGCATCACTACTCCAACCCCGGCTACGCTCTGCTCGGCGCGCTCGTCGAACGGCTGCGGGGCGGTGAGCCGTGGGGCGAGGTGCTCCGGCGCGAGGTGCTGGAGCCGCTGGGCATGGCGCGTACGACGCTGCGGCCGGAGATGCCGCACGCGGGCGGCTGGGCGGTGCACCCGTGGGCCGATGCGATGCTGCCCGAACCGGCCCAGGACACCGGGCTGATGGGCCCGGCGGGCCAGCTGTGGTCCACGCTGGAGGACCTGTGCCGGTGGGCGGCGTTCCTGCTGCGGGGCGATGAACGGGTGCTGAGCGCGTCGAGCGTCGCCGAGATGCGGACCCCGGCGGTGCCGCCCGAGGGGGACGAGTGGGAGGGCGGTTACGGCCTGGGGCTGCAGCTCGTACGGACGGACCCGCGACGAACAGGCGGAGGTGAGGCGGCATCGGGCGGGCGCCGACTGGCCGGGCACACCGGCTCCATGCCGGGATTTCTGGCGGCCCTGTGGATCGACGTCGAGGAGGACGTTGCCGGGATCGCCCTGGCCAACTGCACCTCGGGCCCCGCGATCGCGGGGATCGCGGCCGACCTTCTGGAGACCGTGGCCGGCCGTGAGCCACGGATTCCGGAGCCCTGGCGCCCGTCGGTCGGGCCGCTCGACCGGGAACTCCTGGCACTGACCGGGCCCTGGTACTGGGGTGCGCGCCCGTTCGTACTGCGGCTGCGGGCGGAGCGCGGGCTGGAGTTGTCGCCGTTGTCGGGGGCCGGGCGCGGCTCGCGGTTCCGGCCGGAGCCGGACGGCAGCTGGACCGGTCTGGACGGCTACTACGCGGGCGAGACGCTGCGGGTGGTGCGCGCGGAGGACGGCTCGGTCAGCCATCTGGACCTGGGGACCTTTGTCTTTACCCGCGGTCCGTACGAGCCCTCAGGGCCCGTGCCGGGCGGGGTCGACGAGGAGGGCTGGCGGGTCTGAGCGGCAGGGCGGGGCCGGGTTGGAGGGCCGGGGCCCGTACGGCGGGGGTGTTGTGGGCGGACGTACAGTCGAGCCAGATATCAGCAGCCGCACCGGATCGCGCGGCTCGTTTACCGCTGGAAGGCCCTGTGACTGCCGTGTCTGACCCGACCGCGAACCCCGCCGCCCCGGACCTGCTCGACCTGCCGCCGCTCACCGCAGCCCACTTCGCGCGGATCGAGGACAAGGTCGCCGCGCTGATGGGCACCCGTTGCGACGTTGTGGCGATGCAGGGCGAGGCGCTGCTGCCGCTGGAGGCCTGCATCCGCTCGGCCGTACGGCCCGGCAGCACCGCACTCAACATCATCACCGGTCCGTACGGCGAGACCTTCGGCGGCTGGCTGCGTTCCTGTGGCGCCGAGGTCGTCACCATCACGGCGCCGTTCACGGGTGCGGTGGGTCCCCAGCAGGTGGCGGACGCGCTGCGGGAGCACCCCGAGATCGACTTCGTGAGTCTGGTGCACGCCGAGGCGGCGACCGGTAACACCAACCCGGTCGCCGAGATCGGTGCCGTGGTGCGCGAGCACGGGGCGCTGCTGATGCTCGACGCGGTCGCTTCAGTCGGTGCCGAGCCGCTGCTCACGGACGAGTGGGGCGTGGACCTGTGTGTGATCGGCGGGCAGAAGGCGCTGGCCGGGCCGGCCGGGGTGTCCGTGGCGTCGGTCAGTGCTCGTGCCTGGGAGCGGATCATGGCCAATGAGCAGGCTCCGCGGCGCTCGTATCTCTCGCTGCGGGACTGGAAGGAGCGCTGGATCGACGGCGGCCGCACCGCTCTTCCGCACGCTCCGGCGCAGCTGGAGATGCTTGCCCTGGAGCAGGCGGTGGACCGTATCGAGGCCGAAGGGCTGGACGCGGTCATCGCGCGGCACCGTGCGGCGGCCGCGGCGGTCCGTGCGGGCGTAGCCGCGCTGGGCGGGCTCGTGCCGTATGTGATCCGGGACGAGGACGCGGCGCCGGCCGCGACCACGCTGCGGGCGCCGACGGGGCTGGATGCCCGCGAGGTGGTGTCCGCCGCGTTCGCCGCCGATGGCTCGGTGCCGGTGCAGGCCGCCGCGGGTGCGCTGGCCAAGGAAATGATCCGGGTGAACCACTACGGCCGCGCCGCGGACCGTGGCGTGGTCCTGGACTCGCTCGCGGCGCTGGCCGCCGGCCTGCGGGCGCTGGGCGTGGACACGGACGAGGCTGCGTCGGCCGGTTCGGCGGGCGCGGCGTGGGACGAGGTTGTTGCCGCGCACTGATGAGCTAGTTCATCGCTGACGTTGGCCCGGGGCCGGCGGAGGCCGCGGGGTGGGGCCCTGTTTCACGTGAAACCGAGCGTTTCACGTGAAACAGGGCCCCTTTGTCTGAGCGCGCCACCGCGGTCCGCCCGGCTCGCCCGGCTCGCCCGCCCAGCCCAGCCCGCCGCCCCAGCCCACCCCACCCCACCCCAGCCCGCCCCGGCGCGGCCCTCGGCACCCCCTTTTCAGCCCCCTCATAGAATCGGAATGAACGGCCCGGTTGAATTCCGGGCGGGCTCGGCGGTGGTGCCGGGCGGTCTGAGGAGGCGTGCGGATGACGGACGGCGGGTCGGCTCCCTCTCGTGCGGATGCGCGGCGCAATCGTGCGCTGGTGCTGCAGGCGGCCCGATCCGCCTTCGAGGAACAGGGGTTGGGGGTCCCGCTCGGCGAGATCGCGCGTCGCGCCGGAGTGGGCGCGGGGACCGTGTACCGCCATTTCCCGTCCAAGGAAGCTCTGTTCAGGGCGTCGATCGTGGACCGGATGCAGCTGTTCACCGATACGGCAAGGGACTTGGCCGATGCCGAGGACCCGGGCGGGGTGTTCTTCCGCTTCCTGGGATCGGTGGTGCGGCTCGCCGCACAGAACAAAGCGCTCTGCGATGCGCTGGAGGCGGCGGGTGAGGCGGGTGCCGGTATGCCGCCGGGGCCCGAGGGGGACTTCGCGCAGGCCCTGGATGTCCTCCTGCAACGGGCTCAACAGGCGGGCGCCGTACGGCAGGACGTCGAGTTGGGCGATGTCCGTGCGGTGTTGATCGGGTGTATGTCGATGGAGCGACGGCGCTCCGGTGCGGGCGGTGCGGCGGGCGCGCCGGGCCGGATGACGGCGCTGATGTGTGACGGGCTGCGGGCGAGCCGTACCGTAACGAAACTGCCGTCAGTGGCCGCTGGGCGTAACGAAACACGGTGCGAGGTGTGTGACGGGCCGGTCGCAGTGGCCCGCACCGGCCGGCCCGCGCGCTACTGCGGTGCCGCCTGTCGGCAGAAGGCGCACCGGATGCGGGCACGGGAGCGCGCCGGGCGCGGCCGGTAGTGCCGGGCCGCGCCTCGGCGCAGCAGCGTGCGGCCCCGCCTCAGAGCAGAAGCTTGAAGCCCAGGTGGGAGGCCTCGAAGCCGAGGCGCTCGTAGAAGCGGTGGGCATCGACACGGGTCGCGTCGGAGGTGAGCTGCACCAGAGCGCAGCCGAGCGCACGGGATTCGGCGATCGACCACTCGATGAGCTGGGTGCCCAGGCCGCTGCCCCGCTCGTCGGCGTGGACCCGCACGCCCTCGATGAGCGAGCGGGCGGCGCCGCGGCGGGAGAGGCCGGGGATGACGGTGAGCTGGAGGGTGCCGACCGTACGGCCCTCGCGCACCGCGACGACCAGGTGCTGCTGGGGATCGGCGGCGATCGCCTCGTATGCGGCGCGGTACGGGGTCAGGTCGTCCGGCGATTCGCGGGCGGCGCCCAGCGGGTCGTCGGCCAGCATCGCGATGATGGCGGGCAGGTCGGCCTCGGCCGCACGGCGTATCTCGATATCGCTCATGGGCGCGACCTTATGCGGTGCCCGTCGGGCGCCGGCCGTCCGTGCCCGCGCTATGCCGACGGCGCAAGCGTCTCGACGGCCGTGACCAGCGGCGCCAGTTCGGGGCGCTTCGCGGCGTCCTGGAGGGCCTCGCGCAGCGCGCTGTCGTGCGTCGGCCGGGCCTCCTCCAGAAGGGCGAGGCCGTCCGGCGTGACGTTGGTGTAGATGCCGCGCCGGTCGTCCGGGCACAGATAGCGCTCCAGCAGCCCGCGGTCCTCGAGCCGGGTGACCAGGCGGGTGGTGGCGCTCTGGCTGAGGACCACGGCGTCCGCGACCTGGTGCATCCGCAGATGGCCGCCCGGTCCGCTGTGCTGCTCGCTGAGCACATTGATGACCGAGAACTCACGGACGCTGAGGTCGTGCTTGGCCTGGAGAGCGCGCTCGATGTGTGACTCGATGCGGCCGTGCAGGGCGGAAAGCGCGCACCAGCCCTGGGCGAGCCCACGGCCGGATGACTCTGCGACTGCTGCCTGCGGCGTCGCGTGCGTCTGCTGCGTCATCGAAGACCTCCTCATGGGTCGTACGAACCAGGATAGGACACGTTCGAAATAGCCCGCGCTTGCAAGTAACACGCGTCTGCAATTATTGTGGACGCTCGTAAAGGACGGACGCAAACATTTGAAGGGATCCGTCATGCCTCTCGCACTCCTGGCGCTCGCCATCGGCGCCTTCGGGATCGGAACGACTGAGTTCGCGGTCATGGGCCTGCTGCCCGACATGGCGGCCGGATTCGGTGTCTCCGTCCCGCTCGCCGGTTACGCGACCACCCTCTACGCCCTGGGCGTGGTGGTCGGAGCGCCGCTGATGACCGCGCTCGGCACGCGATTCACGCGCAAGCAGATGCTGACGCTGCTGATGGGCCTGTTCATCGTGGGCAACCTGCTCACGGGCCTCGCGCCGAACTTCGGGCTCATGCTGGCCGGGCGGATCGTCGCCTCGTTCACGCACGGCGCGTTCTTCGGCATCGGCGCCCTGGTGGCCGCCGACCTCGTCGCCCCGCACAAGCGCGCCGCCGCCCTCTCGATGATGTTCAGCGGCCTGACCGTCGCCAACGTCGTGGGCGTACCCGCGGGCACCATGCTCAGCCAGCAGTTCGACTGGCGGACGACGTTCTACGCCATCGCCGCACTCGGTGTGCTTGCCCTGCTGGGCGTCGTCAAGCTCGTCCCCGCGCACTCGGCGAAGGCGGCCTCGCGCATCGGCAGCGAGCTCGCGGTCTTCCGTAACCCGCAGGTCGGCCTCGCGATGCTGATGACGGTCCTCGGCTTCGGCGGCGTCTTCGCGGCCGTCACCTACCTCGCCTCGATGATGACCGAGGTCACCGGCTTCGCCCCGTCCTCCGTCATCTGGCTGACGGCCGTCTTCGGCCTCGGCATGGTCGGCGGAAACCTGGTCTCCGGGCGGTTCACCGACCGCGCCATGATGCCGATGCTGTACGTGGCGCTGACCGGTCTGGCGCTGGTGCTGGCCGCGTTCACCTTCACCGCGCACGACAAGGCCGGCGCCACCATCACCATCGCGCTGATCGGCTTCTTCGGCTTCGCGACCGTGCCGCCGCTGCAGAAGCGGGTGATGGACCAGGCCGCCTCGGCACCCACCCTCGCCTCCGCGGGCAACATCGCCGCCTTCAACTTCGGCAACGCGCTGGCCTCTTGGCTCGGCGGGATCGTCATCTCGGCCGGACTCGGCTTCACCGCGCCCAACTGGGTCGGCGCGCTGATGACCGTCGGGGCGATCGGTGTGGCGGTCCTCGCCTCCGCGCTGGAGCGGCGTACGGGAGGCCGCGGCCAAGTGGTGGCCGGCGGCGGGCCCTCCTCGGAGGCCGACCGGTCGGTGTCTGACCAGCCGGTGGCCAACCAGGCCGCGTAACCGACGCATTCCATCTGAACCACCCCATAGCCCATCACTCCCCACCGCACCACGCATCACCCCCTCAAGGAGCACACCCCATGAGCACCACCACCCCCACCGTCCGCCCCCTCACCACCCGCGATGCCGATGTGCTCATCGAGGCCGCCATACGGGCCGCCGACAGCCTCGGCGTACGAGGCAGCGTCACCGTGCTGGACGCGGGCGGTCACCTCCTCGGCTTCCGGCGGGATGACGCGGCCGTGCTGATCTCCGGCGAGACCAGCACCCGCAAGGCCTACACCGCGCTCCAGCTGGACACGCCGACCGCCGACCTCGTCGATCTCGTACGACCCGACGGGCTGTTCCACACGCTGCCCACCGCGCTGGACCGGCCGCTGCTCTTCATCGCGGGCGGGGTGCCGCTCCACCGCGACGGCCGGCTGATCGGCGCGATCGGCTTCGGCGGCGGCGCCCCGGAGCAGGACCACCGGATCGCCATCGCGGCGACGGCGGAGGCGGAGCTCGCCTGAGGGCGGTGAGGCTCCACCGGGCCGACTGCGCCCGGCGGCCGGACGGACTGCGCCCGCCGGCTAGGCCGACTGTGCCCGGCGACGCAGTCGGCTGCCGCGTTGGGTCGGCCCCCAGGGCTTGAGCACGGAGACCGCGGTGATGAAGAAGTACGTGGCCGTGGCGACCGCCGGGGCGACGACGAGGCTGATGTCGGGCGTCGGGGTGCCCGCGGCGGCCTGCGCCGCAAGGTGGTTGATGCCCGGCCGGAGGGAGAAGACCGACAGCAGCACCGTGATGAGGGTCAGCCAGAACTTGGTGTACACCCAGCGGTGCCGGGCCAGTCCCCATGGCGTACCGAGAGCCAGGACCAGGCCGCTGACCAGGGCAATCAGCGCCACCGGAAGAACCAGCCAGTCGCCGAAGATCTTCATGGCGCGGTAGGCGGCCGCCGCCGTGCCGGGGGAGGCGGTGGTGTAGCCGGTGAGGCTCAGGGCGAGCAGCCCGAGCGTGAGCCCGAGCCAGCCGACGGAGACGGCGACATGGACGACGAGGACGGCCCGGCGTGCCGGGCGGCTGAGCTGTGGCATGCCTTCCACGGTGGCGGGCGGGGCCGCGCCGTACATCTGACGGCGGGAGTATTCCCGCGTACGCGGCGGTGAGTACGCGGCGATCCGCGCTGAACCCGCCCGGAGGGCGATGAGTACCCTCCGACGCATGACGAAGCTCCATCTGTTCGATATGGACGGGACCCTGCTGTACGGGTCGGCGGCCGCCGTCGAGATCTCCCGGCAGCTCGGGCTGGACCGGGAGATCGCCGAGTTGGAGCGCGGATTCGTGGCGGGCGAGCTGACGTCGGCGCGGTTCGCGCAACTGGCGGCCGATCTGTGGGCCGCCGAACTGACCGAGCTGCACCTTGCGGCGGCATTCGACAACGCGCCCTGGCTGTCCGGGATCCGGGAGGTCTGGGCGGACATCCGTTCACGTGGCGAACGGTGCGCGGTGATTTCCCTGTCGCCGGACTTCTTCGTCGAGCGGCTGCTGACGTGGGGCGCAGATGCGGCCCGCGGCTCGCGCTGGCCCGCGGTGCCGATCCGGCAGCAGGTGGAGCCGGCCGGCATCCTCACGTCGGCGGCGAAGGTACGGATCGCAGATGAACTCTGTGTGCAGTACGGGCTGACCCGCGCGGACTGCGTGGCGTACGGCGACTCGGTGTCGGACACCGACCTGTTCGCGATGGTTCCGGCATCGGTGGCCGTAAATGCGGACCACCATGTCAGTGACGGCGCCTCATATACGTATGTGGGGCGTGATCTGCGCGAGGCATACGAACTGGTGCGTACTGGCCAGTAATTCGGAGCTTTCTACGGCGGCTTTCGTCCATGGTATGTACGGAAAATGCACTCTGTGGGGAGTGTCACTGTTATCGAAGGGGGCGCGCTGAGTGTTCCCAGATCAGGGCTTGTGGTTTCAACCAGTGCCGGTATGGTCGAGTCCGGCTCGGCGGGGGTCAGGGCTTCCGTGGGCGCGCGAGGGGCACGTAAGCCCACCAGCCTACCGGCGAAGCGGCTCATGGCGACCGAACTTCCGGCTATTTGTCCGTTGTGCTGAGCCGGAGTGGCATGCTGCTGAGTCGGCATCCGCGCTGATTGCTCCGGGGAAGAGGAGTTTGTCTGTTTTGGAGGGTGTTGCCGGAGTAGCTTGAGTCGATTAAGAATTCCGGGGCAGGGCGGGGGAATTCCGGGCAGTTCCGATCAACGGAAGTGCGAAGACAACCGAAAGACGTTCGAGGCGAGGCAGACCATGGACGCTCCGACCACCACATCGGCCGATAGCGGCTCTTCTGGCGGCAGCCGTGGCAATTGGGGTTGGTTCACTCCGCCGTCGAAGAAGTCCCCCGAAGAGCAGTCGGACCGGCCCGATAGCCAGGACGGTCAGAACAGCCCGGGTCACGGTGATCAGGATGATGCCCGTGGCCAGGAGGAGCAGGACGGCCGGATACCCAGCCGGCCGGTCAATCCGATCAGGCCGGTAGGCACCGCAGCCGAGCGTGAGCGCGTTCCGGAGCCGCGGCAGGAGCCGCAGCAGCTACGGGATTCCCAGCAGTTCCGTGAGTCGCCGCTGCACCGGGAGCCCCACCCGTACCGGGAGCCCGAGCCCGTACACGAGTCGGTACACGCCACACGAGCCGCCGGCGGCCACACGCCCGCCACGGAACCGGCCGCCGCGCCCGCCCCCCGCTCCGTCTTCACTCCCCCGGAGCGCGGCCCCGAACGCCGGCCCACCGCACACCGCCCCGCAGCCGCGGAGCCTTCCCTGGAGGCGGTGGAAGCGGCCGCCTCCACCGAACCTCCCGCCTCCCCCGACGCGATCCTCATCCGTCGCACCATGGCGGAGATCGAGCCGGTCGCCGACAAGGTGACCTCGTACTTCTACGCGCTGCTCTTCGTACAGCACCCCGACCTGAGGGCGCTGTTCCCCGCTTCGATGGACACTCAGCGCGACCGGCTGTTCAAGGCGCTGCTCACCGCCGCCAAGCATGTCGACGACGCCGGTGTGCTCACCGAGTACCTCTCCCACCTCGGCCGCGGCCACCGTAAATACGGCACCCTGCCCGACCACTACCCCGCGGTCGGCGAATGCCTGCTCAACGCGCTCTCGCGGTACGCGACATCCAGCTGGAGCCAGGAGACCGAGGCCGCGTGGGTGCGCGCGTACACCGCCATCTCGCAGATCATGATCGACGCGGCCGCCGAGAACGAGTCGGTCGCCCCCGCGTGGTGGCAGGCCGAGGTCGTCTCGCACGAGCTGCGGACGCCGGACATCGCGGTGGTGACGGTCCGCCCCGACCAGCCCTACCCGTTCCTCGCCGGGCAGTACACCAGCCTGGAAACCCCCTGGTGGCCGCGGGTCTGGCGGCACTACTCCTTCGCGTCGGCGCCCCGCTCGGACGGCCTTCTCTCCTTCCATGTGAAGGCGGTCCCGGCGGGCTGGGTCTCCAACGCGATGGTGCACCGCGCCCGCCCCGGTGATGTCATCCGCCTCGGCGCCCCGGTCGGCTCGATGACCGTCGACCACGCCACCAACAACGGCCTGCTGTGCGTCGGCGGCGGCACCGGCATCGCGCCCATCAAGGCGCTGGTCGAGGACGTCGCACAGCACGGCACCCGGCGCCCCGTCGAGGTCTTCTACGGCGCCCGCAGCGATCGCGATCTCTACGACATCGACACCATGCTGCGCCTGGAGCAGAGCTACCCCTGGCTCTCGGTCCGCCCGGTGGTCGCCACCGGGTCGGTGCCGGGCGTGGCCGGCGGCGTCACCGGCCAACTCCCGGACGCCGTACGCCAATACGGCCCATTCCGGGAATATGACGCCTATCTCTCGGGTCCGCCCGGACTGATCCGCAGCGGCGTGGACGCGTTGGTGGGGGTCGGCATCCCGTCCGAACGCATCCGGCATGACTCCATAGAAGAGCTGGTCTCGGCAGGAGATTGAGATCGTGGCAACACAGGGCGAATACGGCCGGACGGCGGAGGAACGGGGCATGCGCGGGCACCGCCCCGGGAGCGACGGCGAGCACCTGGTGCAGCAGAGACTCGGCACGACCGAGCGTGCCGACCGGTTCTACGGGGACCAGGTCCTGGACCACCTCAACGGTCGGATGCGGGAGTTCGTGGCCCGGCAGGAGATGTTCTTCCTGGCCACGGCCGACCGGCACGGCGAATGTGACTCCACCTTCCGCGCCGGGCCGCCCGGCTTCGTCCAGGTGCTGGACGAGGGCACGCTGGCCTACCCGGAATACCGGGGCAACGGTGTCATGGCGTCCATCGGCAACATCTCGGAGAACCCGCGGCTGGGCATCTTGATGATCGACTTCACCCGCGACCGCATCGGGCTGCACATCAACGGCCGGGCACGGGTGGTGCTGGACGAGGAGATGCGGGCCGCCCGCCCCGATCTGCCGGCCGACCCGATACCCGGGCGGCGTGCGCAGCTGTGGGTGACCGTCGAGGTCGAAGAGGCGTACATCCACTGCGCCAAGCACATTCCGCATCTGCAGAAGGTCCCGGCGCAGGCGCGCGGGGCGCGGGCGTGGGGCACGGACGACTTCAAGCGCAAGGGCGGCGACTTCTTCGGCGCCGCGGCCGAGTCGGCGGAGCGCCTGCCCTTCCAGCGCCCGGAGCACAAGAACGAGCATCTGCGGGGCGGGCTGCACGAGGACACCTACAGCCGGCCGGCCCCGCCCCCGCAGCCCACCTTCGCGGAGGAGCTGAACGGGGAGTTCCTCGACCGGGTCGAGCGGGTGCTGGCACGCGCGCAGCCGCGGCGGTCCGTGGAGGACGATCCGGAGTTCCGCGGGTGGTTCGCCTGAGGCGTGCGGCCTTTCGGCGCGCAGCCGTTCCGCCTCCGGTCTGCCGTTGGTGACGCGCCGGCCTCAGCCGAGGTCCGGTGCGTGCATCGCCCGTACGCCCTCGATGTTGCCGTCGAGATAGTGCCGCAGCGACAGCGGTACGACCTCGACGGAGGCGATCCCGACGCGGGTGAAGGGCACCCGCACGATCTCGTAGTCCCCGCACGGCTCCTCGACCTCGGGGCCGTGCCGGCGCGAGAGATCCATCGAGTCCAGCCGGCAGACGAAGAAGTGCTGCACCTTCACACCGTCCACCCCGCCGTCGCTGAAGTGCTCGACGGTGTCGACGAAGACCGGCACCACGTCCTTGATCTTCGCGCCCAGCTCTTCGTCCAGCTCACGGTGGAGGGCGTCGATGACGGTCGCGTCCTCGGGCTCCACGCCGCCGCCCGGAGTGATCCAGTACGGGGACCGGCCCGGCTTGGTGCGCTTGATCAGAAGGAGATCCGCGCCGTCGAGCAGGATCGCGCGGGCGGTGCGTTTGACGACTGGCCGTACGCTCATAGGGGACAGATGCCGCAGTCATGGGCCGGTGAAACCCACCTGCTACGACACGGCGCCGGACCCGCCCGCGGGCGCCGCCCCGGGAGCTCCCCCGCCCCCGCCCCCGCTCACCAGCCCACCGCCGTCCGCAGCAGCCACTCATGCGCCCGTGCGATATGCGGCAGGCCGAGCGTTCCGGTCCGTACGGCCAGGAAATACGTGCGCAGCGGGGGCACCGGCGGGTCGAGGAGGGCGACGACCTCGCCGCTGTCCAGGGCATCGGCACACAGATAACGAGGCAGTACGGCGAGGCCCGCGCCTGCCGCGACGCAGCCCAGCACTGCGCGGAGGTCGGCGGCAATCACGGCGGCCGCGGCGCCGGGCTTGGCATCGAAGACCGCCGACCAGTAGCGGGTGATCAGCGGGAGGGTCTCGTGGACCTCGACGAGCGGTACGGGTTCCAGGGCGTGGACGCCCCTGGCCTGGACGACCGCCGGGCCGCCGAGCCGGGCCGCCCACCTCGGCGCGGCGATCAGCACATGTTCCTCGTCGCACAGCGGCGTAGAGGTCAGCAGTCCGCCGCGCGGCCGGACGGTGGTGACGGCCAGATCGTGGTGGCCGGCGGCGAGACCGGTCAGCAGTTCCTCCGCGGGGCCGAAGGCGGCGCGTATGGACAGGCCCTGGGCGATGAGCGGGGTCAGCGCGGGCAGTGCGCGCTCGGCGGTGAACTCCGGGGGCCCCGCGAGATGCAGGGTGCGGGTGACGGAATCCGCGTCCAGGCCGGCCTCGGTGATCTCGGTGAGTGCGTCGAGGTGCGGGGCCACCTTGTGGGCGAGTTCGTCGCCGATGGTGGTGGCGGTGACGCCACGGGCATTACGGAGGAACAGCGGTCGGCCCAACTGCCGTTCCAGCGCCCGGATCTGGCTGGTCACGGCGGGCTGGGAGAGGCCGAGCAGCGCCGCGGCGCGGGTGAGGGAACCGGCCCGGTGCACCGTCACGAAGGTACGCAGCAGAGCCAGATCCATCGCGTACCTCCTGCGCCCCTCGGAAGCCTGGTCGCGGGCCAACTATAAATTTGTCGATAGGGCTGTGTCGCTAGCGTGATTGGACACTGACGCTCAGTCAACTAGCCTTGTTGAAGCGGTTGGTTTCACGTGAAACCGCGCGGCCGGCAGGGTGACGAGGGGGGATACCCTGCCGGCCAGTTCTGTGTGGTTCAGCTTCGGCGCCGCGCCGAGTCCAGCGCCCGTGCGACGTCGGCGACCAGATCCTCCGGCTCCTCGATGCCGACCGAGAAGCGGATGAACCCCTCGGGCACGTCGTCGCCGCCCCAGCGGGCGCGCCGCTCGGCGGTGGAGCGTACGCCGCCGAAGCTCGTCGCATCGTCCACCAAGGTCAGCGCGGCCAGGAACCGCTCCGCATGCGCCTTGTCGGGCAGCGTGAAGGAGACCACGGACCCGAAGCGGCCGGGGCGCATCTGTGCCACGGCGATCTTGTGGGACGGGTCGGAGGGCAGGCCGGGGTGACGCAGGCCGGTGATCTCGGGGCGGTCGGCCAGCGCCTCGGCGAGCGCCAGCGCGCCGGCCGCCTGCTGGCGGACGCGCAGCGCGAGGGTGGCGAGCGAGCGGTGGGCGAGCCAGCTCTCCATCGGGCCGGGGATCGCGCCGACCGTCTTGCGCCACAGCCGTACGGCATCGGCCAGCGCGGCGTCGCGGGTGCTGGCGTACCCGAGCAGAACGTCGCCGTGGCCGGTCAGCGCCTTGGTGCCGCTGGCGACCGAGAAGTCGGCGCCGAGGTCCAGCGGACGCTGGCCGAGCGGGGTGGCGAGGGTGTTGTCGACCGCTACCAGAGCGCCGTGGGCGTGCGCGGCGTCGGCCAGCCGGCGGATGTCGCAGACGTCGAGGCCGGGGTTGGAGGGTGTTTCGATCCACAGCAGCCGGGCGCCGTCCAGCACGGCGAGCTGCCCGTCCCGGGCGGTCGGCGCGGTGCGGACCTCGATGCCGTAGCTCTCCAGGCGGCTGCGGACGGCCGGCAGCAGCTGGTAGCCGTCGTTGGGCAGTACCACCGCGTCACCGGTGCGCAGTTGGGAGAAGAGCACGGCGGTGATCGCCGCCATGCCGGAGGCGAAGGTGACCGTGTGCGCGGGCTCCTCCGGTGATTCGAGCTCGCCGATGGCCTGTTCCAGGCGGGACCAGGTGGGGTTGGCGTCGCGGCCGTAGGTATAGGGGCCGACGGCATCGCCGGGGAGGTGGTAGTGGGCCGCGAAGACCGGCCCGGGGAGGGACGGTTCGTATGCCGCGGGCTCCGGAAGCCCGGCGCGTACGACGCGCGTGCCGTCGCTCGTCATGCGTTCTCCTTCGTGCCCGAGGCGGTGCCGGCCGGGAATGATGTGTCCGGTGTGCTGGTGGTGACGGCGGTGCGGACCGCCTCCAGGAGGCCGTCGCTTGCCGTCTCGACCATCTCCAGGCATTCCTCGAAGCCCTCGAATCCGCCGTAGTACGGGTCCGGCACATCGAGGCCGAATTCCCCCAGGGGCGTCGCGTCGGCCGCGTACGAGCGCAGCAGACGGACCTTGGCGGCGTCCTGTGCGGTGGGGGCCAGCCGGCGCAGCTCGCGCAGATGGCCGGAGTCGAGCGCGATGACCAGATCGCGGTCGGCGAACCAGGCGGCGTGGAACTGCCGGGCGGAGTGGGCGGGGTCATAGCCGCCCGCGCGCAGTACGGCGACCGTGCGCGGGTCGGCTCCGTCGCCCTCGTGCCAGCCGCCGGTACCCGCACTGTCGACCTCGACCAGGCCGTCGAGCCCTTCCTCCGCGATACGGGAGCGGAAGACGGACTCGGCCATCGGCGAGCGGCATATGTTGCCGGTGCAGACGAAGCAGATGCGGAAGGGCGCGTTCACGAGGGTCAGTCCTTGTCGGGGCGGTCGGTCGTCGTCCGGTGGTCCGGTGGCGGGTGGGTTGTTGGCCGGATGTTTGGTCCCTGGCGCCTGAGGCGGTCAGTCGTCCTCGGGAAGGATCATGTGCATCGCCCAGGCGACGATGGAGATGATCACGCCGCCGAGTACCGCGGTCCAGAAGCCGTCCACGTGGAAGGCCAGATCGAATTTCCCGGCGAGCACGGACGTCAGCAGCAGCATCAGCGCGTTGACGACCAGGGTGATCAGCCCGAGCGTGAGAACGAACAGGGGGAAGGACAGCAGCTTCACCACCGGCTTGACGATGAAGTTGACCAGTCCGAAGATCAGCGCGACGAGGACGAGCGTGAGTATCTTGCGGCCGATGTTGTTGCCGGTGAGCGTGATGTCCTTGAGCAGCCAGATGGCCACGGCAAGCGCCGCGGCGTTGGCGATCGTCTTGACCAGAAAATGCTTCATGGTGAGATCGTCGCAGACGACTCCGAATCCTTGAGGGGTGCGAACGGCATGAAGGCTTTCAGACTGGATGAGCTGGAAGGGGAGCGGGCCGCGAACGACGGCGCGTATCTGCAGTTCCTCCAGGAACGCAACATGTCGGTCGGGCTGTACGCGCTGGACGCCGGCAGCACCGATCCGCAGCAGCCGCACGCCCAGGACGAGGTGTATCTGGTGGTCAGCGGCCGGGCGGCGATCACCGTGGGCACCGAGACGCAGTCGGTGGCCCGGGGCAGTGTGGTCTATGTGCCGGCCGGAGTGCCGCACAAGTTCCATCACATCAGCGAGGACCTACGGGTCATGGTGGTCTTTTCTCCGCCCGAGAGCTGAGGTGCGGTCCCCGAACCCGTAAGGGTCGGCTCAGGGGAGCGTGGGGGCTGCGGAGCCCCCACAGCCGCCTCCGGCGCCCTAGCATCGATGGTGAAGGGGGACCGGAGACGCGACGCGGCAGACGCGAGAGATGCGGACGGTGCCATGGACGCGACAGACCGACGCGACACACCGACAGAGAAAGCAGGGCAGAGCAGTGGCTGGTAAGGGGATATTCGCAGCGCTTCCGTGGTGGGTCACCTGGGTCGTGCTGCCCGTCATCCTGATCGTGGTGTTCGGCGGAATGATCGCCACGGCGGTCGGCATCGTGATCGGCCTGCTGTTCAAGATTCTTCTGGCGGCAGCCCTGATCGCCGGAGTCATCTATCTCGTGCGCAGGGTCAGCGGATCCTCCTCGTCCTCGTCGAAGAGCGACTGGTAGGTCTCGGCCACGAGCCGGGCCCTCTGGCCCGGCTGACGCCGTCCGGTCTCCGCCGATTCCCGTCCGACGACGCCCCGCTCCGGCCCTTGGAGCGGGGCGTCGGCCGTTCACCGGACGGCGCGCACGGCATCAGCTCACGCCGCATCCGGTCAGGACGTGCGCCAGGTGAGTTAACTCATCGGCTTTCGGCCTACCGGCCTGATCGCCCCGGCTAGAGTGCGGATCGCAGCCGTTTTCCGGATGCTGACGTTCCGGAAACAGCGGGTCCTGGGGGAGTGGCGTTGGCAATCGGGAACGGCGAATCCGCTTCTCATCCCACGCTGATCGGATCGGTGCAGCGCGCGCTCCGTCTGCTGGAAGCGGTCGGTGCGCATGCCGACGGGGCGCCCGCCAAACAGCTGGCACGGGAGACCGGACTGCCGCTCCCGACGACGTATCACCTGCTGCGGACCCTGACCCACGAGGGTTATCTGCGCCGGGAGAACGGCGTCTTCGTCTTCGGGGAGGCGGCCGAGGCCCTGGGGCAGGCCGGCGCCCGGCGCCGGCAGCGCACCCACATTTCCGAGGCGCTGGCCATGGCGGGCCGGGAGCTGCGCGCCGCCGTCTACTTCGGCGTCTACCGCGAGGGTGAGGTGGAGATGGTGGCCGTCACCGATGACCCCGAACGCCCGCCGGTCGAGGAGTGGGCGGACTTCCGTACCACTGCGCACGCCCACGCGATCGGCCAGTGCCTGCTCGCGCAGCTCGACGACGCGGCCCGGAAGGAGCACCTGGCGCGCTATCCCGTGCAGCCCCTCACGCCGTTCTCGGTGCGGACCGAGGACGATCTGCTGCGCCGCCTGGACACGGTGCGTCGCGGCAATGTCGCGTACGACCAACAGGAATATGCCCTGGGCACTGTGTGCTCCGCCATTCCCGTTCGGGTCGGCTCGGCGGCCGCGGCACTGGCGGTATCTCTTCCGGCCGACGAACTGCATCGATTGCGTACCGTCACAGAACAACTACGAACAATGGCGGAGATGACCCTAACGACACTCGCGTTCTCTATCAGTATCTGAAAACTCACTCCTTGTGATCTGCTTGCACGTGACAGACGATGGCGTCAATAGGGCTAGTGGGGATGTTTCCCGGCCATCTCCGATCAATTGCGGGGCAGTGGTTGATGACCGACACAGTTCAGGCAGAAGTGATCATGAGCTTCCTCGTTTCCGAGGAGCTCGCGTTCCGGATCCCGGTGCAACTCGACTTCGACATCGCGGACCCGTTTGCCGTCCGTTTCACCTTTGATCTCCCCGGCGATATGCCCGTGACCTGGGCATTCAGCCGCGAACTGCTACTGGACGGGCTGAGCCGGCCGTCCGGCGAGGGGGATGTGCGCATCGAGCCGTCGTCCGCAGAACACCTCGGGGATGTCTTCATCAGCCTCCAAGTGGGCGCAGAGCGGGCCTTGTTCCGGTCGGGCGCACCGCCCCTGGCCGCCTTCCTGGACCGCACGGACCGGCTGGTCCCGCTCGGCGAGGAAGAGGTGTGCGACACCCTGGAGGCCGTACTGGACAGGATCCTCACGGAGGCGCCGGCGGGCTGACCCGGGACCGGCCCGTCCGCCGGATCCCCGACCGCCACCGGCTCCCCATCGTCACCGCATACGGCAACGACCACGTGTGCGGCATCACCGCTTACGGCGCCTGCCGTGTGACCCGTGCCGCCCGGACCGGCCACCCGCGGCGTCCGACGGCACACCGGAAGCGGGCACGGTCGTCCCCTGCTTCCGGCGGTCCGCGGAGACCACCAGCGCCGCCAGCAGCGTCGTCAGCGGCACCGAGGCGACCAGCCCGATGCTGCCCACCAGCGTGCGCACGATCTCCTGCGCGACCACCTCGCTCGTGGCGACCGTCCCCACGCTGCTCTGAGCGATCGAGAACAGCAACAGCAACGGCAGCGCCGCGCCCGCATACGCCAGGACGAGAGTGTTCACCACGGACGCGATGTGATCCCGGCCGATCCGCATGGCCGCGCTGTACAGCTTGCGCCAACTCGCCGACGGATCCGCCTCCTTGAGCTCCCACACCGCAGCGGTCTGAGTCACCGTCACATCGTCGAGCACACCCAGCGAGCCGATGATGATCCCCGCCAGCAGCAGACCGCGGATCTCGATGTCCGGGTACAGGCCGTGCACCAGCCCGGTCGTGTCATCCGTATTGCCGGTGAGCAGCGCCCAGCCGATGAACACCGAGCCGAGCAGGGCGATCAGCAGCAGCGACGCGAGCGTGCCGAGTACCGCCACCGACGTGCGGGCGGTCAGGCCATGGCACAAATAGAGCGCGATCAGCATGATCGCGCTGCCGCCGACCACCGCCACCACCAGCGGATTGGAGCCCTGGAGGATCGCCGGGAGGATGAACAGCGTCAGCACCACGAAGCTCGCCATCAGGGCGATCAGCGCGAGCACCCCACGCAGCCGTCCGACAATCACCACCGCAAACGCAAAGATGGCGGCCAGCACCCACATCGGCAACGTCCGGTCGACATCGCTCACCGAATACTGCAAATCCTTGGGAGCCTTGGGCGAATACGCCACCACCACGCCCTGGCCGGTGGTGTAGCGCCGCAGGGCGTCCGGCGTCACCACCGTCCGGAAGGTGCGTCCGGCGTTCTTGCCGGTGGTCACCTTGATCGTCGCCTGTTGGCACTCCTTGCCCTTCGCCGCACCCCCGGGCACCGGCTGCCCCTGCGCCCCCGGTGGCTGCGACTGCTGCTCGGCATGCACATCCGCACAATTCACCTCCTCCACTTTGATCACCCGGGCCTGCTCCGTGGGCTGGTCGAAGCCGACACCGGACGGTTTGTGCGGCGGCGCGCCGCCCGGCCACAGCACGACCAGGCCGACCACCACAGCGGCCGCGAACGGGATCAAAATCGCCGCGATGACCTTGCGCAGATGACGTGAGACGGGTGCGGCAGGCCCGTGGCTATGGGCGTGCGAGTGCGCTACGGAATGGGGCTGAGGCTCGGGATGGCTCACTGCCCGATCATTGCAAGAACTCCTGGGGCCCCCTGTTCACCCCGCCACATCGGCCGCTACCGTGGTGGCACCTTTGCAATCGCGGGAGCTCGGAGCACCGGGCTGAGAGGGCGCTGACCTTCGTCCCAGCGGCGTTTCACGTGAAACGCCGGCGGACGGAAGCCGCTGCGTCGACCGCCGAACCTGTTACCGGGTAATGCCGGCGTAGGGAGTTGGGTCTTATGACTCTGCAGGATGCACGCACGCCCAAAAACGGTGCCAGCGGCAGCGAGAACGGCGACGACGATCAGCCGTTGATCGGCTGGCACAAGGGCTATGTCTCCGGTTCGCGGCCCGACCTCCGGGTCCCCGTCCGGAAGGTGCACCTCACCAACGGCAAGGACGTGACGCTGTACGACACGTCCGGGCCGTACACCGACCCGAACATCGACACCGATGTCCGCCGCGGCCTCGCGCCGCTGCGGGAGAACTGGATCATCGCCCGCGGCGACACCGAGGAGTACGCGGGCCGCCCGATGCGGCCGGAGGACGACGGCCTCAAGCACACCTCGCCCCGCGGCGGCCTCAAGAACCTCGACGCGGTCTTCCCCGGCCGCCCGCGCCAGCCGCGTCGCGGCCGGGGCGGCGCCGCGGTGAGCCAGCTCGCCTACGCCCGGCGCGGCGAGATCACCGCGGAGATGGAGTACGTCGCCCTCCGCGAGAACGTCAGCTCCGAGTTCGTACGGGACGAGATCGCGGCCGGCCGCGCCGTACTGCCGGCCAACATCAACCACCCGGAGATCGAGCCGATGATCATCGGCAAGAACTTCCTGGTGAAGGTCAATGCCAACATCGGCAACTCCGCGGTCACCTCCTCCATCGAGGAGGAGGTGGACAAGATGACCTGGGCCACCAAGTGGGGCGCCGACACGGTCATGGACCTCTCCACCGGCCGTAACATCCACACCACCCGCGAATGGGTGCTGCGCAACTCCCCCGTCCCCATCGGCACCGTCCCCCTCTACCAGGCCCTGGAGAAGGTCGACGGCAAGGCCGAGGAGCTGTCCTGGGAGATCTACAAGGACACCGTCATCGAGCAGGCCGAACAGGGCGTCGACTACATGACGGTGCACGCCGGCGTGCTGCTCCGCTATGTCCCGCTCACGGCCCGCCGTAAGACCGGCATCGTCTCCCGCGGCGGTTCGATCATGGCCGCCTGGTGTCTGGCGCACCATCAGGAGTCGTTCCTCTACACCCACTTCGAGGAACTCTGCGAGATCCTCGCCTCCTACGACGTCACCTACTCGCTCGGTGACGGCCTGCGCCCCGGCTCCATCGCGGACGCCAACGACGAGGCGCAGTTCGCGGAGCTCCATACGCTCGGCGAGCTCAACACCATCGCCAAGCGGCACGGCGTGCAGACGATGATCGAGGGCCCGGGACACGTCCCGATGCACAAGATCAAGGAGAACGTCGACCTCCAGCAGGAGATCTGCGACGAGGCGCCGTTCTATACGCTCGGCCCGCTGACCACGGACATCGCGCCCGCCTACGACCACATCACATCCGGTATCGGCGCCGCGATGATCGCCTGGTGGGGCACCGCGATGCTCTGCTACGTCACGCCCAAGGAGCACCTGGGTCTGCCGGACCGTGACGACGTCAAGACCGGCGTCATCACGTACAAGATCGCAGCCCATGCGGCGGACCTGGCCAAGGGCCACCCGGGAGCCCAGGTCTGGGACGACGCGCTCTCCGACGCGCGGTTCGAGTTCCGCTGGGAGGATCAGTTCAACCTGGCCCTCGACCCGGACACCGCCCGCGCCTTCCACGACGCGACCCTGCCCGCCGAACCGGCGAAGACCGCCCACTTCTGCTCGATGTGCGGCCCGAAGTTCTGCTCGATGAAGATCAGCCGGAGCATCACCGAGCAGTTCGGCGGCGAAGAGGACGCCACTCCCGAGGAGATCGAGGCCGGAATGCTGGAGAAGTCCAAGGAGTTCGCGGCCAGCGGGAATCGGGTGTATCTGCCGATGGCGGACTGACGCCCGCAGGCGCACCGGCACTCGCGTCGACTGGCGCCGCTCCGGGGGACTCGATGCCCTCGGACGGCGCCAGTTTTGCCCTCACTCCGAGGACGCCCCGTCCGCCCCCCGCCCGCCATACTCCGGACTCGTGAAATCCGGACTGGAATAGCGCGGGCGCGAACCCGACGAGCCGCTGTCGGGGCTGCTGAACGTGGGGCGGGTGTAGCCCAGCGTCGGGATGCGGGGCTGCGGGGCGGGGCCGGGGACGTACCGGGTGGGGTCGGCGCCGGGGGCCGGCGAGGGGTCGGTGAGGGCCTCGCGCAGGAAGGGGAGCAGGCCGCGCTCCAGAAGGGCGTGGCGCCAGGCGTCGTGGGCGCGGTCGAGGTCCACGGTGCGGAGTTCGTCCGCTCTGGTGGCGTGGGCGGACGCCGAACCGTTGCGCAGGGCCGTGATGACGAGGCCGGCCATGGCGACGAGGGAGCCCGCCGCCGTCAGGGCGGCGAATATCCAGCCGACGCTGATCAGCGGCTGGGCCATGGACTTGTCGGGGCTGACGGCGCGCAGGACATAGCCGATGAGCAGGAAGAGGATGGCGGCGATGCCGGCGAGGACCGGGACGAGGACGGCGATCATGGCGGCCAGCCCGGCACCGGCCGTCTCCGTGACCTCAGGCAGGGAGGTGACGTCGTCCGTGCCCGTATCCATGGCCAGACCTGTTGCCTCGTCGGCCGTCTCATCCGGCTCCGCACGCCCGGCCGCGCCCCCTGACGACGACGCCGCCGGTGCGCGCAGGGCGGCACGGAGCTGGACATAGCGTTGGTATTCGGCCGTGGCGCAGGCGGCGATGGCGGTGGTGGCGCTGAGGGCCATCGTGCGCAACTGCTCGGCGCTGAGGTGCTTTCCCGCGGCGGAGGTGAGGCCGTCCGGGCGGTGTTCGGCGGTGCGCAGTGCCTCATCGAGGAGCCGCGCGAATTCCGCGCGGTCCTCGTTCAGCAGGTGCGGAGCGCTGTTCATGTGCATCCCCCGATGCTCCGTAGGGCCGTACGGCCGGCTGAGCCGGGCTGTGGGCGGAAACGGAGGAGAGCCTGCTACGGATAGCCCGATGGTAGAGCGCCTCCGGCACGGGGTGACAGTGAGTTTGCGGAAAATGAGTAATGCCGCGACCGGAATTCGCCCCAACCGAAGGCCCACCGCCGGTTCACCGGTCCGGCGAGCCTCGGCTCCGGTGGACGCTCAGCCGGCCAGCGGAAGTTGAACGACCAGCAGTTTTCCGGCCATCGTGACGCCGCCGTCCATCGCGATGGCGAGCCCGTCGGCGTAGACATGCGGACCGTCGACGGCGATGCCGTCGCCTTCGCCGTCCTCGGTGCCGACCTCGCCGAGCAGATACGGGATCGGGCTGTGGCCGTGGACGACGCGCTCACCGCCGTAGGCGTCCAGGAGCTCACGCACGGCCTGTGAGCCAGCCTCGTCGCGGAAGGCGAAGCGCTTGGTGAACTTGCGGAAGAGGTCCCAGACTTCGTCGGCGTCGCTGCGGGTCAGCACGTCGTGGACGGTGTCGTTGACGGCCTCGATGGAGTCGCCGTATTCGAGATAGGCGGTGGTGTCGGAGTGCACGAGCAGATGCCCGTCCTCCTCCATCACGGCGTCCAGCCGGGCCATCCACTGCAGGTGGTGGTCCTCCAGGCGGTCCATGTCGGTCTTCTGTCCGCCGTTGAGGAGCCAGGCGGCCTGGAAGGAGGCGGTGCCTGCGCCGGACTGCACGGGGGTGTCGCCGAACCGTTTGGCGCCCAGCAGCAGAAGTTCGTGATTGCCCATCAGGGCCTTGCAGTAGCCACCGGCGGCCGCGGCCTCGGCGGAGAGCTGCATGACCAGGTCGATGACGCCGATGCCGTCCGGGCCGCGGTCGGTGAAGTCGCCGAGGAACCAGAGGCGGGCATTGCCGGCCGCCCAGTTGCCGTCGGCGTCGATCAGCCCTTCGGCGGCGAGCGCCTCGCGCAGCTCGTCGTAATAGCCGTGCACGTCACCGACGACATACAGCGGGCCCATGCCTTCGGGCGCGTCCTGGTCGACGGCGGTCTCGGCCGACGGCAGGAGGTCGGCGGCCGGGCGGTCGATGAGGGTGTCCGTACGGTCCGCGCCGATGACCGGGAGGTCGCGTGCGGTCGGGGTGTACTCCTCGGGCTCGACCGGCGCGGCCGGGGTCGGCACCAAAGGCGGTGCGGTCGGGGGCCCGGCGGGCAGATGGACCGGCGGGCCGGCCGGTGGCGGTCCCGCGGGCGCGCCGAAGCGCGGTCCGGGCGGCAGAGGAGACGCCGGAGTTTGTCCCGCCATGGTCCACACCATGGGTCCCTGACTGGCCCCCTGAGTCATCGACCCCTCCACCGTCGCGCCGCCGTGCACCAATCGGACCTTGCCTGGTCGACGGCGGTCCGCGGTGTCGTGCGCCCATCATAGGAATGCCGCTCGCGGGTTGTGACGCACCCGGGGTGGTCAATCGGCCGGAGCCCGGCGATCGAGGATGATTTCTCCCGAGATCGCCCTGTTTTTTCCTGACCGAACGAGGCGTGTGGGCGGCGATGTTACGCATGATTCGTCGTGCGAAGGCATCCACTCAGGCGCCGGCCGGTCCTCGAGGGGGTCTGACGGTCGTCCGCGCCGAGCGTCGCTGGGACGAGGTCCGCACGATCAGATCGGTCGGTATCACCTGTTCGATGCGCCGGCCGTTGTCGAGGCCTTCGATGGCGTCGATGAGGATCTGGACGACGGCGGTGCCGATGCGGCGGGGCTTGAGGGAGAGGGTGGTGATCGGCGGCTCGGTGGTGGCGTACACGGTGGACTCGCTGCAGCAGACCAGCAGCAGATCCTCGGGTACGCGCAGGCCGTAGCGCCGGGCGGCGGCGAGCAGGTCCGTGCCGTTCGGGTCGAAGAGTCCGTATACGGCATCGGGCCGGTCCGGGCGGGCCAGCAGCCGGTCGGCGGCGACGGCGCCCGCGCACGGGTCGTGGGCCGGGTAGGACTCGTACACCGGGTCCTGGCCGACCCGCTCGCACCAGTGCAGATAGGCGGTGGTCGACAGCCGGGTGTAGGTGTCGGTGGTGTTGCCCGTCAGGAGGCCGATGCGGCGGGCGCCGGCGTCGGCCAGGTGGTCGAGCAGACCCAGGACGGCCGCTTCGTGGTCGTTGTCGACCCAGCCGGTGACCGGCAGGGCGCCGCCGGGGCGGCCGTCGGAGACGACGGGGATGCCGTGCCGGACGAGTTCGGTGACGACGGGGTCGCCGTCGGCGGGGTCGATGACGACGGTGCCGTCCAGGGCGACGTTGGACCACACGTCGTGGCGGGAGGTTGCGGGCAGGATGACCAGCGCATAGCCGCGGGCCAGTGCCGCGGAGGTGGCGGCTCTTGCCATCTCCGCGAAGTATGCGAATTCGGTGAAGGTGAAAGGTTCATCCCCGTACGTGGTCACGGTCAGGCCGAGGAGTCCCGACTTGCCGGTACGGAGGGTGCGGGCGGCGGCGGAGGGGCGATAGCCCAGCCGGTCTGCCACCTCGCGGACGTGGCTACGGGTGGCATCCGGAAGCCGGCCCTTGCCGTTGAGCGCGTCGGAGACGGTCGTGATCGATACACCGGCTGCGGCGGCCACGTCCCGGATGCCCGCCCGCCCCAGCCGGCGACCGGTCGACCGGCTCACCTGGTGCTTCCCTGCTGCTGTCATGGCGAGCCGATAGTAGGGCTCGGCACGGCCATTCGCGGGGCCTCGCCGAGGCTCGCTAAAAGGTACGTTTCTGCATGGTGACTTGCCATCAATCTCCTTTGAAATAAAGGCAGTTGGCGTCCACCGTGATCATACGCGGCGATTTCGATCGTCCTCGCCTGTCGATCGGTCCAGGTCTCGAAGAGGTCTCAAGTCACCTTCACGGGGGATGCGCGCCACGGCGCAAGCCACCGGCGCGTGACAGAGCGGGGAGCGCTCCCCAGAGCTTGTGCGCGGGGTGCCGTGGGATCACCGCGGGGAGCCGGCGGTGGATCTGGGGGCTGCCGCCGCACGGGGCAATCCTCATAAGGTGTGCAGTATTGGAGTCGAGCGGGACGGTCGAGGAGGACCTGCGGTGAGCGAGAAGACCCCCAAGCTGCGTGCTGCGCTGGACGGCATTCCCACCTATAAGCCGGGCCGGCCCGCGCCGGCCGACGGTCCCGTGGCCTACAAGCTGTCCTCCAACGAGAACCCCTATCCGCCGCTGCCGGGGGTCCTGGAGAGCGCGGTGACCGCCGCCGGGGCCTTCAACCGCTACCCGGACCTGACCTGTGCGGGCCTGATGGCGGAGCTGGCCGAGCACTTCTCGGTGCCGCTGGCGCATCTGGCGACGGGGACCGGCTCGGTGGGCGTGGCCCAGCAGCTGGTGCAGTCGACGGCGGGGCCCGGCGATGAAGTGATCTACGCCTGGCGCTCGTTCGAGGCGTACCCGATCGTCACGCAGGTCTCCGGGGCCACTCCCGTGCAGGTGCCGCTGACCTCCGGCGAGGTGCACGACCTGGACGCCATGCTCGCCGCGGTCACCGACCGGACCCGGCTGATCTTCGTCTGCAACCCCAACAACCCCACTGGCACCGTCGTACGCCGTGCCGAGCTGGAGTCCTTCCTGGACCGGGTGCCGAGTGATGTGCTGGTGGTGCTGGACGAGGCGTACCGCGAATTCATCCGGGACGAGCAGGTGCCGGACGGTATCGAGCTCTACCGTGACCGGCCCAATGTGTGTGTGCTGCGGACCTTCTCCAAGGCGTACGGCCTCGCGGGGCTGCGGGTCGGGTTTGCGGTTGCGCATGAGCCGGTGGCCGCGGCGCTGCGCAAGACGGCGGTGCCGTTCGGGGTGAGCCAGCTGGCGCAGGACGCGGCGGTGGCGTCATTGCGCAGCGAGGCGGCGCTGCTGGAGCGGGTCGAGGCGCTGGTGGCCGAGCGGGCCCGGGTCTTCGACGGGCTGGTCGGACAGGGGTGGACGGTCCCCGAGTCGCAGGCCAACTTCGTCTGGCTGCGACTGGGGGACCGTACCGCCGACTTCGCGGCGGCGTGTGAGCGCGCCGGGGTGGTCGTGCGGCCGTTCCCCGGTGAAGGGGTGCGGGTGACGATCGGTGAGAGCGCGGCGATGGATCTGTTCCTGCAGGCCGCGGAGGAGTTCCGCAAGGCGCTGTAAGGCATTGCGGGTGCTGCCAGGCTATTTGTAAGGCGTTGCGCTGAGGCCGTGGGTCGGTTGACCTGCGGCCTCAGGCTTTGTGTACGTGGATCACGTTGCCGTCGCGAACGGTGGCAAGTGCGCGGGGGTCGCCGTCGATGCGGCCCAGCACATTGCAGGGGGAGGCCAGACGGGGTTCGTCCCCCCGGGAAATCGGCGTGGGGCCGTACGGCAGCGCGAGCGCGTTGCCCTCGGTCCAGAAGGCGACCGTGCCGGGCTCGACGACCTGGCGGGCGCCGGCCTCCAGCGCGGGCGTGAGCCCGGTGTCGAAGTAGACCTCTTCGCCCCAGGTGTGGGCCGTGGCGTCGAGCGGAAGTGCGGCGATGAGGGCCGCGGCGGTCGGGGTCTCGTCGAGAGTGGCGGTCACGTGGCCCGCGGGCCAGGAGATTCGGATCTTCATGGCGACGAATTCAACAATATGTTGAAGCGCGGGGGAAGAGGCGCGGAGAGGGCGTGCGAGGTCCGCGCGGTAAGCCTGGGATAAGGATTCATATGCCATGGATTCCTGCGTGACCCCGGTCACGTACCCCCCTTATCGAAGGTTGGAGGGTCATGGGTAATAATGCTTGTGAATGTGAACGCGTTCACAAGCTCACGCGGAGGAGGAAGCGACGTGGAACTGGCGTTGGCGCCAGAGACTCTGGCGCGATGGCAATTCGGCATCACGACCGTCTACCACTTCCTGTTCGTCCCCCTGACGATCTCCCTCGCCGCTCTGGTGGCCGGACTGGAGACCGCATGGGTGCGAACGGCGAAGCAGAAGTACCTCAAGGCGACCAAGTTCTGGGGCAAGCTGTTTCTGATCAATATCGCGATGGGTGTCGTCACCGGCATCGTCCAGGAGTTCCAGTTCGGCATGAACTGGTCCGACTACTCGCGGTTCGTCGGTGACATCTTCGGTGCCCCGCTCGCCTTCGAGGCGCTCATCGCGTTCTTCTTCGAGTCCACCTTCATAGGACTGTGGATCTTCGGCTGGGACAAGCTGCCCAAGAAGATCCACTGCTTCTGCATGTGGATGGTCTCGATCGGGACGATCCTGTCCGCGTACTTCATCCTCGCCGCCAACTCCTGGATGCAGCACCCGGTCGGCTACAAGTACAACGCCGTCACCGGCCGCGCCGAGCTCACCGACTTCCTCAAGGTGCTCACCCAGGACACCACCCTGGTCGTGGCCTTCCACACGCTGACCGCCGCCTTCCTGACCGGCGCCGCCTTCATGGTCGGCATTTCCGCGTACCACCTGATGCGCAAGAAGCACATCAAGGTGATGCGTACGTCGCTGCGGCTCGGCCTGGTCACTCTGGTCATCGCCGGCCTGCTCACCGCGATCAGCGGTGACTCGCTCGGCAAGGTCATGTTCAAGCAGCAGCCGATGAAGATGGCCGCCGCCGAGGCGCTGTGGGACAAGGAAGAGCCCGCGCCGTTCTCCGTCTTCGCCTACGGCGATGTCGAAAAGGGCCACAACACGGTCGCGATCGAGATCCCCGGCCTGCTCTCCTTCCTCGCGCACAGTGACTTCACATCGCCGGTCCCCGGCATCAACGACGTCAACAAGGCCGAGCAGCAGAAGTTCGGGCCCGGTGACTACCGGCCCAACATCCCCGTCGCCTACTGGGGCTTCCGCTGGATGATCGGCTTCGGTATGTCGTCCTTCGCCATCGGGCTGGCCGGCCTCTGGCTCACCCGTAAGAAGTTCTGGCTGGCACCGGGGCTGCGTACCGGCGACGAGGAACCACCCCGGCTCGCGCTCACCAAGAACAAGCAGCTGGGCGCCCGCCTGACCAAGTGGTACTGGTCGCTCGCCTTCGTGACCCTCGGCTTCCCGCTGATCGCGAACTCCTGGGGCTGGATCTTCACCGAGATGGGCCGCCAGCCCTGGGTCGTCTACGGCGTGCTGCGCACCTCCGACGCGGTCTCCCCCAGCGTCTCGCAGGGTGAGGTGATCACGTCCATGGTCGTCTTCACCACGCTCTACGCGATCCTCGCCGTGATTGAGGTGAAGCTGCTGGTGAAGTACGTCAAGGCCGGACCCCAGGAGCTCACCGACTCCGACCTCAACCCGCCCACCAAGATCGGCGGCGACCACACGGACGCCGACCGGCCGATGGCCTTCTCGTACTAGGAGGCGGCTGTGCAACTTCATGACGTCTGGTTCGTCCTCATCGCCTTCCTGTGGACCGGGTACTTCTTTCTCGAAGGATTCGACTTCGGGATCGGCGTGCTCACCAAGCTCCTCGCCCGGGACCGGCGCGAGAAGCGCGTACTGATCAACACCATCGGCCCGGTCTGGGACGGCAACGAGGTCTGGCTGCTCAGCGCGGGCGGTGCGACGTTCGCCGCCTTCCCTGAGTGGTACGCGACGCTCTTCTCCGGCTTCTACCTGCCGCTGCTGCTGATCCTCGTCTGCCTGATCGTGCGCGGCGTGGCCTTCGAGTACCGCGCCAAGCGGGAAGAGGAGACGTGGCAGCGGAACTGGGAGACGGCGATCTTCTGGACCTCACTGCTGCCCGCCGTCCTGTGGGGCATCGCGTTCGGCAACATCGTGCACGGCGTGAAGATCGACGCGCACAAGGAGTACGTCGGCACCGTCCTGGACCTGCTGAACCCGTACGCGATCCTCGGCGGACTGCTCACCCTGACGCTGTTCACCTTCCATGGCGCGGTGTTCGCCTCGCTCAAGACGGTGGGCGACATCCGGGAGCGGGCGCGCAAGATGGCAACCGTCCTGGGACTGCTCGCGGCCGTGGTCGCGGTCGCCTTCCTGGCCTGGACCCAGGTCAGCAGGGGTGACGGCACCAGCCTGATCGCCATGATCGTCGCGGTGGTGGCGCTTGTCGCGGCGCTCGGGGCCAATCGGCTCGGCCGGGAGGGATGGGCGTTCGCATTCTCCGGGATCACCATCGCGGCCGCGGTCGCGATGCTGTTCCTCACGCTGTTCCCCAACGTCATGCCGTCGACGCTGAACGAGAGCTGGAGCCTTACGGTCACCAACGCCTCGTCCAGCCCCTACACCCTGAAGATCATGACCTGGTGCGCCGGGATCGCCGCGCCCATCGTGATGCTCTACCAGGGGTGGACGTACTGGGTCTTCCGCAAGCGGATCGGTACCCAGCACATCGCCGACGCCCACACCCCGACGCCCACCAGCTGACGGAGGTTTCACGTGAAACCGGTCGACCCGCGCCTGCTCCAATACGCCCGCGCCACCCGCCACTTCCTCGTTGCGGTGGTGGTCCTCGGGCTGGCCGGAGCGGGGCTGGTCGTCGGCCAGGCCATGCTGATCGCCGAGATCGTGGTCGGTGCCTTCCAGCACGACCTCGATCTCGGTGCCCTGGCCACGCCGATCGCCTTGCTCGCCGCGGTCTCCGTCGGCCGGGGGCTGGTCTCCTGGCTCACCGAACTGGCCGCGCACCGTGCGAGCGCGGCGGTCAAGTCCGAGCTGCGGATGCGGCTGATCGAGCGGGCGGCGCGGCTGGGGCCCGGCGCCACGATCCGCCGTACGGACGGCGGTGCGCAGAACCCGGACGCGGACGGCGCGGGCGCGCCAGAGCTGCGTACCGGCGAACTCGCCACCCTCGCCACCCGCGGCATCGACGCCCTCGACGACTACTTCGCCCGCTACCTGCCGCAGTTGGGCCTGGCGGTCGTCGTCCCCGTCGCCGTACTCGCCCGGATTGTCCTGGGTGACTGGATCTCGGCACTCACGATCGTCCTCACCCTCCCGCTGATCCCGCTGTTCATGATCCTGATCGGCTGGGCCACGCAGTCGCGTATGGACCGCCAGTGGCGGCTGCTCGCCCGGCTCTCCGGCCACTTCCTCGACGTCGTCGAAGGCCTGCCCACCCTCAAGGTCTTCGGCCGCGCCAAGGCCCAGGCGGGCTCGATCCGCGCCATCACCGGCGAATACCGCCGCGCGACCCTGCGCACCCTGCGGATCGCCTTCCTCTCCTCCTTCGCCCTCGAACTCCTCGCCACCATCTCCGTCGCGCTGGTCGCGGTCGGCATCGGGATGCGTCTGGTGCACGGCGAACTCGATCTCTACACCGGCCTGATGGTGCTGGTCCTGGCGCCCGAGGCCTATCTGCCGCTGCGACAGGTGGGCGCGCAGTACCACGCGGCGGCCGAGGGGCTGTCGGCCGCGGAGGAGATCTTCGCGGTGCTGGAGACGCCGCTGCCTGCGCCCGGCACCGCACCCGCGCCCGAGGGCACCGCGCTGACCGTCGAGAACCTGGTCGTCCGGCACCCCGGGCGGGCCGCCGACTCACTCCCCGCGACCTCCTTCGAGGTCCGGTCCGGCGAGACCGTCGCCCTGGTCGGCCCGTCGGGCGCCGGCAAGTCCACGCTGCTGAGCGTGCTGCTCGGCTTCACCGAACCGGCCGAGGGCCGCGCCCTCGTCGACGGCCGGGACATCGCATCCCTCTCCCCCGACAGCTGGCGGCGGCGGATCGCCTGGGTCCCGCAGCACCCGCACCTCTTCGCCGGCACCATCGCCGAGAACGTACGGCTGGCACGCCCGGACGCGGATGACGCGGCGGTACGGGCCGCCCTGGGCGACGCCGGGGCGCTGGACTTCGTCGACGCGCTCCCCGATGGCGCGGTCACCCGGCTCGGCGAATCGGGCGCCGGACTCTCCGCGGGCCAGCGCCAGCGCATCGGGCTCGCCCGCGCCTTCCTCGCCGACCGCCCGATCCTGCTCCTGGACGAGCCGACCGCGAACCTCGACGGCGAGACCGAAGAGGCGATTGTGACCGCCGTCCGCCGCCTCGCGGCCGGCCGTACCGTCCTGCTCGTCGTCCACCGGCCGGCGCTGCTGGCGGTGGCGGACCGGGTGGTGCGGCTGGCGGGGCCGGTGCCGGTCGTTGCGGGCCCGGTGCCCGTTTCACGTGAAACCGGCGCGACGCCGGCGGAGCCGTCCGTGGCCCCGATGGCGACCGACTCCGACGCCGCCACTGAGCCTGTTCCTACCACCGCGCCCGCCCTCACCCGCCTGCGGCGCCTGGCCCGAGCCCGTCGGGCCCGATTCGCGCTGGCCCTCCTGCTCGGGAGCCTTGCGCTGGGCAGTGCGGTGGGCCTCATGGCGACCTCCGGCTGGCTGATCTCGCGGGCCGCGCAGCAGCCGCCGGTGCTGTATCTGATGGTGGCGGTCACCGCGACCCGGGCCTTCGGCATCGGGCGGGCCGTCTTCCGCTACGCCGAGCGGCTGGTGGCGCATGACGCGGTGTTCCGGATGCTCGCCGACGTACGCGTCGCCGTCTTCCGGCGCCTGGAGCGGCTGGCGCCCGCCGGTCTCAAGGAGCGCAGCCGTGGCGATCTGCTCTCGCGGCTCGTCGCCGATGTCGATGCGGTGCAGGACTACTTCCTGCGCTGGCTGCTGCCGGTCGGCGCGGCGGTGCTGGTCGGTGCGGGGGCCGTCGGGTTCACCGGCTGGCTGTTGCCGGAGGCCGGCGCGGTCCTCGGTGCGGGGCTGTTGCTCGCGGGCGCGGGGGTACCCCTGCTCTCGGGTGCGCTGGCCCGCCGGGCGGAGCGTCAGCTGGCGCCGGCCCGTGGCGTGCTGTCCACCCGCGTCGTGGATCTGCTCACCGGCACCGCCGAGTTGACCGTCGCCGGCGCCCTCCCGGCCCGTACGGACGCGACCCGGCGCGCGGACCGCGACCTGACCCGGATCGCCTCCCGCTCCGCCGCCGCGGCCGGAACCGGCGCCGGACTCTCGGCGCTGCTGTGCGGGCTGACCGTCGCCGCGACGGCGGTCGTCGGCGTCCAGGCCGTGCACGCGGGCCGGCTGCACGGCGTGGCGCTGGCCGTCGTCGTCCTCACCCCGCTGGCCGCGTTCGAGGCGGTGGCCGGGCTGCCGCTCGCCGTGCAGTACCGCCAGCGCACCCGGCGCGCCGCCGAGCGGGTCTTCGAGGTGCTGGACGCCCCGGCGCCGGTACAGGAGCCGACCGCCCCGGCGGCCGCTCCCGAGGCGCCGTTCCCGCTGGCCGTACGGGATCTGACCGCGCGCCACCCGGGGCAGGCCGAACCCGCGCTGGACGGCGTCGGATTCACCCTGGCGGCGGGCCGCAGGCTGGCCGTCGTCGGCCCGTCCGGCTCCGGCAAGACCACGCTGGCGCAGGTGCTGTTGCGTTTCCTGGACCGGGAGGCCGGTGCGTACATGCTCGCCGGGACGGATGCCCAGGCGGTGGACGGTGACGAGGTCCGGCGGCTGGTGGGGCTGTGCGCGCAGGACGCGCACCTCTTCGACAGCTCGCTGCGGGAGAACCTCAAGCTCGCGCGCCCCGGCAGCGACGACCAGGAGCTGTGGGACGCACTCGACCGGGCGCGGCTGGCGGACTGGGTACGGGGCCTGCCTGACGGCCTGGACACCATGGTCGGCGAGCACGGGGCCCGGCTGTCGGGCGGTCAGCGGCAGCGGCTGGCGCTGGCCCGCGCGCTGCTCGCGGACTTCCCGGTGCTCGTCCTGGACGAGCCCGCCGAGCACCTCGACCTGGCCACCGCCGACGCGCTGACCGCCGATCTGCTGGCCGCGACCGAGGGCCGTACGACGGTTCTGATCACCCACCGCCTCACCGGCCTCGACGCGGTCGACGAGGTGCTGGTGCTGGACCGGGGCCGGACCGTACAGCACGGCGGATATGCGGAGCTGGCCGCGGCCGAAGGCCCGTTCCGGCGGATGCTGGAGCGCGAGCGGGCGGTCGATGCGGCGTTCGGAGCAGGAGAGGAAGCGGCACCGGCCCGCGTCCCCGCGTAGCGGCGGCGGTCCGTGCCTCGGGCCTGTGCTCGTGGAACTGAACTTTCCCCGCAAATCGGCCCTTATTAGGCTCAGGGCATGGCAGTCACGGCAGGAACCCCGGACCCGGCGGACAGCGGGAGATCGGACGCGCCCCCGGACCGTGACCCCATGGACGTGGCCACCGAGGCCACCCGCAGCCTGCAGGGTCTGTCGTCCGAGCTGACCGCCCGGATCCCACAGCTGCTGGAAGCGATGCGGACGGTCGGCGCGGGGCTCGATCTGCACCTCACCCTCGACCGGATCGTGGAGACCGCGGCCGAACTCGCCGACGCCCGCTACGCCGCGATCGGGATCATCGACGAGGCCCGCGAGGGGCTGTCGGACTTCGTCACCTACGGCGTGACGGGACGCCGGCACCGGCAGATCGGCGCGCTGCCCGACGGCCACAAGGGCCTGCTCGGCGCGCTGATCCACGACCCGAAACCGCTGCGCCTCGCCGACCTCACCCAGGACCCCCGCTCGGCCGGATTCCCGCCGGACCACCCGCCGATGCGGACGTTCCTGGGGGTGCCGATCCGCGTCCAGGGGGAGATCTTCGGCAACCTCTATCTGACGGAGAAGCGCGACGGTGGGGAGTTCAGCGAGGAGGACCTGCACATGGTGCGGGTGCTGGCCACCGAGGCCGGTATCGCGATCGGCAACGCCCGGATGCACGCGGCGACCCGGCAGCGGGAGCGCTGGATCGACGGTTCGGTCGCGGTGACCACCGCACTCCTGGCGGGCAGCGATGTCGATGACGCGCTTGCGGTGGTCGCCGAGCAGGCGCGGCGACTGGCGGAGTCGGCGGCCGGCATTGTGCTGCTGCCCGACGACGAGGGCGGACTGGAGATCGTCGCGGTGTCGGCGGACGACCCCACCGGCATCATGGGCACGCAGATTCCGCCCGACAGCCCGGTGACGGAGCAACTCCTGGCCGGGGAGCCGGTGTTCGTCGACGATTCGGCCAGCGACCCGCGCATGGTGACGGCCATCGCGCCGCGCTTCGGCCCGAGCATGATGCTGCCGCTCAAGAGCGGCGGCCGGGTGCTGGGCACGCTCGCGATTCCGCGCCACCGCGGCGCCCGCCAGTACACCGCCGCCGAACGGACGCTGGCGACCCAGTTCGCGGCGCAGGCCGCGCTGGCGCTGGTGCTCGCCGACGCACAGCGCGACCGCGAGCGGCTGGCCGTCTTCGAGGACCGCGACCGGATCGCCCGCGACCTGCACGACCTCGTCATCCAGCGGCTGTTCGCGACCGGGATGATGCTGGAGAGCGCGCACCGTAAGTCGGTGGTGCCGGAGGTACAACAGGGTCTCGGCAAGGCCGTCGACGAACTGGACGTCACCATCCAGGAGATCCGCACCGCGATCTTCGCGCTCCAGCAAGGCCCGGCCGAGGCGCCGTCCGGGCTCCGTACCCGGGTACTGCGCGAGATCGGCACCGCCGCCGTACCGCTCGGCTTCCAGCCCTCGGCGAACTTCATCGGCCCCGTCGACGCCAAGGTCGGCGAGCTGACCGGCAAGAACCTCATCGCAGCGCTGCGCGAGGCGCTCTCGAACGCCTTCCGGCACGCCCAGGCTTCCCGGATCGACGTCGTCGTCGACGCGACGGTCACCCTGCCGGACGGGTCCGAGGGGGTGCGCCTGACGGTCGCCGATGACGGCATCGGCATCGCGGAGGGCGGCCGCCGCAGCGGCCTGAAGAACCTCGCCAAGCGCGCGGAGTCGCTCGGCGGTTCCAGCACCTACGGCCCCGGGCTGGGCGAGGTCGGCAGTGGGACCAAAGTGACGTGGGAGGCGCCGCTGTGAGGTGCCGGTGCTGGGCCGTTCGGGGCTTTGAGAGGGCTGTGCGGGCCTGAGATATGGCTATTTCGACGCATTACGGGTCAATCTCGGCCTATGCCTTCATGGACGTGCTGGAAGGAGCGGGGGGTAAAGCGGGCAGGGGCGCGCGCCGTGTGCGCGTTCGCCCTGGTGGTGTCGGCGGCGGTGGGTATCGCCGCGCCGAACGCCCCGGTGGCGAGGGCGGCCGCCACCGGGCGGCACACCGTCGGGGACCGCCCCATTGGCGGGCCGCGCCCCGCAGCCGGTCCACGCGCCATTGCCGGTCCACACACGGTTGCCGGGCCACGGGCCACGCCGGGCCACGCGCCCCCACGGCGGCTGGCCGACGTCAGCCTGGAGGTCATCCGGCTGGGCGAGGCGGCCCGCCGGGCGGGCCGGTCGTACGAGGCGAGGAGCCGCGCGGTGCAGGCGCAGCGGGCCGAGAGCGACCGGCTGCGCACTGAACTGGGCCGGGCCCGCCGACTGGCCGACGCGCTGCGCCGCCGGGCCGGTGCGATCGCCGACGCGCAGTACCGCACCGGCAGCCTCGTCGCGTACACCCTGCGCAAGGCGGTCGCCGATGACCGGAAGCCGCTGGTCCGCGTGTACGAGGCGGCGATGCGGCGGGAGCGGGCGCTGGTGGCGCGGATGGGCACCGCACAGCGCACGGGCCGCATGCTGGCGGGCGAAACCGCGACGGCGACGGCCCGAGCGGCCGCGCTCGCCGCGGACCGCGACCGGCTCAAGGAGGCACAGGCGCGGGCCGACCGCGGTCTGGTGTCGGCTCGCGTCACGCTGCGGCAGCTGGCATCGAAGGCGTCCCGGAGCGGGAACTGCGGCACGCTGCCGAGCGAGGTGACCACGGCCGCCAGGGCCGCGGCCCCGGTGGTCGCCCCGGACGCTTCCTGGATGCGCCCGGTGGAGCACTATGTGCTGTCCGCCCCCTTCGGAGGCGCGGGCTCCCACTGGGCCTCCGGCCATACGGGCCAGGACTTCGCGGTGCCGGTCGGCACTCCCGTACGGGCCGCAGGAGATGGCCGTATCGAGAGCCTGACCTGCGGCGACGGCTTCGGGATCAGCGTGGTCGTACGGCACCGCGACGGCCTTTACACGCAGTACGCGCATCTGTCGGCGGTGCTGGCGCGCCCGGGGCAGGAGGTCGAGCCCGGGGAGCGGATCGCGCTGTCGGGCGACACCGGCAACTCCACCGGCCCGCATCTGCACTTCGAGGTGCGGCGGACGCCCTATCTGGGGTCGGGTGTCGACCCGATGCCGTGGCTGCGACAGCACGGCGTCACGATGTGAGGCCCGGCCGGGAGTGCAGGATCCGCTCGATGACCACCGCGACGCCGTCGTCGTTGTTGGATTCCGTACGGCGGGTGGTGGCGGCCAGCACGTCGGGGTGGGCGTTGGCCATGGCGTACGACGTACCGGCCCAGGTGAGCATCTCTATGTCGTTGGGCATATCGCCGAACGCGACGACTTCCGCCGGCGAGATGCCGCGCTCCGCGCAGCAGCGGGCGAGGGTGCCGGCCTTGCTGACCCCCGGACCGCTGATCTCCAGGAGGGCGCTGGGACTGGAGCGGGTGAAGGACGCCAGGTCGCCCGCGGCCGTACGGGCCAGCGCCAGGAAGGCGTCGGGGTCCAGGTCGGGGTGGTGCGCGAGGAGCTTGAGGACGGGCTGGTCGGGACAGGCGGAGGGCGCTGCGAAGTCCTCGGCGAGGAGCTTCTCCGCCGGGGCGACGATCGCGGCCGGGTCCAGATGGAAGGGCGGGTACTGCGGCTCGTAGTGGAAGCTGCTGGAGCGCTCGACCGCGAACGAGGTGCCGGGGGCGGCGCTGCGCAGGGCCGCCACGACGTTCAGGGCGACCGTCGGGTCCAGGGGGCTGACCTCGACGATGCGGCGGCCGCGGTGCAGGTCGACGACGGCCGCGCCGTTCGCGCAGATCGCCAGGCCGTGGCCGTGCACATGGTCGCTGACCACGTCCATCCAGCGGGCCGGGCGTCCGGTGACGAAGAAGACCTCGATGCCGGCCTCCTCGGCGGCGGCGAGCGCAGCGATGGTGCGGTCGGAGACCGTCTTGTCGTCGCGCAGCAGCGTGCCGTCGAGGTCGGTGGCGATCAGCCGGGTGGGCCGGGAGGGAACGACCGGCTCGGGCGGTGTGGCAGAGGCATCAGTCACGCGCCCATCTTCGCGTACCGCGGCGCACAGGTGTGCGCTGGGGCGAGCGCACCTCCCCGTCACCCGAGCTGAAGGAGTGCTTCCGTGGCAATCTGCTCGAACACCTTCTGGTCCGCGGCGAAGAGGGAGCCCTCTATCGGCGCGTGGAGGACGATCTCGGTGAAGCCGAGCGCACGGTGCCGGCCCGCGAAGTCCACGAAGGCGTCGAGGGATTCCAGCGGGCGGTTGCCGTCCGGGGTGAAGCCGGTGAGAAGGATCTTGTCCAGTTCGGCGATGTCCCGGCCGATATCCGCGCACGCCTTCTCCAGCTTCTCCAGCTGGCCCTGGATGGCGGCCACGGAGTCCTCGGGGGTGCCCGTCGCGAAAATCTTGGGGTCGCCGGTCGTCACCCATGCCTGGCCGTGGCGCGCGGCGAGCCGCAGGCCGCGCGGACCGGTGGCGGCGACCGCGAAGGGCAGACGGGGCCGCTGCACGCAGCCGGGGATGTTGCGGGCTTCCTCCGCCGAGTAGTGAGTGCCCTGGTGGGAGACCGCGTCCTCGGTGAGCAGCCGGTCGAGCAGCGGCACGAACTCCCCGAAGCGGTCCGCCCGCTCGCGCGGCGACCAGGACTCCTGGCCGAGGGCGGTGGCGTCGAAGCCGTTGCCGCCGGCGCCGATACCAAGGGTGATCCGGCCGCCGGAGATGTCGTCGAGGGTGATCAGTTCCTTGGCGAGGGTGACCGGGTGGCGGAAGTTGGGCGAGGTCACCAGCGTGCCCAGGCGCAGCCGCGAGGTAGCCGCCGCGGCGGCGGTCAGTGTCGGCACGGCGCCGAACCACGCCTGGTCGCGGAACGACCGCCACGAGAGGTGGTCGTAGGTGTACGCGGTGTGGAACCCGAGCTCTTCCGCGTGCTGCCACTGCTGACGGCCGCCCTCGTGCCAGCGGCGGACGGGAAGGATCACGGTGCTCAGACGGAGGGAAGCGCTCATGCCGTAAAGCGTACGGGGAGGGCGGTGAAGCCTGGAGTGACGTGGGTAACGAGACGGTTCGGTGGCCCGGCGGCCCAGGCGATGTGTTTCACGTGAAACCTACTGCCTCGTGTTTTACCCCGTATATAGCAGCGAAGAGGGAGAATCGGGACAGCGGCGCAGTGTGCAGGGCGCGGCGCGCAAGGTTGCGCGCGATGCGTCAGGCACCTGCGACGAGGCGCGGTGCGTTGTGGAGGAGCCATGGCACAGACCCGATTCGCCCCCGACCGCGGGCTGACCTCACGCATGGTCACGACGATGTTCCTCATCGGACTGCTGTACGTCGTGGTCGTCGGCGTGCTGGTGGTGCTGCTCAAGGGCGCCTGGGTGGTGGTGTTGATCATTGCGGGAGGCCTGTTCGTCGCGCAGTTCTGGTTCAGCGACCGGATCGCGGCGTTCAGCATGGGCGCGCGTGAGGTCACACCGGAGCAGGCGCCGGAGCTGCACGGTGCCGTCGACCGGCTGTGTGCGCTGGCCGATATGCCCAAGCCGCGGGTCGCGATCGCGAATTCGGATGTGCCGAATGCGTTCGCGACCGGCCGTAATCAGAAGAATTCGATGGTGTGCGCCACGACGGGGCTGCTGCGGCGGCTGGAGCCCGAGGAGCTGGAGGGCGTGCTCGCGCACGAGCTCTCCCATGTCGCACACCGCGATGTCGCCGTGATGACCATCGCGTCGTTCCTCGGCGTACTGGCCGGAATCATCACCCGGGCCGCCCTGTGGAGCGGCGTCGGGCGCAACAACCGCGACCAGAACGCGGCCATCGCCGTACTGATCGTCACCGCCGTCAGCGTCGTCGTCTACGCCATCAGCTTCCTGCTGACCCGGCTGCTCTCCCGCTACCGGGAGCTGTCCGCGGACCGCGCCGCCGCGATACTGACCGGCCGTCCGTCGGCGCTGGCCTCCGCTCTGACCAAGGTCACCGGGCAGATCGCGAAGATCCCGACCGAGGATCTGCGCAAGGCCGAGCCGTTCAACGCGTTCTACTTCGCCCCGGCCTTCAACAAGGAGAGCTTCAGCCGGCTGCTGTCCTCGCACCCGACGCTGGAACAGCGGCTGGACCAGCTCGGCCGGATCGCGGCGCAGTTGGGACGGCAGTGAACGGCCCGGTGGCGGACGTGATCGGCGGAGGAATGCTCAGGCCGAGAAGGGCATCGGTGGATTGCATCGATGGATTGCCTCAGTGAGTGAAGGAGAGTAGGCCGCGCATGGGATTTCTGGACGCCATTCTGGGCCGCAGCAAGCCGGTACGCCCCGATCTCGACCAGCTCTTCGCGCTGCCGTCCGCCGCCGTAACGCTGCAGGCCGCGGCCGGTTTTCTGCCCACCGGCCGGGGGACTGTGTGCTTCGCGAGTGTCGAGGGCGGGGCGTTCGCGCGGATCCAGGAGGAGGCGCGGGGGCTGCTGGGCGGCGCGGTGGAATTCACCCAGGACGCATACGGCTATACCTGGCTGCTGGCGCGGCATGCGCCGGACGATGTGGCGGGCCTGGTCAACGACCTGCATGCGGTCAATACGACCCTGGAGGAGGCGGGCTTCGGCCCGCAGCTGCTGTGCTCGCTGATCGGCTTCCGCGACGGGCGGGACCGGTCGCTGGCGCTGGTCTACCTCTACAAGCGGGGCACGTTCTATCCGTTCGCCCCGCAGCCGGACGGCGGCGAGAAGCGGGACAACCCGCTGGAGCTGCAGGTGAGGGCAACGCTCGGGGACGATCTGACGATCGAGAAGGATCTGGCGCGGTGGTTCCCGGTGTGGGGGGCACCTGGGCTTTGACCTGGGAGGTTGTGGCTTTCGTCAGCCCGGAAGGCGGAGGAATTCCGGCGGGACGTGGGCGGTGAGCCAGACCCCGTTGGCGCTCACCTGGAAGACATGGCCGGTCCGGTGCATCGCCGCCGCATCGACCGTCAGCACGATGGGCTTGCCGCGCCGGGCGCCCACCCGCGTCGCGGTCTCGCGGTCCGGCGAGAGATGGACGGCGTGCCGGGACATCGGCCGCAGTCCCTCGGCCCTGATGGCGGCGACGCTGCGGGCCACCGTGCCGTGGAAGAGATATGCGGGCGGCTCGGCGGGCGGCAGATCGAGGTCGACGCGGATCGAGTGGCCCTGGTTGGCGCGGATGCGGTCGCCCTCGATGGCGTAACGCCGCTTGTCGCTCTCGGCGACCACGGTCTCCAACTCGGCCCGGTTGAACCGGAATCCGTGCCGCGCGGCCGCTTCGATCAGCTCCGGCACCGCCACCCAGCCCTGGGCGTCGAGGGTGATGCCGATCCGTTCCGGCTCATGCCGCAGGTGTTTCGCCAGATATTTTGAAATGCGCACGGAGCGCTGGATGTTCATGACTCCAGGGTGCCGCCCGGCGCGTCCGCAGGCACCTGATTTCCGGAGGGGCTGTCGTGTCCGCTCCCCCTCCTGGCGCGCTTGCTCGCCTGCCTGGCCTTTGCGCGGCCGACCTCCTCGGAGGCCCAGCGAGCCCATTCCTCCTGCATGGCCGTCTGGCGCAGGCCGTATTCCAGCGCCAGCCGTCCGTAGACCGAGATCATGTCGTCGTCCCACGGGGTGATCTCGTCGAGGTGCTCCAGCGCGCCGTGTGCGCGGGCCGCGGCCTCGGCTCGCGAAAGGAGGTAGGTGCGGGCCTCGAGCGGGGTGAGAACGCCGAGGAAGAAGACCCGCAACAGGCCGTCGAAACGCGGCGGGCCGCTGGGCTCGACCTCGATCAGCCAGTGCCGCAGCTCACGCAGGCCGGCGTCGGTGATCGCGTATTCCTTACGTCCGCGGGGGCCTTCGGCGATGACTTCGGCCATGCCCGCGGTGGTGAGCTTGGCCAGTTCTCCGTAGACCTGGCTCTGCGTGGCGGGCCAGACGTTCACGAGCGAGGCGTTGAACGTCTTCATCAGGTCGTAGCCGCTGGCGGGGGATTCGGCCAGCAGGCCCAGCACGGCATGTCTCAGGCTCATGACCGGCACTTTACCTTCCACTGTTGACATGTCAAAGACTGACCTTCTATTTTTGACATGTCGAAATTGTAATGTGAGTCGGGACTGCGATGAGCGGTCCGGGTGATGCGCACGTACTTCCAGCTCAGCGGGCCGGGGACGTGACAGGAAAGAGGGGGACCATGAACTACCTGCGGAGCTTCATTCCATGGCTGGTGTTCGCGGGGGCGGCGTCGTTCGGCTGGCAGTGGGGGGCGCTGGCGGCGCTGGTGGTCTCCGGCGGGCTGCTCGTCGCCGACCGCGCCGCGGGCCTCTCCCTCGAGTCCCGCCTGCTGGAGTACGGCACGATCGTGTTCTTCGTGGCCCTGACGATCCTGGCTTTCGCTCAGCCCCACAGTGTCCTCCGGCTGTACGGCAGCACCCTGTCGATGGGCTGGCTGGCACTCATCGCCTGGCTGTCCATCGCGGTGCGCCGCCCCTTCACGATGGCGATCGCGCGCCGGATGGCCCCGCCGGAGGTCTGGCACACCCCGCTGTTCCGGCGGATCAATGTCGTGATCACCGCCGCCTGGGCACTGTCCTTCACTCTCACCGCGGCCGCTCAGGCGGTCATCACCGTCAATGACCTGAGCCTGCTGGTGTCCATCCCCGTCCAGGTCGCCGGGTTCATCCTTCCCGCCCGCTTCACCGCCAGGTACCCGGACCGGGCCCGCGCCCGGTTCACGCAGGAACAGTCCGGGGCGCGTCCCGGTCTCCAGGAGGCATGAGGCCATGACCACCATGAACCCGACCACCGCATCCGAATCGACGGCTCCCCCGCCCCATCTCGCCGGCAACTTCGCGCCGGTGATGGACGAGCTGACCGCCTACGACCTCCCGGTCACGGGCACCATCCCGCCCGAGCTCACCGGCTGGTTCCTGCGCAACGGCCCCAACCCGCGCGATGCCGCCTCACCTCACTGGTTCTTCGGCGACGGCATGGTGCACGGGCTGCGCCTGGAGGGCGGCCGCGCCGTTTCCTACCGCAATCGCTGGATCCGTACCGCCACCTTCACCGACGGCACGCGCGCAGTGGACGAGCGGGGCCGCCGCAATTTGCGGGCGGGCGTCGCGAATACCCACATCGTCCGTCACGCGGGCCGCACCCTGGCGCTGGTCGAGTCGTCCTTCCCGTACGAAATCGACTGCCGCCCTGGCCATGAGCTGGAGACCATCGGCGCCCATGACTTCGGCGGCCGGCTCACCACCGCCATGACCGCCCACCCCAAGACCTGCCCCACGACGGGTGAGCTCCACTTCTTCGGCTACGGCCACAGCTCGCCCTACCTCACCTACCACCGCGCCGATGCGGCAGGGGAGCTGGCGGTCAGCCGCCCCATAGACGTACCGGCGCCGACGATGATGCACGACTTCCACCTCACCGCCGCGCACGTTATCTTCATGGACCTCCCGGTCGTCTTCGACCGCAACCGCTCCGGAATGCCGTACGCCTGGGATCCGGAGTACGGCGCACGGCTGGGCGTGCTGCGCCGCGATGACCCGTACGGCGAGGTCCGCTGGCTGTCCATCGACCCCTGCTATGTCTTCCACAGCCTCAACGCCTATGACGACGGCGCGCACCGCATCGTCCTCCATGTGGTCCGCTATGCGGAATACAACACCGAAAGCCCCGCCCTGTGGCGTTGGACGATCGACCTCACGACCGGGACGGTCGCGGAGGAACAGCTCGATGACCAGTTCTGCGAATTCCCCCGCATCGATGACCGCCTCGCCGGCCTGCCCGCCCGCTTCGGCCACGCCACATCCGGCGAGTTCCCCGGCTCGGGCCCGATACCCGGCGCCCTGCTGCGCTACGACCTTCGGTCCGGCGCGGTGGCCCGGCACGACTTCGGTCCCGGCCGCACCCCGGCCGAGGCGGCCTTCGCCGCGGCAGACGACCGTCCCGGCGGTCCGGGCTGGCTGATCACCTATGTCTATGACGCGTCCCGTGACACCAGCGATCTCGTCATCCTGGACGCGGAGGACATATCCGCCGACCCGGTGGCGACGGTCCATCTTCCGCAGCGTGTGCCCTATGGCTTCCATGGCAACTGGCTTCCGGATCAGGTCAGTTGAGGGGTGAGTCGATGAGTTAAGGGGGCGCGGTACGGCTCGAGGGCGCCCCGGCTCCCCGCCTGCCGTCCCCTATCCCTCGGGGCACCACACCCCTATCCCCGCGGGGCACCGCCACCGTCCGACGCATCCCGTGCGCCCGAGGTCGCCAGCGCATCCATGGTGCGGGCCTGGACCTCGCGGTGGGCTGCGGCGGCGATGAAGGCGGCCGTGTTCTCCGGGCCGACCAGCTCCCGTACGGCTTGGACGGTGTCGGCGGGGAGTGCCACCGGCTCCGGGCCGGTCGCGGTACGGGGGTCCGCGATCGGGCCGGGAGCGGCCCCGGACGCGGGGGCACGGCCTGGCGCCGGGGCGGGGCCCGGGGCGGGTCCGGGTGTCCGCCCGCTCGCCTCCCGGGGCTCCCCCGGCAGCGCCTCGGCAAGGTGACGCCGGAGGTAGCGGGTGGCCAAGGTGCGCATGGCACGGGCCAGTTCGGCGTCGACGGTTTGCTGGGCCAGGGGGCGCAGGCGTCGTACGAGAGCGGCGGCCTCTTCGGCTTCGGCTTCGGTGGGTGGGTGGTCCAGGAACGGCTGGAAGATGTGCTCGGTGGTGAAGTCGACGAAGCGGGCGGCGATGTGCTCGACCTGGCCGCGTACCTCCCGCAGATGGCCGGAGATGGCCAGCAGGGGGACGCCGGCGGAGTGGAGTTCGGCGGCGACGGCGAGTTCCTGCGGGCTGGGGACGAGGAAGTCGTCGTCGTGGCCCGGGATGCGTTCCAGGACGCCCAGTTCGACGGCCTCGCTCACCGCCGCCTCGTCGGAGGTGCCGCCGAAGGCGGTGTCCAGGTCGGCGCGGCTGATGCGCGCCGCCTCCTCGTCGGTCCATGGCCCGTCGATCTCGGCGACCAGGCCGAGGACCCCACCGAGGTCGAGCCCCGCGTCCCAGGCCTCGAGGAGTTCCTTGATGCTGGCCAGGGTGTAGCCGCGGTCGAGGAGGCCGGCGATCTGGCGCAGCCGGGCCAGGTGGGCGTCGCCGTAGACGTTGGCCCGCCCGCGCCGCTCCGGGCGGGGGAGCAGCCCACGGTCCTGGTAGGCGCGGATCGTACGGACCGTGGTGCCGCTGAGATGGGCCAGATCCTCGATGCGGTACTCGGCCGCCGGCGGCTGCTCGGTCACTGCGGTGCTCCTCACAAGATGGCCGCCCGGTTCACAGGATGGCCGCGCGTCGCGGGCCGCTTCAGGAGAGGGCCGCGCGGCCCACCGCACCTGCCGCCGCCCGTGCGGCCGGGGAGGACGCCAGGTAGGCGACGGCCGTGCGCAGCGACCCTTCCTGCGAGGGATGGTACGACCGTCGCAGGAAGCGCGGTATCGCCGCTCCCAGCTCTCGCCAGGTGGGCAGCAGTCCCTTGCCTACGGCGCGGTTGTGCTCGCGCAGCGAGTAGCGGGAGCGGGCAGCGAGCCGCGGGTCGTGCCGCAGGAGGTAGGCCGCGCCCCGGCCCCAGAGGTAGAGAAGGACGGGGGCCGTCACACTCATGCCCAGGACGCGGCGCAGGTAGCGGGCGGGTTCCTCGCCGCCGGTGTGCTGGTACATGTCGAAGGCGACGGCGCGGTGCTCGACCTCTTCGGCGCCGTGCCAGCGCAGCAAATCGAGCATGACCGGGTCGGGGGCGGCACGGTCGAGGCCGTCGGCGGCCAGCACCCAGTTGCCGAGCACCGCGGTGAACTGCTCGATGGCGGCGATGAGGGAGAGGCGGAAGCGCAGCCATTCCCGCTCGGGGAGCGGCATGCCGAACGGCGGCTGTTCGCCCAGGAGGTACTCGAAGAGGAAGTCGACGTGCCGTGTGTACGGGCCGGTGTCCAGGCCCTGGTGGGCCAAGTGGTCCAGGACGTAGGAGTGTTGGACGCTGTGGGTGGCCTCCTGGCCCATGAAGCCCTTGACGTCCTTGAGGAGTTCTTCGTCCCGGACCAGCGGGAGGGCCTCCTTGAAGACCTTGACGAACCAGCGCTCGCCGGCCGGTAGCAGCAGATGCAGCACATTGATGACGTGCGTGGCGGTGGGTTCGTCCGGTATCCAGTGCAGCGGCGTCTCGCGCCAGTCGAACGAGACCCGGCGCGGCGTTATCGGGTGGCGCTCTGGTGGATGTGACGTGCTCATGCGCGGCTCCTGACGTGCGCAGTTCTCTCCCAGGGGTGACCGGTGGCGACAGCTCAGGGGTGACGCGGGCTACAGCGGCGGTTCGATACGGGCGATGGCGCGCAGAGCCCGTGGGGTGAAGCGGGACATCAGATGGGCGCCGCGCGCCTCGGGGGTGACGGGCACCACCGCCTGGTTACGGACCACCGCGCGCAGTACGGCGTCGGCGACCTTCTCCGGCGGGTAGTTGCGCATCCCGTACATCCGCGCGGCCTTGGCCTGGCGGCGCTTCTCCTCGTCGGCCGAGACCCCGGTGAAGCGCGAGGTGGCGGTGATGTTGGTGTTGACCAGCCCCGGACAGATGGCCGAGACGCCGATGCCCTGGCCTGCCAGCTCGGCGCGCAGACACTCGCTGAGCATCAGAACGGCGGCCTTGGACGTGCTGTAGGCGGGCAGGACCTTGGACGGCTGGAAGGCGGCGGCCGAGGCGGTGTTGACGATATGGCCGCCCTGCCCGCGGTCGGCCATCCGCTTGCCGAAGATGCGGCAGCCGTGGATGACGCCCCACAGATTGACGTCCAGGACCTTCTTCCAGTCCTCGGAGCTGGTCTGCAGGAAGGCGCCGGACAGGCCGATGCCGGCGTTGTTCACCAGCACGTCGACGGTGCCGTATTCGGCGTCCACCTTGTCGGCGAGCTTCTCCATCGCCGCCTCGTCCGAGACGTCGACGACCTCGCCCCAGGCCTGCGGGGCGCCGATCAGCCGCGCCATGTCGGCGGTCCGTGCCGCGCCCTCCGCGTCCCGGTCGACGGCGATGATCCGCGCGCCGGCCTCGGCGAAGGCGAACGCCGTGGCGCGCCCTATGCCGCTGGCCGCGCCGGTCACCAGCACCAGCTGCCCGCCGAAGCGGTCGGCATACGGGCCGGCGGCCACCACCTTCTTCGCCGGGTCGCCCTCCTCCTTGGCGGTGACGAACTCGGTGATCCAGGAGGCCAGCTGGTCGGGGCGGGTGCGCGGCACCCAGTGCTTGGCCGGGAGGGTGCGGCGCACCAGCTGGGGCGCCCACTGCTCCAGGTCGTCGTAGAGCCGCTGGGACAGGAACGCGTCGCCGGTGGGGGTGATCAGCTGGACCGGGCAGTGGGCGTAGGCGTCGGCGCGCGGGCGGCGCAGCCGGGGGAGGACGTTGTCGCGGTAGAGCCAGGCGCCATGGGCGGCGTCGGTCGGCAGCGACGAGGTCGGATAGCCGCCGGCGGGCACCTTCTCCACCCGCTGCAGAATCTTTGGCCAACGCTTGCCGAGCGGGCCCTTCCACGCCAGTTCGGGCAGCACGGGGGTGTGCAGCATGTAGACGTACCAGGACTTGGCGCCCTGATGGATGAGCTGCGCGGCGCGCCGGGGGGTGGGGCGCGTCATCCGCTTCTTGATCCAGTGGCCGAAGTGGTCCAGGGACGGGCCCGACATGGAGGTGAAGGACGCGATCCGGCCCTCCGTACGCCGGACCGTGGCGAATTCCCAGGCCTGGACGGACCCCCAGTCGTGGCCCACCAGGTGCACCGGCCGGTCGGGGCTGACGGCGTCCGCGACGGACAGGAAGTCGTCGGTCAGCTTCTCCAGGGTGAACCCGCCGCGCAGCGGCTTCGGCGCGGTGGAGCGGCCGCAGCCCCGGACGTCGTAGAGCACCACATGGAAGCGGTCGGCCAGTCGCTCGGCGACCTCGGACCACACTTCCTTGCTGTCGGGATAGCCGTGCACCAGCATCACCGTGGGCCGCGCGGCGTCCCCCAGCTCGGCGACACACAGCTCGATGCCCCCGGTGCGCACCCGGCGCTCCCGCGCCCCAGCGAGTCCCTGGCCCCGTTCGTGCCGCTGTCCCTGCCGCTGCCCTTGTCCCTGTCCCGTGTTCACGCGGCCTTCTCCTCTTGCCAGCGCCGCACATGCGGCAGATCGTCGTCCAGCCAAAAGGCGCTTTCCTGCGGGTCCCTGGAGTCGGTGACGACCAGGATCTCCTCGAATTTGGCGCCCGTACCCCGGAATCCGAGGTGGGGTTCGACCGCCCACAGCCCCGGCTGCGGCGGGTGGTCGGAGAAGGTGTACGGGCTCCACAGCGGGGACCAGCCGTCCCGGTGGCCGTGCAGTGCATCGGAGGCGAGGCCCTTGAGGGACTGGGTGCCGAATCCGAAAAGGGTGGGGGACCAGCGCCGTTCCCTGACCCGGTCGATCTTGTGGGCGATGACACCGAAGGGGTAGGCGCGGTGGCGGTTGGCGTACCCCTGCCGCACCATCAGCCGCTCCACGTCCTCGTAGATCTCGCGCAGCGAGCGCCGCTCGCGTACCTCGCGCAGGATCAGTTCCCGGTGCGCTTCGAGGTCGGCGAGCAGCCGGTCGTGTACGGGGTTGAGCCCGAGGCAGCCGGAGTAGCCGATGTCGGCGGTGAATCCTTTGTGGACCGGTGCCATGTCCAGGATGAAGGCCATGCCCGGTTCCAGCTCGCGGTTGGTGGGAAAGAACTGGAGCGGGATGCGGAAATTGACGAAGGCCGTGCGGTCGCCGAACCACGCGAACGGCAGATGGAACCAGTCCCGCACCCCGCGCTCGCGCAGCCACTCGCGCTGCATCCGCGCCGCCGCGCGCTCGGTGACCCCGGGCTTGAGCTGGGCGGCCACCGCCTCCGCGCAGTCGTACGCAAGCCGCTGGACCTCTCTGAACCCCTGTAGTCCGGCCGTGAGTTGTGCGGTTCCTGCTGAGGTCGCTGAGGTGACTGAGGCCATCGCCAACCGTCCGTCCGTAAGCGGTTCATCGCGGTACGCGCCCGTAACTTGACACTGATGAATGTGACAATGACCAGCGGCTGCGTCAAGGGGTACGTATGCGCCGTGGCGGAGCGCACCGCGCTCCGACCCTGACGTGGGAGCCACCCCAGGCATGAGTTCCCCTACGGGTTCGTAGTACCGGAGAGGTAGGCAGAGACCACCGCAGGGGTTGACGACCCGGGTGCGGGCCGCCCATACCGTCGTAGACGTGACTGTGATCGTGACCGAAAGCCTGAGCAAGCGGTTCCCGCGGGTGACCGCCTTGGACCGGCTCTCCGTTGACATCGCCCCCGGCGTGACCGGCCTGGTGGGTGCCAACGGCGCCGGAAAGTCCACCCTGATCAAGATTCTTCTCGGCCTGGCGCCGGCCACCGAAGGGACCGCGCATGTCCTGGGCCTGGACGTGACCAAGGAAGGCGCCACCATCCGTGAGCGGGTCGGCTATATGCCCGAGCACGACTGCCTGCCGCCGGACGTCTCGGCCACCGAGTTCGTGGTGCACATGGCCCGGATGTCCGGCCTGCCGCCGACCGCCGCCCGCGAGCGCACCGCGGACACCCTGCGCCATGTCGGCCTCTACGAAGAGCGCTACCGCCCCATCGGCGGCTACTCGACCGGTATGAAACAGCGCGTGAAGCTGGCCCAGGCGCTGGTCCACGACCCGCAGTTGGTGTTCCTCGACGAGCCCACCAACGGCCTGGACCCCGTAGGCCGGGACGAGATGCTCGGCCTGATCCGTCGCGTCCACACCGACTTCGGGATCTCCGTCCTGGTGACCTCCCACCTCCTCGGCGAGCTGGAGCGCACCTGCGACCATGTCGTCGTCATCGACGGCGGCAAGCTGCTGCGCTCCTCTTCCACAGACGAGTTCACGCAGGCCACGGCCTCGCTGGCGGTGGAGGTCACGGACACCGACCGCTGTCCGGACGGCACCGCGGCGCTGCGCGCGGCGCTGGCCGCCGCCGGGGCCGTGGTGTCCGAGGCGACCGGCGCCGAGGGCCTGTCCTCCTCCGGCCACCTGCTGTACGTCGAGGCGTCCGGCGAGGAGACCTACGACCTGGTGCGGGACACCGTCGCCGGCCTCGGGCTCGGCCTGGTCCGGATGGAACAGCGCCGGCACCACATAGCGGAGGTCTTCCACGACGCGGACGCGGCCGCCGCAGGGTCGCCCGCCACCCCCGTAACCCCGGCCACCGCAGGCGCCCCGAGCGCCCCGCACACCACCCAGGACGGAGGCGCCCACGATGCCCACTGAGCCGACGACGTCCGTCTCCGCCAAGCCCGGCGGTGCCTATATCCACAACATCGGCTACCGCCACTACGACGGCCCCCGCCTGGGCCGCGCCTACGCCCGCAGGTCGCTCTTCTCGCAGAGCCTGCGCGGTGCCTACGGACTGGGCCGTTCGGCCAGGACCAAGGTGCTGCCGATGCTGCTCTTCGCGGTGATGTGCCTGCCCGCCGCGATCATGGTCGCGGTGGCGGTGTTCACCAAGGCGAGCAGCCTCCCGGTCGACTACACCCGCTACGCCGTCTACCTCCAGGCCGTCATCGGCCTCTACCTCGCCGCCCAGGCACCGCAGTCCGTCTCCCGCGATCTGCGCTTCAAGACCGTCCCGCTGTATTTCTCCCGCCCGATCGAGCGCGGCGACTATGTGGCGGCGAAGTTCGCGGCCATGGCGAGCGCCCTGTTCCTCCTCACCGCGGCACCCCTCCTGGTCCTCTACGTCGGCGCGCTGCTGGCGAAGATGGACTTCCTCGACCAGACCAAGGGCCTGGGCCAGGGGCTGGTCTCCGTCGCGCTGCTCTCTCTCCTCTTCGCCGGGATCGGCCTGGTCATCTCGGCGCTCACGCCGCGCCGCGGATTCGGCGTCGCCGCTGTGATCGCCGTACTCACCATTCCCTACGGTGCCGTGAGCGCCGTCCAGGGAATCGCCTCGGTCCAGGGCAGCGAAGCCGCCGTCGCATGGCTCGGACTGTTCTCGCCCATCACGCTCATCGACGGCGTGCAGTCGACCTTCCTCGGCGGAAGCAGTTCCTTCCCCGATCAAGTGGCGCCGACGACCGCCGCCGGATGCGTCTATCTCCTCGTCACGCTGATAGCCATCGCCGGCTCCTACGCCCTGCTGATGCGTCGCTACCGGAAGGCCGGCCTGTGAGCGCCCGCCCGTCGCCCACCACCACCCCGGCAGGAAGCGCTTCGCGCTCCCCCTTCTTGTCGCCGTCGCCCACCACCACCCCGGCAGGAAGCGCTTCGCGCTGCCCCTTCTTGTCGCCGTCGCCCGACCGCCACCCCTCAAGGAATGGGCTGCGCCCATGAGCACTCTTCACATCGACCATGTCTCCCGCTGGTTCGGAAACGTCGTCGCCGTCAACGACATCACCATGACCATCGCCCCCGGTGTCACCGGCCTGCTCGGCCCCAACGGCGCCGGAAAGTCCACGCTCATCAATATGATGGGCGGCTTCCTCGCCCCGTCCAGCGGCACCGTCACCCTCGACGGCGCCACGATCTGGCGTAACGCGGCGATCTACCGCCACATCGGCATCGTCCCCGAGCGCGAGGCGATGTACGACTTCCTCACCGGCCGCGAATTCGTCCTCGCGAACGCCGAGTTGCACGGACTCGGCCGGGCCGAGGCGGCCAGGGCGCTGGCCACGGTGCAGATGCAGTACGCCCAGGACCGCAAGATCTCGACGTACAGCAAGGGCATGCGGCAGCGCGTGAAAATGGCATCCGCGCTGGTCCATGACCCATCCGTACTGCTGCTGGACGAGCCGTTCAACGGCATGGACCCGCGGCAGCGGATGCAGCTGATGGAGCTGCTGCGGCAGATGGGGGATGAGGGGCGTACGGTCCTGTTCTCCTCGCACATCCTCGAAGAGGTCGAGCAACTGGCCTCCCACATCGAGGTGGTGGTGGCAGGTCGGCATGCCGCGTCCGGCGACTTCCGCAAGATCCGCCGGCTGATGACCGACCGCCCGCACCGCTACCTCGTCCGGTCCGACAACGACCGCGCGCTCGCCGGCGCGCTGATAGCCGACCCTTCCACGTCCGGCATCGAAGTGGACCTCGTCGAGGGCGCGCTGCGCATCCAGGCCATCGACTTCGGCCGCTTCACCGAACTCCTGCCGCGCGTTGCCCGCGACCACGGCATCCGCCTGCTGACGGTCTCGCCCTCCGACGAGTCGCTGGAATCCGTCTTCTCCTACCTCGTAGCGGCCTGAGGCCTGAAAGGAGCCCCGACGCATGTCCACGACCACTCCGACGGCCCCGCCCGCACCCGCCGGCACGCCCAAGGCCTCGCTCTTCCACCCCACCGTCGCCCGGCTCACCTACCGAGCCCTCCTCGGGCGGCGCCGCGCACTGATCCTCTTCGCGCTGCCCGCCCTCCTGGTGGTCATCGCCATCGCCGTCCGTGCGCTGGCCGGCGCCGATGACTCCACCGCGAGCGGCATCCTGGGCGGCTTCGCGCTGGGCACGATGGTGCCGCTGATCGGTGTCATCGCCGGTACGGGCGCGATCGGTCCCGAGATCGACGACGGTTCCGTGGTCTATCTCCTGTCAAAGCCGGTGGCGCGGCCGACGATCATCTTCACCAAATTGCTCGTCGCGACGGGTGTCACGGTCGCCTTCTCCGCCATCCCCGTCCTCCTCGCCGGCTTCATCCTCAACGGCAACAGCCAGCAGATAGCCGTCGCCTACGCCGCGGCGGCGGCCATCGCCTCGATCGCCTACAGCGCGCTCTTCCTCCTCTTCGGCACCATCACCCGCCATGCCGTCGTCTTCGGCCTGGTCTACGCCCTGGTCTGGGAGGCGCTCTTCGGAACGCTCGTCCCCGGCGCCCGGACCCTCAGCGTCCAGCAGTGGGCGCTGGCGGTGGGCCAGAAGATCGGAGCGGAGGGAGCTATCACCTCCGACGTCCAACTTCCGCTCGCCATATGCCTGTTGGCGGCCGTCACGGCCGGCGCCACCTGGTACGCCGGACGTCGCCTGAAGTCACTGACCCTGGCCGGAGAGGAGTAACACGCGATACGCCGCCCGGATGCCCGGACCGTCCCGGGCGGCGCCCCGCTCAGCCGCCCTGCGCCTGGCTGGTGCTGCTGACCTTCTGCCGCTGGTTGAACTCCTGCACGTTGCGCAAGTGCTCCTGATAGCTGGCGGTGAAGCGGGTGTCGCCCGGTTTGACGGTGACGAAGTACAGCCAGTCGCCCTTGGGCGGCGCGCCCGCCGCCTTCAGCGCGTCCGCCCCGGGGTTGTCGATCGGGGTGGGCGGCAGGCCCTGGTGCTTGTAGGTGTTGTACGGGCTGGCGGTCTTGGTGTCGGCATGGCTGGTGGTGAGGGTGCTGCGGCCCAGCGCGTAGTTGATCGTCGAATCCATCTGCAGCGGCATGTTCCTGGCGAGCCGGTTGTCGATGACCCGGGCGACCTTGCCCATATCGGCCGGCCGGTCCGCCTCGGCCTGCACGATGCTGGCGACCACCACCGTGCGGTAGGACGCGATGCGGTCGTCGGCGAGCCGCTGGTTGGCCGTGTCGACCATGTACGCGAGCAGGGACGCCGGGGTGGTGTCCTGGCGGATCGGGTACGTGGCCGGGAAGAGGTAGCCCTCGGGGTTCCCCTTCGCCTCGTCCGGCAGGTTCAGGTGCGCGGTCTTGGCGGCCTTCGCGGTGCTGCCCTTGGCCAGATGAAGCAGCTTGTCGGCGGCGGCGTAGATCTGTGCCGCCCGCTGCCCCTCCGGCACGGTCAGCTGCGCCTCGGGCTGCCGCCCGCGCAGCAAACGCGGCACGAACAGCACGGCGAGAACGACAAGAACACACAAAACGGCAACGATAATGAGCCGGCCGCCACGGGAAAGCCGTGGTCCGGACCGGCGAACGGTGCGCTGAACATCGCTCATGGGGGCACCGTAAGCCAGTCGGCGGGCTTACTGGGACGACCACCCCCGGGATCGCTACCAACGACAGGTACCGGATGCGGACGGGACACCTGATGTTCACCGGGGCGGGCGAGTGCCGGGGGCGGCGAGCACCGGTGCAGGCCGGTACTGGTGCGGGCTGGGACCGGCGGCCGGGCCCGCGGTGCGTGCCCGGCGTGCGCCGCCCCCTGCACCCCCAAGGCCCCAAATATCCCCAAAGGCGCCAAGCGCCCCCTATACCCCCTACACCCCCTACGCCCCCTCCCCGATCCTCCGATCGCGCCCCGCCCCCATGCCCAGCAGGGCGAGACCGGCGCAGACGGCGAGGAGCAGGAGGATCGGGACGGTCCAGCCGTCGGTGGCCTGGTGGACGGCGCCGAGGACCAGAGGGCCGGCCGCGGCGAGGAGGTAGCCGCCGGTTTGGGCCATGCCGGAGAGACGGGCGGCGGTGTGGGCATCGCCGGAGCGCAGAACCATCATCGTCAGGGCCAGGCCCAGCGCGCCGCCCTGGCCGATGCCGAGGAGCGCCGCCCACAGCCAGGCGCCGGCCACCGGGGCCACCAGCAGTCCGACGACACCGCAGGCCATCAGCGCGGAGACGGCCACGCCCAGCAGCCGCTGACGGCGCATCCGTCCCGCGAGCATCGGCACCACGAACGAACCGGCCATCTGCACCAGCGTGCTGAAGGCGAAGACCAGTCCCGCCTGGCCCTTGCCCATCCCGTGATCGGTAAAGATCGTCGGCATCCAGGCGATGGAGACGTATGCGATCAGCGACTGCGAGCCCATGAAGAGGGTCACCTGCCAGGCGAGCGGGGAGCGGCTGAGCTTCGGCCCGTTGTCGACGGCATGGACGGGTGTGGCCGCGGCCGCGCCGTGCCGGCCCGGCATTGCCTGAACGGCATGGGAGGTACCCCCATCCCGCCGTGCGATGACCGTCTGCGGGATCCACACCACCGCGGCGACGGCGGCCAGCAGCGACCAGGAGACCAGCGAGCCCTGCCAGCCGCCGAGCGCGTTCTCCAGCGGGACGGCGGAGGCCGCCGAGACCGTGGCGCCCAGGATCATCGCGGTCGAGTACAGCGCCGTCATGCCCGCCGCCTGCTCCGGGAAGTCCCGCTTGATCAGGCCCGGCATCAGGACATTCAGCAGGGCTATGGCGGTGCCGACCACCGCGCAGCCGGCGAACAGGGCGACGACGGGCGGCGCGATCCGGAGCACGATGCCGCCGCAGAGCAGGACCAGGGCGCCGCACAGCACCGCCTCGGTCCCCCATCGGCGGGCGAGTTTCGGGGCGGCGATGGAGCCGAGGCCCATGAAGATCAGCGGGATGGTCGTCACCAGGCTGCCGGCGGTCGCGGCGAGGTGGAAGTGCGCGGCGATCTCGCTGAGCAGCGGTGAGACCCCGGCCAGCGCCGCCCGCATATTGAGCGCGGCAAGAACGATCCCGGCCAGGAGGAGGACCGGGTGGGCCCGTAGCCGGCGGCGGGCCGCGGCGACCGGCGGCGCGGCGGCCAGGTCCTCCTCGGCGTCTATCAAGGGTGCTTCGGACAGGGGCCCTGACATGCGTGTGTACCTCGCCAAGCTTGGTGTTTTACAAGGGAGTTGAAGGGGGCCAAGGGAGTTGAAGGGGGCTGAGGGAGCGGGAGGGGGCTGGGGGAGAGGGAGGGAGCTGGGGGGAGAGGGAAGTGCGCCCCTAGCGGGTGGCGAGCAGGGCTTCCACGGCGCGCTTCGGCTTCTCCAAAAGCGCGCGGGTGGCGCGCTCGGCGCCCTCCGGATCGCCTGACGCGATGGCGTCCAGCACGGCACGGTGATCGCCGTGCACGATCTTCGGCATCTCGTGATCGTCGAGCGCGCTGACCAGGGCCTCCCGTACCGAGCTGCTGAACCACCCGTAGGTGGCGGTCAGCGCGGTGTTGTGCGCGGCCTCGACGACGGCCCGGTGGAAGGCGATGTCGTGATCGGCGTACAGCTCGAGGCTGCCGACGTCGGGCTGTCCCTCGGCGTCCGCCAGCTCGGCCTGGGCGTCCAGTGCGGCCCGCATCCGCTCCAGGTCGGCGGGCTCGTGCCGCAGCGCGGCCAGCCGGGCGGCCTCGGCCTCCAGGGCGATCCGCAGTTCCAGGACGTCACGGATGCCCGCCCGCTGGACGCCGCGCATGATCTCGCCGGGGTCCGCGGTGGAGACCACGAAGGTGCCCTCGCCCTGTCGGGAGCGCAGCATCCCGGCGTGTACGAGTACCCGGACCGCCTCGCGGACGGTGTTGCGGCCGACCTGGAGCTGTTCGGCCAGGGCGTGCTCGGTGGGGATGCGGGCCCCGACCTGCCACTCACCGGCGGTCAGCTGGGACCGCAGGGCCTCGACGACGGTGTCCACCAGGGATTTCCGTCCCGCTGCCTGCAGCGCCATGTTCGTCCGACCGTCCTTCGCGTTCGCTGCCAGTTCCCGGCCCGGCTCAAGGCCAGTTGCCCAGTCATCCTACAACTGATGGATTCACTGTACACATACCCGGTCGTGGAGCCACGGCACGGATACGGATACGGATACGGGCACGGGCACGGGGGTGGGGCGGGTGCGGCCACCGCCCCGCGACCGTTCCGGCAGCTCCGCACCCGCCTCGCGCGATACGGCGCGGCGCCCACCCCGCGCGACGCAGCTCCGCCCCCGGAGAGCGAGTGGAGAGCCGAAGCGGAGCGAAGCGATGGGGGTCCCTCCCGCGCCTCAAGGGCGGGGGGAGGAGAGAGAGCGCCGGACGCCGCCCCCCACGCTCACAGCCCGATATCGCGCTCCTGGATGTCCGCCAGCGACTCCCGCCGTACGAGCAGCCGGGCGTGTCCCCCGGTGACCGCGACGACCGGCGGGCGGCCGACCAGGTTGTAGCCGGAGGCCATGGAGAGGTGGTAGGCGCCCGCAACGGGGACGGCCAGGAGGTCGCCGGGGCGGATGTCCGCCGGCAGGTGGACGTCCGAGGCGAGGATGTCGCCCGCCTCGCAGTGCCGGCCGACGACCGTGACCGGCTGCGCCGCGGCGGATGAGCGGCGGCCGACCAGCCGGGGCGCGTAGCGCACCCCGTACAGCGCGGGCCGTGGGTTGTCGCTCATTCCGCCGTCCACCGCCACGAAGGTGTGCCCGCCGGTCTGCTTGACGGCCAGCACCCGGTAGAGGACGACGCCGGCCGGTCCCGCGATGGCGCGGCCCGGTTCGATGGCGAGCCGGGGCACCGGGAGTCCGGCCGCCGCGCAGCCGCCGGTCAGTTCGGCGCGGATCTTGGCGCCGAGGCCGACGATGTCGAGGGTGGGCTCGCCGGGGCGGTAGGCGATGCCGTGGCCGCCGCCGAGGTCCAGTTCGGGCAGTGTGATGCCGTGCTGTTCATGGATGCGGGCCAGCAGTCCGACCAGTCGCCGTACGGCCGACAGATACGGCTTGACGGTGGTGATCTGTGATCCCAAGTGGCAGTGCAGGCCCACCAGTTGGAGGCGCGGCTGGCCCAGCACCCGGGTGACGGCGTGCTGCGCGGAACCGTCCGCGAGCGACAGTCCGAACTTCTGCCCGTCGGTCCCGGTACGGATCTTGGCGTGGCCGCCCGCGGCGATCCCCGGTACGACCCGGATCAGGACCTTCTGGCGGGTGCCCGCCGGGACCGCGGCGGCCAGCCGGGCGATCTCCGAGGTGCTGTCGATGACGATCCGCCCGACGCCCAGCCGCAGCGCGGTGTGCAGGTCGTCCGGGCTCTTGGCGTTGCCGTGCAGCACGATCCGCTCGGGCGGGAAGCCGGTGGTGACGGCCAGCTCCAGCTCGCCCGCCGAGCAGACGTCCAGGCCCAGGCCCTCCTCCCGGACCCAGTGCGCCATGGCGCGGCACAGAAAGGCCTTGGCCGCGTAGAAGACATCGGTGTCGGGGAAGGCCCGCAGGTAGGCGCGGCAGCGGCGGCGGACCTCGTCCTCGTCCAGGACGTACGCGGGCGTCCCGTAGCGGTCGGCGAGCTCGGTGAGCGGGACGCCGCCGACGGCGAGATCGTCGTCCAGCAGGGGGGTGGTGGACGACGGCCATATGGTCGGCGCGGCGGCCGGCGGAGCGGTGCGCTCCGGTACGTCGGGCTCCGGTACGCCGGGCTCCGTTACGCCGGGCGCCGGTACGGCGGTCAGCGGGGGTGCCGTGTGGCTCAGGGTGTGGCTCATGATCGGGTGCCCTCCCTCAGACGGCCTGCAGGGACCGGGTACGGGACATTTCCGGGACGAACCGCGGATCGACGGTCAGACCGGCCGCTCCGACGGGTTCGGCCAGCGCGCGCAGCGCGGGCTCGGAGAGCCGCACCCAGGGCTGGTCGCTGCCGAGGGCCGCGGTGAGCCGCTGGGGCGAGGTGAAGGCGACGGCGGTACGGCAGCCGAGCGGGGTGCGGAACAGGCGGGCCGTGCAGCCCGCGGGGCCCGACCGGACGGGGACGAACAAAGGCCCGGCCGGGATCCGATCGGAGGGCTCGGGGTCTTCCGCGTAAACGGGGTGGGGGTGGGACACGGCGTGCTCCTCGGGCAGAACAGCGGCCCCGGACCGGTGGAAAACGCTTACGCCGGGGCTCGGCACTGACGCTATGCCCGGCATACGGGCGTCCTTCCCGGTCACTGACGCATCATTGACGGCTTGTCGACGGGACTTGACGCGATGCTGCCGTTGGGTGGCCGGGAGGCAGACGAAAGGCCCTGGGAGAAGGCGTACGGATCCGCTGTCCCCCCTCCGTGTACTGCGGCGCTTGACCTTGACACTGTGGAAAGGCATCCACTGGAGGACGTCATGTTCACCATCGGAGATTTCGCCCGGTACGGCCGCGTGTCGGCCCGCATGCTGCGGCATTACGACGCCATCGGGCTGCTGCGCCCGGTCCGTACCGACCCGGTCAGCGGCTACCGCTTCTACGAGGCCGCCCAGCTCGCCCGGCTCAACCGCATCATCGCGCTCAAGGACCTCGGATTCAGCCTTCAGCAGGTGCGGGCGATCCTGGACGAGCAGGTCAGTGTGCCGGAGCTGCGCGGCATGCTGCGGCTGCGGCGGGCGGAGCTGGAGGCCGCGATGGCGGCGGCCGGGGCGCGGCTGGCGCGGGTCGAGGCGAGGCTCCGGACGATCGAGAGCGAGGGACACATGTCTGCCGTCGATGTGGTGGTCAAGCGCACCGGAACGGTTCTGCTGGCCGAACTGAGCGGGACCGCGGCCGGCTACGGGCCCGAGGACATCGGGCCGGTCATCCAGCCGCTGTACGCGGAGCTGTGCCGGCGTCTGGAGCGGGCGGGCGTGACGCCGGCGGGGCCGGGGCTGGCGTACTACGAGGATGTATCGGCAGAGGCGGCAGAGGCGGCAGAGGCGGCGGAAGCGGAGGAGGCGGTGGAGCCGGAACCGGCGGCGGAGACGGAGAGGGCGGCGCAATCGGCGGCGGGCGGCGATGCCATCGTCGTCCACGCCGGGTTCGTGATCACGCCGGAGGCCCTGGCCAAGGCGGGGGTGACGGCCGGTGACCCCGGCCTCGGCTTCGACGTCGTCACCCTCCCCGGCCTGGACCGCGCCGCGACCGTGGTGCACCGCGGCCCGATGAGCCGGATCATGCCGACCGCCCAGAACCTGGCGCACTGGATCGACGCCAATGGCTACCGCTCCGCCGGCTACGCCCGTGAGCTGTATCTGGAGTGCCCGCCCGACCAGGAGAAATGGGTCACCGAGATCCAGGAGCCGGTGGTCGAGGCGGCGCCCGGCGCCTGACCCCTGACGCCGCCCAGCGCCTGACGCCGCCCGCCGCCCGGAAACCTGTCGGCGGTCCGCCACCGACCGGCGGACCGACAGCGGGCCGTACGGTCCCCGGCCGTACGGCCGCCGTACGGTCCCCAGCCGTACGGCCCGTCTGCGCGGCCTCGGCGGCCTCGGCTTTTGCACCCCGCCCGCTACACCCCCGCCTCCACCGAAGCCGCCCCCGCAACCGCCTCCGCCTCCGCCTCCGCCTTCGCGTCCGCCGGGGCCGCCACCGCCGTCTCCCGCTCCGAGCGCCGTACGACCGCGAGCACCAGCACCCCGGCCGCCACCCCCACCAGCCCGGAGATCAGCGCGATGTCGGTCAGCCCCGAGACGTACGCGGCACGAACGGCGGACAGCGGGGCGCCGGGCGTCAGGCCGTGCAGCGCATCGGCGAAGACCGTCCCGAGGACCGCGACGCCCAGGGCGAAGCCCAGCTGCCGGAAGGTGTTCACCGCGCCGCTCGCCATACCCGCCCGCTGCGGGGGCGCCGCGCCGAGCGCCGCCGAGACCAGTACCGGCATGGCCGCCCCGACGCCCAGCCCGCTGACCGCGAGTCCGGGGACCAGCGCGGCCCACCCGGCGCCGTCACCGAGCAGTGCGGTGTGCAGCAGCGCGCCCGCGCCCACCAGCAGCAGGCCGATACCGACCGGGAGCTGTGGCGCGATCCGCTGCAGCAGACGGCCGCCCGCCGCGCCGACCACCAGGGACATCAGCGCCAGCGGCAGCACCGCCAGCCCCGCCTGCACCGGGCTCAGACCCAGCACGTTCTGCGTCCACAGCCCCACGAACGTCAGATACGGGAAGGCCGCCGCCTGCAGCAGCAGGGCCGCCGCCATCAGGGCGGCGAACGAGGGGCGGCGCAGCAGCCGCAGATCCAGCAGGGGCTGCGGTACCCGCCGCTCCACGATGACGAACACCAGCAGCGCCACCGCCGCGGCCGCGAGCGAGGCGAGCGTGCCGCTCTCCGTCCAGCCGTGCTCGCCGCCGCGCATCAGCCCGTACGTCAGCGCGGTGGCGGACACGGTGAAGGACGCGGCGCCCGGCCAGTCGATGCGCGCCGTCCGGTCGCCGTGGGACTCGCGGAGGTGGCGCACCGTCAGGTACGCGGCGATGGCGGTCAGCGGCAGATTGACGAGGAAGATCGCCCGCCAGTTCAGATATTCGGTGAGCAGACCGCCCAGTACGGGGCCGACCGCGGCCGCCGCGCCGCTCGTACCGCCCCAGATGCCGAACGCCACGCCGCGGTCGCGGCCCTGGTAGGCGGCCATCAGCAGCGGGGTGTTGGTGGCGAACATCGCCGCCGCGCCGATGCCCTGGACGGCGCGGGCCGTGATCAGGACGCCCGCGCCGGGCGCCAGCCCGCAGGCCAGCGAGGCGAGGGCGAAGAGGGTCAGCCCGGCCACGTACAGCCGGCGCCGCCCGAGGAGGTCCGCGGCCGAGCCCGCCACCATCAGCAGCGCGGCCAGCGACAGCGCGTAGATGTCCAGCACCCACTGGAGTGAGGTGAAGGAGGTGCCCAGGCCGTCGGATATCCGGGGCAGTGCGGTGTTCACGATCGTCACATCGACCAGCAGCATGAAATTGCCGAGGGTGATGGCGACCAGCGGCCACCACTTCCCGCGCGAAGGGCTCGCGCCCATGATTTCCTCCGTTGAAGCCTGCAAAAGGGACTGGGTCACGGTCCGCTGTTCACCCCCCGGGCTCCCAGCCAGCGCGCTTCCGGCGGCGCAATCCGACACGCGCTAGCCTCGAACGGTGAAAACCGACGCGACGGCCGCGGGCCCCGCCACCGGATTCGACGCCCTCGACCGGCAGCTCATCCACGCCCTGCAGCTCGACGGCCGGGCGCCCTTCAGCCGTATCGCCGCCGTGCTCGGCGTCTCGGACCAGACCGTCGCCCGCCGCTACACCCGGCATCGGGGCACCGGGGCGATCAAGGTGCTGGGGCTGGCCGACGCGCGGGCGCTGGGCGAGATCGAGTGGCTGGTACGGGTGCAGTGCGCGCCGGATGCCGCGGTGCCCGTCGCCGAGGCGATGGCCCGACGGTCGGACACCGCCTGGGTGAGCCTGATGTCCGGCGGTACGGAGATCGGGGCGGTCTGCCGCGCGGCGAGCAGCGAGCACAGCGACGCGCTGCTGCTGCAGAAGCTGCCGCGGACGCCCAGCGTCGTCGGCGTCACCGCGCACTGTCTGCTGCACGAGTTCTTCGGCGGCTCGCAGAGCCTGGTCAGCAAGTCGGGCGCGCTGAGTGACGAGCAGATCGCCCGGCTGAGTCCGCCGCCGCCGGATCCGTCCGCCGCCCCGGTGACGCTCTCCGACGCCGACCGACGCCTCTTCGACGCGCTCGGCCGCGACGGCCGTACCCCGCTGGCCGAGCTGGCCGACACCACCGGCTGGTCGCCCACCACCGTCCGCCGCCGCCTCGCCGAACTGCGCGGCGACGGCGTCCTCTACTACGACATCGACTACGACCTGCGGCTCTTCGGATACGGCGTGATGGTCGCCCTGTGGCTGTCCGTCAAACCCGCCGAACTCGACGCCACCGGCCGGGCGTTGGCGTCCCATCCGGAAGTCGCCTTCGCCTGCGCCACGACCGGGCCGAACAATCTCTTCGCGTCCGTGCTGTGCGAGGACGTCCGCGCGCTCTACACGTATCTGACGACGCGGGTCGCGGCGCTGCCCGGCGTACGGACGATGGAGAGCGCGCCGCGGATCCGGCACATCAAGGGCGCCGGGCCGGTCATGGCCGGCGGGCGGGCGGCGGGGCGCCGCCGATGAAACCCGTACTGCCCGGAAGACGGCTGCGATGGCCGGCCAACGCGCTACGCCGGTCGACGGCCTGGGTGCTGGGCTGGGTACGGAGCACCCCAGGAACCCACATCTGGCTGCTGATCATCGGCATCACCAGCCTCGTGATCGCCTCCGCCTCCGAAGGCCTGGAGCAGTTCCTCCTCCACCGCACCAGCAGCAACATCCACGAGCTGAACGAACATCCGCTCCCCTCGCTCCTCATCAGCGGCTTCTGGATCGAGCGCCCGGAGTCGTTCCTGCTGTATGTGGTGATGTTCGAGCTGCTGCACGCCAACGTCGAGCGCTGGCTGGGCAGCTGGCGCTGGCTGCTGATCGTCGGCGCGGCGCATGTCGCCGCCACGCTCGCCAGCCAGGAACTCGTTCTGCTGGCCATCGAGGGGCACCGGCTGCCGCGTTCGATGACCCATGTCGTGGACATCGGGGTCTCCTACGGGCTGGCGGCCGCCGCCGGTGTGCTGACGTACCGCCTGCGGGCGCCCTGGTGCTACGGATGGCTCATCTGCGTGCTGCTCTTCTTCGGCGTTCCGCTGCTGACCGGGGCGACCTTCACCGACTTCGGTCATGCCATCGCCCTCGTCCTGGGGCTGGTGGCCTGGCCGCTGACCCCGGCGGGCAGGTTGGCGCCGTACGAGCCCTCCGAGGAGCCCGAGGAACCAGAGACGCCTCAGGAGAAGGCCGGGGAGAAGCCTCAGGAGAGGTAGAGCCGCTCCAGCACGACCGCGATCCCGTCGTCCTCGTTGGAGACCGTGATCTCGTCCGCGACGGCCTTCAGTTCGTCATGGGCGTTGCCCATCGCCACGCCGCGCGCCGCCCAGGCGAACATCGCGATGTCGTTGGGCATATCGCCGAAGGCGACGGTGTCGACGGCCTTGACGCCCAGCCGGCGGGCGGCCAGGGACAGGCCGGTGGCCTTGGTCAGGCCCAGCGGCAGCAGCTCGACGATGCCGTGGCCGGACACCATCACACCCACCAGGTCCCCGGCGACCGCGCGGGCGGCCCGCGCCAGGGCGTCGTCGTCGAGGGTGGGGTGCTGGATGTAGACCTTGTTGAGAGGGGCCGTCCACAGCTCGCGCGGGTCGTCGATCATGACGTTCGGCAGCGGGCCTTCCTGGATGCGGTAGCCGGGGCCGACCAGCACCTCGCCCTCCAGGCCGTCCCGGCTCGCCGCCAGATACAGCGGGCCGGTCTCCGCCTCGATCTTGGAAAGGGCCAGGCCGGCCAGCTGGCGGTCGAGCGTCACCGACGTCAGCAGCCGGTGCTCCCCGGCGTGGTAGACCTGCGCGCCCTGCCCGCACACCGCGAGGCCCCGGTAGTCCAGGGCGTCGAGGATGTGCCGGGTCCAGGGCACCGACCGGCCGGTGACGACGATGTGCGCCGCGCCCGCCGCGGTGGCCGCGGCGAGCGCCGCACGGGTGCGCTCGGAGATGGTGTCGTCGCGGCGCAGCAGCGTGCCGTCGAGATCCGTCGCGATGAGCTTGTAGGGCAGGGGTGGAGTGCTCACCGTTCGACGGACTCGGGGCCGTTGTTCACGGGCTCGAGCCGGGTGCGGCCGCCCAGGTAGGGACGGAGCACCTCGGGGACGTGCACCGAACCGTCCGGCTGCTGGTGGTTCTCGAAGATCGCCACGATGGTGCGCGGTACGGCGCAGAGCGTGCCGTTCAGCGTCGCCAGCGGCCGGACCTTCGCCTTGCCGTCGGCGTTCTCACGCATCCGGACCGACAGCCGGCGCGCCTGGAACTCGTCGCAGTTGGAGGCCGAGGTCAGCTCGCGGTACTTGCCCTGGGTCGGGATCCACGCCTCGCAGTCGAACTTGCGGGAGGCCGAGGAGCCCAGGTCACCGGTGGCGACGTCGATCACCTGGAAGGGCAGCTCCAGGGCGTTGAGCCACTGCTTCTCCCAGTCCAGCAGGCGCTGGTGCTCGGCCTGCGCGTCCTCCGGGGCGACGTAGGAGAACATCTCCACCTTGTCGAACTGGTGGACCCGGAAGATGCCCCGGGTGTCCTTGCCGTACGTACCGGCTTCGCGGCGGAAGCACGGCGAGAAGCCGGCGTAGCGCAGCGGGAGCTTGGCGGCGTCCACGATCTCGTCCATGTGGTACGCGGCGAGCGGGACCTCGGAGGTGCCGACCAGGTAGAAGTCGTCCTTCTCCAGGTGGTAGACGTTCTCGGCGGCCTGGCCGAGGAAGCCGGTGCCCTCCATGGCGTGCGGGCGCACCAGGGCGGGGGTCAGCATCGGGATGAAGCCGGCCTCGGTGGCCTGCGCGATGGCGGCGTTGACCAGCGCGAGCTCCAGCAGCGCGCCGATGCCCGTCAGGTAGTAGAAACGCGAGCCGGAGACCTTGGCGGCGCGCTCGACGTCGATGGCGGCGAGCGCCTGGCCGATCTCCAGGTGGTCCTTGGGCTCGAAGCCCTCGGCGGCGAAGTCGCGGATGGTGCCGTGCGTCTCCAGGACCGTGAAGTCCTCCTCGCCACCGACCGGGACGTCGGGGTGGACGAGGTTGCCGAGCTTGAGCAGCAGCTGCTGCGTCTCTTCCTTGGCCTCGTCCTGGGCGGCGTCGGCGGCCTTGACGGCGGCGGACAGCTCGCCGGCCTTCTTCAGCAGCACGGCCTTCTCGTCGCCGGTGGCCTTGGGGATGAGCTTGCCGAGTGCTTTCTGTTCGGCACGCAGCTCGTCGAAGCGGATGCCGGACGACCTGCGCCGCTCATCGGCAGAGAGAAGCGCGTCGACGAGTGCGACGTCCTCTCCACGGGCACGCTGGGAGGCGCGCACACGGTCGGGGTCCTCACGAAGCAGGCGAAGGTCAATCACCCCACCAGGCTACCGGGGCCGTGCCCGGCCCTTCGACGTGATATTGCTGCGCGTTGCAATTTGTCCGTTTTAGGGTTGTTTATTCCATGACGGAATGCGGACCGTAAACCCTCGCGCAATTCCTCCACCGCCTTTGTCCACAGGGGTTGAGGGCTCGGCGCCCTTTATCCACAGGCTGTGTGCAAGATCTGTGGAAGTCGGAGGTGATCATTCCGCTCCCGGAATGTTCGGCTATGGATTCCTTGTCCAAACCCTCTTCTCGCGCTCTTTCGTGTGGGATTGCCTCGCTCTAAAGGATTGATCGTGGGAATTGTGCTGACGAGGCCGGAGTTGGGCGGCTGTGCAGCGATGTGGAGCACTGTGGAACGCCGTGAGATCGGTAGAGGGATTTGTCGACTCTGCCCGAATCGCGATACGGCTCGTGTCGACTTACCCACAGGTCGAGAACCGGCCCTGTGGATAACTTTGTGGACAGTGCGGCGGGCGCAGGAGCGGGCGCAGAAACAGGCGGAGAAAGCCGCGCGGAAACGGGAACGGCTTACGACCACGTCGTGGGTCGGGTCAGCCGCGCCCGTCCAGGCAGCGCGCCAGCCAGTCCGACGCCTCGGTGAACGCCGAGTCCGTCATCGCCGGCCGTACGGTCGCCGTGACCTCGTCCGCCCGCGGGTACGAGCCGAGGAACCGCACATCGCGGCAGATCCGCTTGAGGCCCATCAGCACCTCGCTGACCCGGCGGTCGGTGACGTGCCCCTCGCAGTCCACCGAGAAGCAGTAGCGGCCGATGCCCTCGCCGGTCGGCCGGGACTCGATCCGCATCATGTTGACGCCGCGGACCGCGTACTCCTGGAGCAGCTCCAGCAGCGCACCGGGGTGGTCCTCGCCCAGCCACAGCACGACCGAGGTCTTGTCCGCGCCGGTGGGCGCCGCGGGCCGGGCCGGGCGGCCGACCAGTACGAAGCGGGTCGCGGCGTTCTGCGCGTCGTGGATGTCGGTGACCAGCGGCTCGAGACCGTACGTCGCCGCCGCGAACTCACCCGCGAACGCGCCGTCGTACCGCCCCTCCTGCACCAGCCGCGCGCCATCGGCGTTGGAGGCCGCCGACTCCCATACGGATTCCGGGAGTTGGGACGCCAGCCACCTGCGCACCTGCGGCTGGGCGACCGGGTGCCCGGTCACCGTCTTCACATCCGACAGGGGGGTGCCGGGGCGCACCAGCAGTGCGAAGGCGATCGGCAGCAGCACCTCGCGGTAGATCATCAGCGGCTCGCCGGAAGCCAGCTCGTCCAGGGTGGTGGTCACCCCGCCCTCGACGGAGTTCTCGATCGGCACCAGCGCGGCCGCCGCCTCACCGCCGCGCACCGCGTCCAGGGCGGCCGGCACCGACACCATCGGCACCAGCTCGCGGGTCGCGGCTTCCGGAAGAGTGCGCAAGGCGGCCTCGGTGAACGTGCCCTCGGGCCCGAGATAGGTGTAGCGACTGGCCGACATGCAAAGGACTCCTCGCGTCATCGCGGGGGCGCCCCGCCGATCTCTCCCTGTCCTGCCACGATACCGAGCCCGTACAGGGCCCGGCGGGCGGTTTCACCGGACCGCCGGACGGGCCCGGCTCAGCCCTCCAGCAGCGGCCGGCCCACGTAATCGCCGGGCTCCGCCGCCGGCGGCACCGCATACAGTCCGCTCGCCTCGTGCCGCAGGAACGCCGACAGCGCGTCGCCGCGGTCCAGCTTGCGCTGGATCTGGGTGAAGGCGCGCAGCGGATCGGCCTGCCAGCAGATGAAGAGCAGCCCCGCGTCCGGTGCCCCGTCGTCGCGGAACCCGTCGTGGAAGGAGAACGGGCGGCGCAGCATGGCCGCGCCCTGGTTGGACTCCGGTGCCGCGACCCGGGCGTGCGCATTGGCGGGGATGACCGGCAGACCGTCGGCGCCGGTCGCGTCCAGCCGCATCGGGGTGGTCTCCGAACCGCCGGTCAGCGGCGCACCGTTGGCCTTCCGCCGCCCTATGACCTTCTCCTGATCGCCCGGCGAGCGCTTCTCCCACTCATCGAGCAGCATCCGGATCCGCCGGACGACGGCGTACGACCCGCCGCGCATCCACTCCTGGTCGGCGTCGCGCCCCACGAAGATCCGCTCGTCGAAGTCCTTGTCGGCGGGCTTGGGGTTGTTGGTGCCGTCGACCTGCCCCATGAGGTTGCGGGTGGTCATCGGGTGCGCCGTGGCACCCGGGGTGCGGTGGAAACCGTTCATCTGCCAGCGCAGCCGGGCGCTGCCGGCCGCGTCCTTCTGCAGCGCCCGCAGCGCATGGAAGGCGACCAGCGCGTCGTCGGCGCCGATCTGGATCCACAGATCGCCGTTGCTGCGTTTGGGGTCCAGCGCATCGGCGGAGAAGTCGGGCAGCGGGTCGAGCTGCACGGGGCGCCGCTTCGTCAGGCCCGTACGGCCGAAAAAGCTGTGGCCGAGGCCGAAGGTGACGGTCAGCGAGGACGGGCCCGCGTCGAGTGCCACCCCGGTGTCGGCGTCCGGCGCCCGCCCGGCCATCAGCTCCTCTGCCGTCCGCGACCAGCGGCGCAGCAGTGCGGCCGCCTCCTTGCGGCCGGTGCCCGGGGCCAGGTCGAAGGCGACGAGATGCCCGCGGGCCTGCAGCGGAGTGGTGATCCCCGCCTGGTGCCCGGCGCGGGCCGGCCGGAACGCGACCTCGGTCGAGCCGATGGTGGTCAGGTCCTTGGGGGCGGCATCCTCCGCGGCGGACCGCGCGGCCGAGACGCCGATGGCGCCACCGGCCCCGCCGACGACGAGCCCGGCCGCGCCCGCCGCACCGACGGTGCCGAGCAGCCGGCGGCGGGAGAACCCGGGGGGGAGCGAACCGTCGGCCTCCGGGGCGGCGGCGGGGGCCTCGGCGGGAGTGGGTGCCGGCACGGCGGCCTTGGGAGCCTTGGGGGACTTGGCGGCCGTGGAGGACTTGGCGGCCTTGGGGGTCTGCTTGCTCATCAGCCGATCTTCACGTTCCTGAACTCGGTCACCTGGTCGATGTCGGAGGTCCGTACGAGCAGCGAGAGCTGCCATTGCCCGGGAACCGGCAGCTGTACGCCGCTCGCGCTCCAGTGGCCCTTGCCGATGTGCCGGGGGACGACCGGGAGCGGGCCCAGCTTCCTGGCCTTCAGGGTGAAGGAGACCTTCACCTCGGGGACGTCCAGGGTCTTGCCCGACGGGTCGGCGATGCGCAGCCGCAGGGTGTTGCCGCTGCCGCTGCGCCCCGGGTCGAGGTCGAGGCGGGCGGTGCCCTTGCCGTGTGCGCCGCCGGTGTCGAAGGGGACGGTCAGCACCTGCGGCTGGTTGGCCGCGGCGGACTGCCCGGCCCCGCTCGCCTTGACCGCCTCCGCCGTGCGGGCCGGTTCGGTGGCGGTCAGCACCGTGGTCACCGCGAGCAGCACGACGGCCACCGATGCCTCGGCCAGCACGGACCGCCGCAGCCCGAGCCGCTCGGGGTCGGCGTCCCGGTTGCGCTTGGTGCGGGCGGTGCGCAACGCGACCTGCTGGCGGGCGAGTTGGACGGCTCGGGCGGGGTCGGGGGCCGGAACGCCATCGGTGCCGGCAGCGACATCGGCATCGGCATCGCCATCGGTGTCCGTACCGCTGTCGGCACCCGTACCGGTGTCGGCACCCGTACTGCCCTCGGCGTTCGTACTGCTCTCGGCGTCCGTACCGCCCGTACCGGCATCCGTGTCCCTGTCCTCCTCCGTCGTCCGGACCTCCCCCAGCCGCCCGGTCCACCGGCGTGACACCGACGCGATCCCGACGAGCACCACCACCAGGCCCGCCTTGAGCAGCAGCAGCCGCCCGTAGGAGGTGTCGGTCAGCGCCTGCCAGGTGCCGACCTGCCGCCAGGACTGGTAGATGCCGGTGGCCACCAGGACCAGCACGGAGCCGAACGCGATCCGCGAGAAGCGGTGTACGGCGGCGCGCTCGACGGCCGGGCCCCAGTACAGGGACACGACCAGGGCCGCCAGCCCGCCGAGCCAGGTGGCTACGGCCAGCAGATGCAGCACATCGACCGGCATCGCGACGGCGGTCTGCAGCCCGGTCGAGGCGTGCTCGGCCATCGCCCAGGTGGCGGCGAGCCCGGCGGCGACGATCACCCCGCCGATGGAGAGTCCGAGCGTGAGGTCGCCCCGCCGCTTGGCCTCCTCGACGGCGTCCCTCGTGCCCTCCCCTGTGTCCTCCCCCGTGTCCTCCCCCGTGTCGTCCTCCGGTTCCAGCGTCCGTGCGTACGCCCCGAACAGCACCGCGATGAACAGCGCCGCGGCCGCCAGCAACAGCAGCCGGGAGACCAGCGCCGCGCCCGGCTTGGTCAGCAGCACTTGCTGGAGGCCGCCGAAGTCGAAGATGTCGGCGAGCTTGCCGGACCCGGTGTACGGGGCGCGGAGCAGCAGCATCGCGATGGTGGTGCCGGTCAGCAGCGCCCAGCCGTAGACGACCAGCCGCTGTACGGACCGTACGAGCGCGGCGGCCGGACGGCAGCCGACGACGAAGGCCGCGCCGCCGGTCAGCAGCACGAAACCGGCGTAGGCCAGATAGCGGGCGATGCCGTAGAGCGCGCCCACCAGGCCGCCGCCCGCCTCCTGTTGGGGGAGGGCGGCGGAGGTCTTGGAGGGCGCGCCGACGGAGAAGGTGAAGGCGCCGGAGACCGGGTGGCTGTCGGCGGAGACCGCCTGCCAGGCGACGGTGTACGTCCCGTCGGCGAGCCCCGGCGGCAGCCCCGCCCCGTACTTGACGACGCTCCCGCTGCACAGATTGCGCAGCTTGCCGCGGTCCACCCGCTTGCCCTTCGGGTCCAGGACCCGGATGGAGTCGTCGCCCATCGCCACGCCCTCGGAGAAGGTCATCGAGACCTGTTCGGGGGCGCGGTCCACCACCGACCCCTGCGCGGGGTCGCTGCCGGTCAGCGCGGCGTGCGCGGAGGCCGGTGCGGCGCCGCCGAGCAGCGCGCCGAACAGCACCGCCACGACGGCCAGCAGGCGCAGCGCGGCGCCCCGTCGTGGTCCGGAGCCGGTGATGGCCACAGCCATGGTGATCGCTCCCTAGCTCGGTACGTAGTCGCCGGCCTTCACCGGGACCTCCACCTTTATCGGGTCGGAGGTGGCGAAGTGCAGCTCGATGGTGACCTTGTCGCCCTTGGCCGGCTTGTTCTTCAGGCCCATGAACATCAGGTGGTTGCCGCCGCGGCCGAGCCGGAGTTCGCCGTTGGCGGGCACGTCCAGCGAGGGGACCTGCTCCATCTTGTTGCCGGTCGTCCGGTGGATCGAGATGTCCTTGGACAGGCCGCTGGTGACCGAGGTCAGCTTGTCCGCGCCGCCGCCGGTGTTCTTTATGACGAAGAACGCGCCGGCCATGTTCTGGGTGACCGGCTGCGGCATGTACGGGTCGGCGACCTTGAGCTTCGGGGCGGTGTCACCGGCGCCGCAGCCCGCCAGTGCGAGGCTTGCGGTGAGGGCGAGGGCGGCGGCGAGGGTGGTGCGGCGGTTCACGGGTTCTGCCCCTTGATGATCTTCGGAAGTGCCTTGGTGTAGTTGTCGGAGGTCGCCTCCTGCATGCCCATCCAATGGATCTTGTCGTCCTTGGGGGAGCTCAGCAGAACCTGCGCGCCGTGCGTGGAGACGACATCGCCGTTCTTCTTCTTGACCGGCTTCTCGATGCCGATGTTCACGCTGCGCGCGCCGGCCTGAATGGCGGAGAACTTGCCGGTCAGGCCGATGAAGTTCGTGTTGATGCCGCCGAGCCACTTCTTGAGGGCGGCCGGGGTGTCGCGCTCCGGATCGGACGTCACGAACACCACCCGGAGATCGTTCTGTTCGGCCTTCGGCAGCTGCTTCACCGCGACGGCGATGTTGGCCATCGTCAGCGGGCACACGTCCGGGCAGTTGGTGTAGCCGAAGTAGACCAGGGTCGGGTGGCCCTTGGTCTTCTCCAGCAGGTCGTACTTCTTGCCGTCGGCGTCGGTCAGGACGAGATCCGGCTTCTCCATCGGAGAGTCGAGCGTGACGATCGGCTTGGCGGTCGAGCCGGAGACATCGGCGACGGGCTTGCCGCCGTCATTGCCGCAGGCGGTCAGGGAGAGGGCCGCGGCCGCCGCGAGGGCGGACGCGAGCATGGTCCTTCTGCGCATGAGTCCTTCTGCAAAGGGAGTGGGTGCGGGCCGGCGCGGGTCGGACGCCGGCCCGGTCGGTGTGATCAGGCGCTGCGGCGACGGCCGGCGAACAGGCCGAAGCCGATTCCTACGATGCCGACGACGATGCCGATGACGGCCAGGATGCGCGCCGTGGTGTCGCTGTCGGCCGCCTCCTGGCTCGCGGCCGTGGTCTTGCCGTCCTTGGCGACGTTCTTGGCACCGCTCTTGGCGTCCTCGCCGTGGCCGTCCCCGGTCGCCGCGGTGAGCTTGAGCACCGGCGCGGGGTTCTCCGGCTCCGGGGCGCCGTCCTTCGTCGGCTCGATCCAGCGCACGACCTCCTTGTCGTCGTACGTCTGCAGCGCCTTGAAGACGAGCTGGTCGGCGTCGTCGGGAAGCTGCCCGACGGAGAGCGGGAACTGCTGGAACTGGCCGGGCTGTACGCCCTTGCCCTCGGCGGTCCAGGTGATCTTCGAGGGGGCCTCGGTGATCTTCTCGCCCTCCATCTCGATCGGCTTGGCGAGCTTGGCCTTCTTCACCTCGACCTTCCAGCCGGGCACCGGCTCCGGCATGACGGACGCCAGCGGGTGATCGGTGGGCAGGGTGACCTCGAGCTTCACCGTCGAGGAGTCGTCGCGCTCATTGGGGACCTTGAAGTTGACGGTCGCGAAGCTGCCCTGCTCGGCGGTGCCGGGCTGCACGCTGACGTGCGCGAAGGCCGGGCCGGCGAGCAACAGCACGCTGCCCGCGGCGATGCCGCCCACGATCGGCAGCCGGCGGGCGAGGCGGCGGGAGGAGACGGCGGCGGGACGCGACATCTTCGACATAACGAAAACACTCCACAGGAAGGAAAAGGCACAGGTAAGTGCGGGTAACGGGTGCTGACCGGTGCGCATGCGGCGACGGCGCGAGGGCCCGTCCCCGTCCTGTGGGAGCGTGCTTCGCGTACGTCAGGCCGCGAGGGCAAGGGCGGGGGGCCCTCGCCTGACGACACTGTGGTGGAGCGTGAGGTGCTGCGGACCGGGTTTGTCATCCCCGTACGAAAGGGGGGCGCGCCGCGTTTCGTCGTGCGCGGCGCCGAGCCCGGTGAGCAGGGCGCGTACCAGCGTGAGCGCCGAGCGCAGAGCACCGGCCAGCGCCTGCGCCGCGATCTCACACGCCGCCGGGGCCGACAGCCGTACCAGCCGCCACAGCGCCGCCTCGCCACGCCGCAGCAGCCACCCGGCGGCGAGCGCCGCGAGCAGGTGGCCCAGCAGCATGGGCAGCGACGGCAGCAGACAGTGCGACATCACCGGGTCGCCGACCGCGCCTCCGGCCATCTGATGCCCGACGGAACCGGCCGGGCCGGCCGTACCGCTCATGCCGGCGGCGCCGCCGGAACCGGCGGGCGCCAGAGCCCCCCTGGCCACCGCCGTATCGAACCCGCCGGAGCCCAGGATCCGCCGCGCCTGCGAGCCGTCGAGCCGGCCGGTGCCCAGCCCGCAGGTGAGATGCCGTGCGAGGGTGACCGCCGCCTGATCGGACAGCCCCCGGAGGCCGCCGGCCTTCAGCGTCGCGGGCATCGCCATCGGGTGCTGCCCCATCGCGAAGAGCGCATGCAGCGCGAGCTGGCCCACGGCCAGCCCGGCCGCGATCCCCGGCAGCGAGCGTTCCCGCCCGGCCAGCGGGGCCGCGACGGCGAAGACGGCGGCGAAGGCGACGCCCAGCGTCCACAAGGGGACGGCGGCGAACGAGGCCATCATGTGCCCGGCCGCGGACAGCGCGACGCAGACCGCGGTGAAGACCGCGGCCCTCAGCAGCCGCAGATCGACGGCTGCGCGCGCGGTGGGGACGTGCGGGGCAGACATGGCGGCGACATCATCCCACTGCCGTCGCCCGCCGCCTACGGCAGGGCGCCGCTCAGCGCCGCGTCAGGGGGCGGCAACGGCGCCCGCCGGGGCGCGCGGGAGCGCGTGGGGGTCGGTACACCTCTGCCCATGCGCTCGTTGCCCGCATCCGCCGAATGAGCGGCGTCACGTCCTGGGCAGGCTTACGGACCTTGGGGTGCGGCAATAGGTATCGGTATGTCTAGCGGTGGCCAGGAGGCTGGAGCGATGAGCATCTGGTGGTCCCTCCAACTGCGACGCGAGGCCGCGAGCGTGCCGCTCGCCCGCCGTCTGCTGCTGGGCACGATGGAGACGGCCGGCGTCGACCCGGACATCTGTTACGACCTCTCGGTCGCCCTCTCCGAAGCCTGCGCCAATGCCGTGGAACACGGCGGCGACGCCGCCACCGGGGACTACCGCGTCACGGCCTTCATCGACGGCGACACCTGCCGCATCGAGGTGACCGACTCCGGCCCCGGCTTCCGACGCCCGCAGACCCCGGCCCCGCCCCATACCCCGGCGGACCGCACCCCGGCCCCCGTACCCACCCCCGCGCAGGCCCCCGCAGACGCTGAGGACGGCCGGGGGCTCTTTCTGATCGAGGCCCTCACCGACCACGTCCGCTACCGCAACCGCACCGGCAGACGCGGCGCCGTGGTGAGCTTCGACAAGATCCTCAAGTGGCGGGAGGGCGCGGCGCTTCCTCTGGCGTCGTGAGGCACACCCGACCACGGCCCGGCCCGGCCAACGGCCGCCCGCAGCCGGGCCCCGTGCGTGCGTTCAGGTCAGGAATGCGAGCAGATGCCGGTTGACCTCTTCGGCGTGCGTCCACAGCAGTCCGTGTGGGGCGCCGTCGATTTCGACGTACCGGGCGCTCGGCAGCATCGTGCGCAAGGGGCGGGCGGCGGCAGTGACCGGCAGGACGCGGTCCGCGGTGCCGTGCACGATCAGCGTCGGTACGTCGATGGCAGGCATGTCGCGGCGGAAGTCGGTGCGGCAGGCCGGGACGGCGTGCAGGCACACCTGCGTCGGCACGCTCTGCGCGGCGGTATGCGCGGCGCTCACCTCCTCCGCGCCGATCCGGCTGCCGAGCGTTTCGTCGAGGTTGTAGAGGTCGTGGAAGAAGGCGGCCAGATAGGCGTCCCGGTCCTCCTTGACCGCGGCAAGGACCCGGTCGACCAGCGCGCCGTCCACACCGGACGGGGCGTCCTCGGCCTTGAGGAGGTGCGGCCCCAAGGGAGCCAGGAACGCGGCCTTGGCGACCCGGCCGGAGCCGTAGGAGCTCAGATAGCGGGCAATGTCGCCGGTCCCCATCGAGAAGCCGACCAGCGCGGCACCCGTCAGGTCGAGGGCGGTCATCACCGCGTCGAGGTCCCTGGCCAGGGTGTCGTAGTCGTAACCGGACGGAGGGCGACCGGACTTCCCGAACCCGCGCCGGTCGTAGCTGATGACGCGGAACCCGGCTTCCAGCAGCGCGGCGGTCTGCCTCGCCCACGAGCGTCCGTCCAGCAGGTACCCATGAAGCAGAACAACGGGCACGCCGGCCCCTTGGTCCTCGTAGAAGAGCTCGACGGTGGAGCCTTCGTCCCCGCCCACGATGATGTACGGCACGGCCTGCCTCCGCTTGATCCGTGGCGGCCGGCTGACGGGACGCCATGTGTGTGTGCCGGGCGGCTTTCGTGTGCGGTGCCCAAGTCCCCGCGGCACACACGCTGTTGGCTCGCCCCCTGCCAGGCCCCCCTGCGTTACCCGGTGCCGCCCCGAGGGTCAGCCCGGCGGAAAGCCTGCCAGGTAGTGGGTGCGGAGGGCCTGGTGTCGGGCGGGGGTGGCGAGGCGGTCGGCGGTCCAGCGGAAGAAGTCGTCCTCCAGGGCGTCGATCGCGTCGTAGGCCGGGTCGAACGGATCGGGGACCGGTGCCCCGTAACGGAGGGTGAGTTCGCGGCCGTAGGGACGGGTGACCGTGAAGTGGCAGGTGCCGTCCGGCGATACGCCGAAGCGCACCGTCACCGTCGCGCAGTCCCAGTGCCGGTTCCCGTACTGCAGCCACAGCCTCCCCGATTCGGCGAAGAGGGCCGCCACGCGGCGGCCCTCTTCGGCCGGAGGGGCCGCAGGAGGCAGATGGACGAAACCGTGGCAGCGGCCGGTGGCCGGTGTGACCTGCCCCGTTCGGGGGTCCAGCGCCCACCGCCGGTCGTGCCGGTCGTAGTCCTGGAGGGTGAGGGGGTTGAGAGGGGCGTCGGGGGCGTCGCGGGGGGCTATGTGTTCGTCCGTCACTGATGTGGCTCCAGGCCGAGTTCACGGTCGACGGCCGGGCTGGTCCTGGTGGTGGCCTTGATGACCTCCTCCCAGCTGCCGTACTTGGCGTACAGCTGGTCCGCCGTGGGTCCCAGCGGGTTGCCGTACTTCTTCATATTGCGCTCCTCCAGGACCTTGACCGCCTCCGGCGACATCCCGGCCCGGGTGATGTCCTTCGCGTCATTGCGCATCGGCACCAGCACCCTGGCGATCTCCTCGTCGGACTCGCCCGCGGCCCGCATCTCGCTCTCCACCCGCTCCATCCGGTCCAGCAGGTGGTGGTAGCGAATCCGGACCTCGCGCGCCTCCGCCCGCTCCTGCGGCGTCATCTCGCGGATCCGGCACACGACGGGTTCCGGGCTGGTGCACGGTTCGGTGCCGGCGGCGTACGCGGAGGCGGCGGGGGTGTGGACCGTACCGGCCGCGAGGGCGGTGGAGGGGGAGAACAGTGCCGCGGTCAGCGCCGCGAGGAGGGTGAAGACGAGGAGGGCGGAGCGGCGCCGGCGCTCAACTGGCGGCGCGGAGGGGGGAGTTACTGGCATACCAGCATCTTTGCGGTGTGCGGCACGGGGGCGGGGGAGGCGCCGCGGCCACGTACGGGTGAACCTTGATCACCGGCAGGCGAACTCCCGTCGGGTGTCCGCCACTACGTACGACGGGGGACGGGTGCCGGACCCGGCCGTGGGGGCCGGAGCCGGAGGCGGGGGCGGCGGGGGAGAAAACTGGCCGTAGCGTCAAACCGGGCGAACATCGGCAGTCGACTATCTGGCCGGAAATCGCCCCTGCGCGGTGTTGTGCAGCGCCGTCTCGCAGCGTGAGGACCTCCCCCGCGGCGTCCCCTGTACCTGCGAGACCGGCGTGCACCAGGATTAACGCGAAGTTGCTCGCGTTAATCTGTCTCGGACAATACTTGGCGTGAACGCGCACTGCAATACGGAGGTGCCGTGACCACTGCGCACCAGGCCTCGGGGGAGACCCGCCCCGGGGGACGTACGGCGCGGACCCGACAAGCCGTACTTGCCGCCGTCTTCGAGGAGTTGGGCGAGGGCGGCTTCGCCGCGCTCAGCATGGAAAAGATCGCCCAGCGCTCGGGAATTCACCTCGCCACGCTCTACCGGCGCTGGCGCGGTGTCGAGGGACTGGTCTGCGATCTGCTGACCGGGCTGAGCGCCGGTGTGCCGCTGCCCGACACCGGCACGCTGCCGGGGGACCTGCGTGCGCTGGCCCGCTCGATAAGCGCCTTCTACGGGGACGAGCGGATGCGCAGCCTGATAGAGGCGGTGGTCTCGGCCGCGGCCCGCGACGCGCAGGCGGCCACCGTGCTGCGGAATTTCTTCGAGGAACGGCTGACGCTGGCCGGCCGGATGGTGAACCGGGCCGTCGAGCGCGGCGAGCTGCCCGCCGATACGGACCCGGAGATGGTGATGACGGGCCTCGGCGCGCCCTTCTACTACCGGATCCTGATCTCCCGCGGCCCCATCGACATGGCGCTGGCCGATTCCGCCGCCACCGCCGTCTGGGCGGCGGCCCGAGCGGGCGCGTACAAGAAGGCGGACACCCCGGACAGCCAGGAGACCCCGGACAGCCAGGAGACCCGGGATGACCAGGAGGTCGGCGACGGCCACGAGATCCCGGCCACCCCGCCCACCCCGGACACCCCGCAGACCGGGCACACCCCCCACCCCCCGGAATCGCACAACGGCCGGTGACCCCGCTCAGCGGGGCCACCGGCCGTCATCGCCGTGCGGCGGCTACTTCGCGAGCAGCCCCGCCATCCACTCCTCGACCTCGTCCGACCGCCGCGGCAGCCCGGCCGACAGGTTCCGGTTGCCGTCCTCCGTCACCAGGATGTCGTCCTCGATGCGGACGCCGATGCCGCGGTACTCCTCGGGCACCGTCAGATCGTCCGCCTGGAAGTACAGGCCGGGCTCGACGGTGAGCACCACGCCCGGCTCCAGCGTGCCGTTCACATACGCCTCGGTGCGGGCCGCGGCGCAGTCATGGACGTCCAGGCCGAGCATGTGGCCGGTGCCGTGCAGGGTCCAGCGGCGCTGCAGACCCAGCTCCAGGACGCGCTCGACCGGTCCCTCGACCAGACCCCACTCGACCAGCTTCTCGGTGAGCACCCGCTGCGCCGCGTCGTGGAAGTCACGGTAGGCCGCTCCCGGCTTGACCGCCGCGATGCCCGCCTCCTGGGCCTCGTACACCGCGTCGTAGATCTTGCGCTGGAGGTCGGAGTAGCGGCCGTTGATGGGCAGGGTGCGGGTGACGTCCGCGGTGTAGAGGGTGTGGGTCTCCACGCCGGCGTCCAGGAGGAGCAGGTCACCGGAGCGGACCTGGCCGGTGTTGCGGACCCAGTGCAGGGTGGTGGCGTTCGGGCCCGCGGCGCAGATGGAGCCGTAGCCGATGTCGTAGCCCTCGACACGGGCGCGCAGGAAGAACGTTCCCTCGATGTAGCGCTCGCTGGTGGCCTCGGCCTTGTCGAGGACCTTCACGACGTCCTCGAAGCCGCGCACCGTCGAGTCGACGGCCTTCTGCAGCTCGCCGACCTCGAACTCGTCCTTGATCACCCGGGCCTCGGACAGATACACCCGCAGCTCTTCGTCGCGCTCGGCGGTGACCTTGTCGTTGAGGGCGGCCTCGAGGGCGGCGTCGTGACCACGGACGACCCGGACCGGGCCGGTGGCCTCGGCCAGATGGCCGGTGACCTCGCGTACGTCCTTGCAGGGGACGCCGAGCAGCGCCTCGGCCTCGGTCAGGCTGTGGCGGCGGCCGACCCACAGCTCGCCCATGCCGTCGAGCCAGAACTCGCCGTTCTCGCGGTCGGAGCGGGGCAGGCGGTAGAGCGTCGCCTGGTGGCCGTCGGCCGCGTTCTTACGGGGTTCCAGGACCAGCACGCTGCCGTCGGTCTGGTCGCCGGTGAGGTAGACGTACTCCGTCGCGGCGCGGAAGTTGTACTCGGTGTCGTTGGAGCGGGTCCTGAGGGTGCCCGCCGGGATCACCAGGCGCTCGCCGGGGAAGCGCGCGGACAGTGCGGCGCGGCGGCGGGCGGCGTTCGGGGCCTGCTCGATCGGCTGCAGATCGTGCAGCTCGGTGTCGGCCCAGCCGCTCTTCATGCTCTCCGCGAGCTCGTCCGATACGCCCGGGTAAAGGCCGTTCTTGCGCTGCTTGATCGGCTGCTCGTCCTCGTCCGGGGTCTCCGGCGTGAGCTCGTCGGTCACAATGCCTCCTTTTAAGACTGAACCGTCATCCATCGTATGTGCGGACGGGAAACGGTCCAGGGGGCGGCGGGTGTGACCTCCGGCTACTCCTCCGGCTACTCCTCCGGCTACTCCTCGAAGCGCGCTGCGAGCAGCACCACATCCTCCTCCGACGTCGGATCCTCCAGCCCGCCGTGCGGCAGCATCGTGCGCAGGATGTGATCGGCGACCGCCTCCGGATCATGGCGGCTCGCCTTGGGCACGCTCGCGGCGGCGGCATGCAGCCGGGCGAACGCGCGGTCCATGGCCTCGCCGGTGCGATGCAGCAGCCCGTCGCTGTAGAGCAGCAGGGTCTCGCCGGGGGCGAGCTCGATCTCCACGCTCGGCGCTTCCCAGCAGGCGAGCATGCCCAGCGGCGCGGACAGCGTCGTCTCCACGAACTCGGTCCGCAGCTCGCCGAGCAGCAGCGGCGGACAGTGGCCGGCCCCGGCGATCACCAGCTTGCGGGGGAACGGGTCGTCGAGACCGGACGGCATCGGCGGCGCGGGCGGTCCGCCCGGTGCGCCGGGCGGCGGCTCGGTGAAGGCGAACAGCGCGGTGGCGCTGCGGGCGGGCTCGGTCAGCCGCAGCAGCAGCTCGAGATCGGAGAGGACCGCCACCGGATCCTCGCCCTCCATGACCGCGTACGCACGGAGCGAGGCGCGCAGCCGTCCCATGGCCGCCACCGCGCTCGGCCCGGAGCCGGTGACCGACCCGACGGCCAGACCCAGCGCGCCGTCCGGGAGCGGCAGCGCGTCGTACCAGTCCCCGCCGCCGCGCGGCCCGGTGCTGTGCCGCACCGCGAGCCGTACGCCGGGAACCCGCGGCAGCCGGCTGGGCAGCAGCTCCTCACGGAGCGTGGCGGTGTCCTGTTTGCTGCGGTGGAGTTCGAGGAGCCGGGCGAGGTGCTCGGCGGCGTGCGCGCGGTAGAGGCCGATGAGGTGGCGCTGGCGGTCGGTGGGGGCGGCGGGTTCGTCGTAGAGCCAGACCGCGGCGCCGGTTCTGCCGATGGGGGCGGCGGTGAGCGGGACCGCGTAACTGGCGGCGTACCCGAGCCGGGCGGCGACTTCGCGCAGACGGGGGTCGAGGTCCTTCTCACCGGGGATGTCGGGTTCGGAGATCTCGGTACGGGCGTCGCCGGCGGCATCCGTACGGGCGTCATCGCCGGCGCCCGGCTCCGGGAGGCCGTCCAGTATCCGCGCGTACGACAGGGCGCGGCGCGGGATGGTCTCGATGTGTCCGATGTCGGCGTGGCCGAGGCCGAGGCCGATGGTGGTCTCCGGGCCGAGCCCGTCGGCCGGCGCGAGCACGACCAGACCGCGGCGCGCGCCGACCAGGGAGGCGCCGGCCCGCAGCACTTCGTGCAGGGCCTCGTCCAACGTGCGGGTGCCCGCGAGCTGTTCGGTGAGGTCGTGCAGCGTACTGAGGTCCGAGATCCAGCCGGCGAGCCGGTCCTGTACGGCGGCGATGCGATCGACGCACGAGACGTCCGGGGAGCCGGGGCCGGAGCCGTCCGGACGGCCGCCCCGGGGGGATCCAGCGGCTTCGCAGGAGTCGCGGGGGTCGGGGGAGTCGGGAGAGTTGGCGGTGGTGTCCGAGGAGGTGTCCGCGGCGGCCTTCGGCGTGAGCGGATCGGCAGTGTGCGCGGGGGCGGGAAGTGCTGGTTCGATTCCAGCCACTTTCGGTACGTGAGGGATAGTCATGGCCGACGGCTCATGTCCGGCCAGGTATAACACCAGGTCAGGCCGCAACTTGTGAGGGAGTGCGGCATTTTGTTGAGTGATACTGCGCGGTACGTTTGGCCGCTCAATTTCCTCAATAGCATCGCAAACCCCCATGTCATGCTGCTCCGCTATCAATGCCTCCACATGTACACGCACCAGCGATGTGATGTCCAGCATTGTCCCGATGGGGTTTGTGGTGTCAACGAGGTCTGTAGATTGGCCTGAAAATAGCCCCCCAGGTGTCAATTTGAGGTCGACTGGCGGCCATCGACAGCGCGTCATATGCACGATGGCGGGTACGTACTCGGAAAGGTGCGGGGTCAGTTGAGCCTGCACCGGAACCCTCCAGCGGGCGCGGGCGTCTCATACGACGACGACCGCGACGCACTCCCAAGTGGCGGGATTGCACCACAGAACCGCAAGCGCCATACGTGCGCCACCCTCCGCCACGTTCCACGCTCGATGTACGGCGTGATGCGCTGCCTTGGTACACGCGGTGACAAGAGATCCACGTGACGTGATCGGCCCCGGGGTGCAGGACCAGGTAGTCAGGACCAGGCAGTCAGGACCAGGCAGTACGGGCCCCGACCCGGCCGCTTGAACGCCACACAGCGGCATGCGTGAAGCGGCACGTGAACCTGCGTGAAGTGGTACGTGTGCCGCGGCCTGTAGTGCGATGGACATAGCCCTCGGCGTTAACGGAAAGGAACGAGCGCTCATGCGCGAGATCCTCGGAAGGCGACGCAAGCCCCTGTTTCGGCGCGGTGGAAGGTCGGCACTGCTCGGTGCGGCGCTCCAGTGCGCCACCGAGTGGCGGTGGCCCGTACTCCCGGGTGTCGGTCTGCGGTCCGGCGGCCGGGGCGCCCGTCAGTGCAGCTGTCCCGATCCCGACTGTGTGGTGCCCGGCGCGCACCCCTTCGACCCCGGGCTGCTGGCGGCCACGACCGATGAGCGGATGGTGCGTTGGTGGTGGGCGAACCGCCCGGACGCCCCGATCGTGCTGGCCACCGGCGGCCGCGCGCCGTGCGCGGTGAGCCTGCCGGCCGTCGCCGGGGCGCGGGCGCTGGCGGCCCTGGACCACTTCGGCGTCCGGATCGGCCCGGTGGTGGCCACGCCCACCCGCTGGTCGCTGCTCGTATCGCCGTACGACCTGGCGGAGTTGGGCGAGCTGCTGCACTCCCAGGACTGGGTGCCCAGCTCGCTGCGGTTCCATGGCGAGGGCGGCTATGTGGTGCTGCCGCCGTCCGGGATCGCCGCCGGAAAGGTGCGCTGGGAGCGGCCGCCGGCCGCCGGACCGGCCGGGCCCTGGCTGCCGACGGTGACCACCGTCGTCGACGCCCTGGTGGCGGCGAGCACCGGTACACCGGACGGCGGCAGCCGGCTCGCCTATTAGGCAGCGGCCGGCCTCCGGCAGGTGGCCCAGCGGCAGGCCCCTGGCGGGTGGCTGGAAAGAACGCTCGGAGGGTTCACCCGTACGGGTGTGAGCGGCGCGGCCGACTACGGGAAACGGGTGTCCGGGAGCGCGGGGGCACCCTCGCGGCCCGATAGGTTCGGCGCACCGTCAGGCCGTCGTCGACGGCACTTCAATCGCTCCGCAGGTGAGTCCCATGCAGCGTGCGCCAAAAATCCGCCTGATCTCTCTCGCGGGTACAGCGGTGCTCGCCGCCGTCGTACCGCTGGCCGCCGCGTCGGCAGGTCCGGCGGAGACCGCCGAACGGGCCGGCGACGCGTTCCCCAAGCGTGCTGCCGGGCCCGCTGCCGTGGCCGGCAACAAGGTCGCGCACCAGGCCGCGAACAAGGTCACGAACGCATTCGCCAACGAGGCCGGCGGCAAGGCCGGCAACGGGGCGGCCGCTAAAGTCGGTAACGAGACCGAAAAGGCCGAAAAGGCCGCCGACAAGGCCGAAAATGAGGGTAATTCCCGCGACCCCCTCGCCGGTCTCGGCCTCCCCCTCCTCTCCGACGGCGGCCGTACCGCCCGCTGCGGACCCGAACTCGCCTCCCCCCAGGGGATCGAAGCGCAGACCTGTGTCCTCGCCGAGAAGGGCAAGACCTGGGCGCGGACGTACTACCGCAATCCCACCGGCGACCCGCTGCGGGCCGTACTGACGCTGCTGCGGCCGGACGGCCGGACCGTGCAGGTGCACTGCGAGGTGCCCGCGGCGGACGAGCCGGGGGTGTGTGAGACGCCGACCGGGGCGAGCGTGCGCGGGGGCCGGCTGCGGTACGGCGCGGTGGCGGAGATCGCGGACGCGGCGGGGGATCGGCTGCTGCTGCGCTCGGGGGGCAACTCGACGCCGGAGGCGGAGGGTTAGGACCTGCGGCGGCGGACTGAGCGCCGACCGGGTCCGGGCATGGAAGCGCCCGGTCGCTGGCGACGGGGGATGCACCAGCGACCGGGCTTTTAGAACCGTAACAAGAGATCGGCGGTTCGCAAATTCGATCGTGGATTTCCGGACGCCTATTTACCGGCGCGTAGAGGTAGTTGTGACCGGTGTCACTTCTGAGGCGTCCGGGGTTGCCACGGTCGGGGGCGGAGTCAGCTCAGGGTGATCTGCCGGTTGGTGAGGCCGCCGCGCGCCCGGCGCTCCTCGGGGGTCAGCGGGGCATCGGAGGCCAGCGCCTTGGCCAGCCGCTCGGCGAACGCCGCGGCCGGTCCGGCGACCTCGTCGGCGCCCATCGAGGACGGCAGGTCCCAGACCGGGACGACCAGGCCGTGGGCGCGGAACGAGCCGACCAGCCGGGTGCCTTCGCCGAGCGAGGCGGTGCCCGCGGCGTGCAGCCGGGCGAGCGCGTCCAGCAGCTGCTCCTCGGGGTGCGCGGTGACCCAGCGCAGATGGTTCTTCTCCGGGGCCTCGCACCAGTAGGCGCCCTCCAGGTCGGGGATCCGGGCGGTCGGGATGGCCGCGGCGTTGGCCCGCTCCAGAGAGGCGGCGACCTCGCCGGTGGCGTTCTCGGCGTTCTCCACCCAGAACTCGAAGCCGGTGTGGACGGCCGGCTCGAACGGCGCGTCCGGGTCGAGCAGGTCCTGCAGCCGCGGGCCGTCGGCGGCGGGCCGCCCGGCGGCGACCGGGCTGCCGGGCTCGGCCGTCAGTGCGCGCTGGAGGGTGTCGGCCAGGTCGCGGCTGATGTCGCCGGAGGAGGTGTCGTTCTGCAGGCCGAGCAGGACCGCGCCGTTGTCGCGGCGCAGCGCGGGCCAGGCCATCGGAAGCACGGTCGCCAGCGTCACCGACGGGACTCCCTCGGGCAGCCCGCCCTTGAGCGTCAACTCGACCGTGGCGGCGGGCACCAGCTCGCGCAGCGCCACCCAGTCGCATTCACCGGTCAGGCCCTCGAAGGGGCGCTGCACCAGCTCGGTGACGGCGTGCGCCGCCTGTCGGCCATGACAGGCCTTGTAGCGACGGCCCGAACCACACGGGCAGGGCTCGCGGGCGCCGACGACCGGCACCTCGCCGCCCGTTGTCTTCGGTGCTGCGGCCTGGGGCTGGGGACGGCGCTTCTTGGCCATGGCGGCGGTGTCTCCTGGTCGTTCCTGGGCGTCCGGATGCGCCCGGAGCCATGCAGAGACATGAGTCACGCACAGACATGCGCGGGCGCGTTTCGGCGCGAGCCTAGAGGAGCGCGTCCGAAATTGCGCCGCTTATGGCGCTGGGGCCGCCGCGGTGCCGCACTGCCGGTCGCCGCCCGCACCGGTTGGCCCAACGTCCCGGCCACGGATGATCCGGGGCCCGTCAACGGCGGGTCCGAAGCCCGTCGGCCCGTCCATGGTGGGTCCGAAGCCCGGTCGGCCCGCCCACGGCCCGCCCACGGCCCGCCCACGGCCCGTCTACGGCTCGTCGAAGTCCGCGAAGGCCAGCCCCGGTGGCAGGCCGCCGCCCAGACCCCCCGGGAATGCGGGCGGCAGGTCCACGCGCGTAGCGAACGAATCCTGAAGCGGCAGGGTCGCCCAGACCGTTACCTCGCCGTTGGCGGTGTCGCGGACCCCCCAGTCCTTGGCCAGCGACCGGATGATCGCCAGTCCGCGGCCGCCGTGCGCGGTGACCGAGGGAGTGGCCGGAAGTGGCCGGGTCGGGCCACCGCCGTCCGTGACCGCGACGGTCAGCCGGCCCTGGGCGTCGATGCGCCAGGATGCCCGGACGGACTCCTGCAGGGCGCCCCGTGAGGCGCCGCCCGATGCCCCGTTTCCGTAAATCGGTGAGCCGTTGTCGTATATCGGACGTGCATGCCGACACGAATTGCTCAATAGCTCGGAAAGGATAAGAACCGCGTCATCGACGACCGTGTCCTGAACTCCACTTGCCAACAGTTCGTCACGCATGCGCCGCCTGGCCATGCCCACACCCGCTGGACCATGGGGTACGGCCATGATCGACGACGTCGGCACCTCTTGTGCCACCACCAACGCCACCCCCGAGACCTCCTTTGCCCCACGCCACGGGTTGAATGCCCCAATGGACTGGACCGGAAACCGGCCAAGCGGCACACAGTGACGCACTCGACATCTTCGAATACGGGTCGAATGCGCCGGTGCACACCCTGTGAAGGGCTTTAGGTAAGGCCGAGTTGAGTTCGCACCAGTTTGGGGCGATTTGTAATCACGGCATCCACGCCCAGGTCGCGGCACAGCTCAACATCCGCCGCTTCATTGACCGTCCATACGTGCACGCGATGGCCCGCACGGTGCGCCTTGGCGACGTACTCCGGGTGCGCGCGGAGGATCCGGATGCCGGGGCCCGCGATGCCGACGCCGGGGGGCAGGCGGCCGTCGCGGTGCCGCGGGGTGAGGAACTGCATCAGGTAAACGCCGGGAATGTCCGGCGCGGCGGCCCGTACGCGGTGCAGTGAGCGGGCGGAGAAACTCATGACCCGGACCGCCGGCGTCTCATCGGCCGCCCTGGCCGGTTTTGTATGCCCGAACCGGTCGAGCAGCTCGACCAGACGCTCCTCCACCTGTCCGGCCCAGCGCGTCGGGTGTTTGGTCTCGATGGCGAGCTCGACCCGGCGGTCCGCGTCGGCGACCAGCTCCAGCAGCCGCTCGAGGGTCAGTACGGAGGTCCGCTCGGGATCCTCGTGCTGCCGGTCGGGCGCCTCGTTGGGGTCCAGCGTGTCCGGGCCGTCCGCGCCCTCTTTCCAGGACCCGAAGTCGAGGGTGGCGAGATCGGCCAGCTCGAGGGCGGAGACGGCGCCGCGCCCGTTGGAGGTGCGGTTTACCCGGCGGTCGTGCACGCACACCAGCTGCCCGTCGGCGGTCAGCCGGACATCGCACTCCAGGGCGTCCGCGCCGTCCTCGATCGCCTTGCGGTAGGCGGCCAGTGTGTGCTCCGGAGCGTCCTCGGAGGCGCCTCGGTGGGCGACGACGGAAATGACCGGCGGACTCGAACGGGCGTCCTGGGCGGGGCGTGCATAGTTCACCGAGTTATCGTGCCATCCGCCACCCGGGGGACGGTTGCGCGGTGCCCGACGGGCATCGCAGCGGATGCGCCCGAATTGTCCGGCATAAAGGATGAGGGGATAGTCACAGCCTCGGCTTACGGCGCTCTGACGCGCCGTGGGAAAGGCTGGAGACGGTGTCGTAGTGGTCCGTGCTGCCCGTACGGGCCGAATGGCCCCGTATGGCCCGTATGGCCCGCGTCGGCGGGATCCTTGATGCTGGGGGTCCGGGCCTCGCGGTTCGGGCCCTTGGGTTCCGTATCCCGGGGCATCAGCAATCCCAGGGCATCCGTATCCCCAGGACAGAAGAGGAACTGCCGGACAGCGAGACCACCGGACGAAGGAACCACCGGACACCCCGGACCCAGGAACCGCCGGACCGGGACGTCATGGCCCCCGAGGGCCCGTGGTCCGGCACAGTCGTGAAGCTGAGGAGAGAGCTGTGAGCACCGAGAACGAGGGAGCCGACGTCCCGTCGGAGGCCAAGCCGCCGACCGGGCCGCAGGCGTCGGACAGCGCCCCCGCGTCCGCCTCCGGCGCCCAGACTCCGGACGTCCCGCCCGTGCCGGCCGCTCCGCCCGCGGCACCCCCGCCGCCGGGCTTCGAGCCGGCCACCGGCGCGGGCCGGCCGGACGACACAGCCAGGATTCCTCCGGCACCCCTCGCGTCCGCGCCCGGCGGCAGCCCCTGGGAGCAGTCCCATGCACCCGGCGGACCGGGGCCCTCCCACCCCGACGCGACCGCGCAGATCCCTGCATATGCGACGGCCGGCCACGGCTCCTCCGGCGGCGGCTGGGGCCTCCACGGTGGCGGCGGTGACCCCTGGGGCGTTCCGGGCGGCCCGGCCCCCAAGCGGCGTAATGGCGGGCTGATCGCTGCCGTCGTGGCGGCCGCGCTGGTCGCGGGCGGTATCGGCGGCGGCATCGGCTTCTGGGCCGCGGGCCAGAACGACAGCAGCTCGACGACGGTCACCGCGACCGGCAACCCCGAGGCGCTGAACCGTAAGCCCACCTCGGTCTCCGGGATAGCGCAGAAGGCGCTGCCCAGCGTGGTGACGATCGAGGCGCAGGGCGCGACCGGCGAGGGCGGCACGGGCACCGGCTTCATCTACGACAAGCAGGGCCACATCCTCACCAACAACCACGTCGTCTCCAGCGCGGCCGACGGGGGCAAGCTCACCGCGACGTTCTCCAACGGCAAGAAGTACGACGCCGAGGTCGTCGGCCGCGCCCAGGGCTATGACGTCGCCGTGGTCAAGCTCAAGCACGCCTCGGGCGCCCCGCTCAACCCTCTTCCCCTCGGCAAGTCGTCCCAGGTCCAGGTCGGCGACGCCACCATCGCCATCGGTGCGCCTTTCGGCCTGTCCGGCACGGTCACCACCGGCATCATCAGCGCCAAGGACCGCCCGGTGGCCTCCAGCGACGGTGACGGCGCCAGCGCCTCGTACATGAGCGCCCTCCAGACGGACGCCTCGATAAATCCCGGGAACTCCGGCGGCCCGCTGATGGACGCCGGCGGCAATGTCATCGGCATCAACTCCGCCATCCAGTCGGCCGGCAACGGCGGCGGCATGGGCGGTGAGTCGCAGCAGTCGGGGAGCATCGGCCTGGGCTTCGCCATCCCCATCGACCAGGCCAAGCGGGTGGCGCAGGACCTGATCAAGAACGGCCGGCCGGTCTATCCGCAGATAGGCGTCCAGGTCGGCATGAAGGACACCGGCAACGGCGCCACCATCGCCCAGACGGGCAACAACGGCTCCGACTCGGTGACCCCGAACGGCCCCGCCGACAAGGCGGGCCTGCGACCCGGCGACACCATCACCAAGCTCGACAGCACCGTGATCGACAGCGGTCCGACCCTGATCAGCGAAATCTGGCAGCACAAGCCCGGCGACCACGTCACCCTCACCTACCTGCGCGGCGGCAAGGAGCACACCGCCCAAGTCACCCTGGGCCAGCGCACGGGCGACAAGTGACGCGCTAGTCTGATCCCGCGACACCGCACACCGGTGCCGCGAGGAGGCTTGCCCGAGCGGCCTAAGGGAACAGTCTTGAAAACTGTCGTGGCGGCAACGTCACCGTGGGTTCAAATCCCACAGCCTCCGCAGAGGTCGGCTATGTAGCTGGTCGAAAGGGGCGCCCTGTTGATACGGGGCGCCCCTTTCGCATGGGCTCAGCCGACGATGTCGCGGGAGTGGACCCAGCCCTTGGCACCGTTCTTCTCGGTGACGGGGTGCTCCGACTGGCCGTAGTGCCAGCGGTTACCGGAGGAGTTCTTCGTGCTGCACGTCACGTAGAAGCTGTCGCTGTTGTCGCCGCCCAGGGTAATTTCTTAATGTGCGGCTTGTGGGAGTTAGGTTTATTTCGCCCGGTTCCGTGGCCAGTGACCTGGCCTCGTCAGATATTGGGTTGCGGGATATCCGGTTGGGCTGGATGGTGCGATGGCGTCGGCTTCGATGTGGGCTCGGGGTCAGGATTTTCCTGGCAGGGTGGGTGTTCTCTTTTGGGGGAGGAGGTAAATGGATGAGTGAGTGAAGCGTGTGCGGTTCATAGTGCATTTGGGGCGGTGGAGTACTGTCTTAGTAAGAGGAATTGAGTGGGTTCGGGCGGAAGGGTGTGGGGTGGGGGTCATGGTGGTGATTCGGCGGGCTGGGGCGCGGGATGTCAAGAGGATCAGCCGGATGGTGCGGAGTTCCGGGGCCTATCAGGGGCCCTATGCGTCGATGGTTGAGGGATATCGGGTGGGGCCCGATTATGTAGAGGCGCATCGGGTGTTTGTGGCGGTGGATGAGGCGGACGCCGACCGGCTGCTGGGGTTTTATTCATTGATCGTGGATCCGCCGGAGCTGGATTTGATTTTTGTGGCGGACCATGCCCAGGGGGCGGGTATCGGGCGGCGCCTTATCGAGCATATGCGGGCCGAGGCGCGGCGGGCGGGAATTGACAGTGTGCGGGTGGTGTCGCATCCGCCTGCCGAGGGGTTTTACCGGAGTGTGGGAGCCCAGCGGAGCGGCACGGAATGGGCGAGGCCGCCGGTGGTGATGTGGGATCGGCCGGAATTTATGATCCCGGTGGGGAGTAATGAGGTGGGGAGTAATGAGGTGGGGAGTGGCGAGGTGGGGGAGAAGTAGGTCGGTGGGGGAGATTAGGTCGACGGGGAGGAGCGGACAGGTGGGAGTTATTCGGTATGGGTGTGTCGCGTTCGTTTGAGGAGTTGGTGGCCGAGGCTGACGCCGTATCGGTCGCGGGCTGGGACTTTTCGTGGCTGGCGGGGAGGGCTACCGAGGAGCGGCCTTCGTGGGGGTATCAGCGGGCGATGAGCGGGCGGTTGGCGCGGGCGTCGGCGGCGCTGGATGTTCAGACGGGGGGCGGCGAAGTGCTCGGGGCGGCGGAGACAATGCCGCCGGTGATGGTCGCCACGGAATCCTGGCCGCCGAATGTCGCCAAGGCCACCGCGCTGCTGCATCCGCGCGGCGCCGTTGTGGTGGCCGATGCGGACGAGCCGCCGCTGCCGTTCGCCGATGCCGCGTTCGACCTGGTGACCAGCCGTCATCCGGTGACCGTGTGGTGGGAGGAGATTGCGCGGGTGCTGCGGCCGGGGGGCACGTATTTCTCCCAACAGGTCGGCCCGGCCAGCGTGTTCGAGCTGGTGGAGTACTTCCTGGGACCGCAGCCGGAGGAGGTACGGCGGGTCCGTCATCCCGAGGACGCCAGGCGGAATGCGGAGGCGGCCGGTCTGGAGGTGGTCGATCTGCGTGCGGAGTCGCTGCGGACGGAGTTCTTCGATATCGGGGCGGTTGTCTACTTTCTGCGGAAGGTGATCTGGATGGTGCCGGGATTCACCGTCGAGCGATATCGGGAACGGCTGCGGGAACTGGACGAGTTGATCAGGCGGGAGGGGCCGTTCGTGGCCCATACGACGCGGTTTTTGATCGAGGCGCGTAAGCCCGCCGCTTCCGTGTGAGCCCACGCGCCCCCTCCCGCCCCCCTTCCCCTCGCCGCAGGTGAGCGGCCGTGCACCTCACCGCCGAGCCGCGGATGCGAGGGTCGCGAGCGCCTCCGGTTCGGACAGTCCCGTATGGCATGCGGCCTCGACGAGCCGGGCGGCCAGCTCCTGGCCCAGGCCCGCCTCGTGGGCGCGGCAGGCGGCCCAGAAGAGGCGGGCGTTGCGCTGGCCCCGGGGGGAGGTGCGGACGAAGCGTACGAGTGCCGGGCCGGGCTGCGGCGGGACGGCGGGCCGGGTCTCGCGGCGCTCAGGGGGCGTGGGCGTGAGGAGGGCGAGCAGGGCGTGCGGGGCGGGTGCGGGCACGCGGGGTGCGCCGGGTGCGAGGACGTAGCGGCCGCGAGCCGTGAGGGAGCCGGGGCCGACCAGATAGCCGCCGGCCCCGCGGATGTCGATGCCCGGGGCGAGCCGTCCGACGGAGTTGGGGACGGGGGGCGCCGGTGGGCCGGTGTACCAGAGGTGGCGGCCGCCGCTGGGGGTGCGGACCGTCACCGTCGGCGGCAGCGGGAAGCGGTGCTGTTCGGCGAGGAAGCGGAGGGCGGTGAAGGCGTCGGCGCCGTTCTTGGTGTCGAGGTCGACGCCGATGAGGTGGTGCGGCGGCAGGCCGCAGGCGATGCCGTATCCGGTGGCCCAGGGGGCGGCGGCGAACATCCGGCGGATGTCGAGCGGGTCCGTGCTCGCGTCGTGGACGCCGTGCCCGATCCGGCCGCAGGCGCCGCGGCAGGGCGGTGTCTCGGGGTGGCCGCGGTGCGGTGAGCGGACGGCGGGGTGCTTGGTGCGGGTCAGCGGGATGACGGCGTAACCGTGCGCGGCGGCGTGCAGGGCGTCGGCGAGGGCGGCGGCGTGAGCGTCGGGGTGCGGGCGCGATAGCGGGCGCAGGGGGGTCCGGAGCCCGGTGGGCGGTGGTTCGGCGGCGTTGCTTCGTGGCGTGCCCATGGCTCTATTTTCGTACGAATGTTCGAGAAAAGGAAGGGGGGAAGTGCGCTGGGTGGGGGGAAAGGGGCAGGTCACAAGGGTTTGGGGGCGCATGTGGGGGCGCTGGGGCGTGGAGATGGTTTATCCGATGTTCCTCATACTTGCGAGGGAATCGACCCTTCATGACGGGTTCGCCGGGGATTCGGTGGGCAATTCTGAGGTCGCGACGTCGAGGCACGCGCCGGGTGGTCGGCCAACCACCCGGTGAACAAACGGAGTTGGCGAACAGGTCAGATCCGGCACGTAGCAGATCAGATCCCGAAGTTGTGTTCCGTAGGAGGAATAAACATGGCAAGCACCCGTACTGCCCGCGTCATCGCTGTCGCCGCCGCCCTGCCCTTCGCGGCCGTTCTCTTCAGCGGCGTGGCGCAGGCCGACAACGGCAGCCTTGCGAACAACGGGTCGAACGCGGCCTCCGCCAGCCAGCAGGGGACCGGCGTCCTCGGCGACAACCACGGAAATTCGACCACCGGTCAGCAGGTTGCCAACGGTGCCGGCGCCTCCAATCAGAACAACACCGCAAGCGTGAACGGCTCCGGTTTCACGGCCATCGACCAGAGCAACGCCAGCGTCAGCTTCGGCAACAACATCGGCTGACCCTTCTCCGGGCTCCGGGAGAGCAGGGGATAGTCCGTCGCCGCCATGGGGAGCGGCGGCTGACCGACAGGTGATGCGAGGTCGGCGCGGCGGTTACGGGCTGCGCCGGGGTTCACTGCGCCGACCTTGACAGCGAGCGGGTTTCTGACGGACAGTCAGAAACCCGCTCGCTCGTTTCGTACGCCCGGACCCCTGCGCGCCGGCGTACGGCCACCAGAAGGGGAGGCCGCCGACGTGCACCTCGCCCCCACCGCGCGCCAGCAGCGGCTGCGCACCGAACTGCGCGCCTACTTCCGGGAAGTGCTGCCCGACGGACCGGTCGAGGACGCCGCCGGACAGCGCGCGGTGCTCCGCAGGATCGGAGCCGACGGCATGCTGGGCCTGGGCTGGCCGACCGCGTACGGCGGCCAGGGGCGCGGCGCCGACGAGCAGTTCGTCTTCTTCGACGAGGCCTACCGCGCGGGCGCGCCCGTATCGATGGTCACCCTCAACACCGTCGGCCCGACCCTGATGAAGTACGGCACCCGGCACCAGAAGGACTTCTTCCTGCCGCGCATCCTCACCGGCGAGATCGTCTTCGCGATCGGCTATACGGAACCGGAGGCGGGCACCGACCTCGCCGCGCTCCGCACCCGGGCCGTGCGAGAGGGGCCGGACTGGCTGATCAACGGCGGCAAGAGCTTCACCAGCAACGCCCACCAGGCCGACTGGATCTGGCTCGCCTGCCGCACCGACCCCGACGCCCCCAAGCACAAGGGGATCTCCCTCCTTCTCGTGCCGACAGATGCGTCCGGCTTCTCCTGGACCCCGATCGAAACGGTCGGCGGCCTGATGACCACCGCCACGTACTACGACGGCGTACGCGTCCCGGCCGGCAACCTCGTCGGCGAGGAGAACGCGGGCTGGCAGCTGATCACCCATCAGCTCAACCATGAGCGGGTCGCGCTGGCGGCGATCGGTATGCAGGCCGAGGACGCCTTCGACGCGGCGCTGGCATATGCCCGTACGCCCGGCCCGGAGACCGGCGAGCGTCCCGCGGACCGGCCCTGGGTACGGTCCCGGCTCGCCGAGGCTCACGCCAGGCTGGCCGCCACCCGGCTGCTGAACTGGCGGCTGGTCGGCGATGTCGGCGCCGGAACACTGAGCCCCGGAGACGCGAGCGGCGTCAAATTCGCCGGGACGGAGAGCACCGTCGAGGTCTACCGGATGTGCCAGGAAGTGGTCGGCGACGCCGCCCTCCTACGGGCCGGATCGCCGGGCGCCTTCGGGGACGGCGAGCTGGAGCGGATGAACCGTGCGGCGCAGATCAACACCTTTGGGGGCGGCGTGAGCGAGGTCCAGCGGGAGATCGTGGCGACGATGCGACTGGGGATGCGCAGGGGGCGGCGGTGAGCGGCCTCCAGGAGCGGCTGAAGGCCTTCGAGGGGCGGCCGACCGCCGCCGCCGGCCGCGGCAAGGACCCGGTCAACGAGCCGATGATCCGGCACTGGTGCGAGGCGATGGGCGACACGAACCCCGCCTACCGGGGCCCGGACGCCATCGCCCCGCCGACCATGCTCCAGGCCTGGACGATGGGCGGACTCTCGGGGAACGCGGACCGCTCCGGGGCGTACGGCGAGCTGTCCGGGCTGCTCGACGACGCCGGATACACCTCGATCGTCGCCACCGACTGCGAGCAGGAGTACCGGCGCCCGCTGCGCCCCGGGGACCACATCACCTTCGACGCGGTCATCGAGTCCGTATCGGAGCGTAAGACGACCAAGCTGGGGACCGGGTACTTCGTCACGACGCGGATGGATGTCCGGGTGGACGGGGACCCGGAACCGGTGGGGACGCATCGGTTCCGGATCCTCAAGTACGCACCGGCGGCGGCCCGGAAGCCGGCGGCGCGCCGCCCCCGCCCCGTCATCAACCGGGACAACGCCGGGTTCTGGGACGGCGTGGCACAGCGCCGGCTGCTGATCCAGCGATGCACGCGCTGCGGCACGCTCCGGCTGCCCTGGCTGCCCGGCTGCAACGCCTGCGCCTCCCCGGAGTGGGACACCGTCGAGGCGAGCGGCGAGGGCACCGTCTACTCGTACGTCGTGATGCACCATCCGCCCTTCCCGGCCTTCGACCCCCCGTACGCGGTGGCCCTGGTGGAGCTCGCCGAAGGGGTGCGGATCATCAGCAATGTGGTCGGCGTGCCGTACGACAAGGTGCGCATCGGGATGCCCGTACGGCTGGAATTCCTGCGGGTGGACGAGGAGTGGGAAGTGCCGGTGTTCAACGGGCTCGTGGGGAGCGGCGGCTGATGGACTTCACGCCTACCGAGGAACAGCGGGCCGCGAGCGCGCTGGCGGCGGAGATCTTCGCCGACCTGTCGACGCCGCAGCGCCTGGCCGCGCTGGGCACGGCCGCCGACGCCGAACTGTGGAAGGCCCTGTGCGCGGCCGGCCTGACGGCGGCCGTCGAGGACATCGGCCTGCTGGGGCTGGCGCTGGTCCTGGAGGAACAGGGCCGGACCACGGCGCAGGTGCCGTTCGCCGCGAGCTGCGCGTACGGGGTGCTGGCCGTCGCCCGGCACGGCACGGGCGAGCAACGGGAGCGGCTGCTGCCGGGGCTGCGGGAGGGGACCCAGGTGGCGACCGGTGCGCTTGTGGCGCAGCCCGGCGTACGGGCCGAGGCGGGCCGGCTGACCGGCGTGGTCCGGGCGGTGCCGTGGCTGCGCGAGGCCACCCATGTCCTGGTGGCGGACGCCCGGCGGGCGCTGTGGCTCGTCCGTACCGATGACGCCGGGGTGCAGCGGCAGCCGGTGGAGACGACCGCGCCGTGGTCGGCGGGCCGGCTCGGCCTGGACGGGGCGCGCGGCGAGCGGCTGGGCGGGGACGGCGCGTACGCCGATGTCCTGGCCACCGCCCGTACCGCCTTCGCCGCCCTGCAGGCCGGAGTGTGCGCGGGCTCCCTGGCGCGCGCGGTCTCCCACACCACCACCCGCGAGCAGTTCGGACGTCCCCTCTCCACCAACCAGGGCGTACAGCTGCGCGCCGCCGATGCGTACATGGACACCGAGGCGATCCGGGTCACCACGTACGAGGCGGCCTGGCGCCGTGACGAGGGGCTGGACGCCGCCGCGCACGCGCTGACCGCCGCCTGGTGGGCCTCCGAAGCGGGCCAACGCGTGGTGCACGCGGGCCAGCATCTGCACGGCGGCATCGGCGCCGACGTGGACCACCCCGTACACCGGCACTTCCTCTGGGGGCGGCAACTCGACGCCTACCTCGGCTCCGGCGCCGAACTCCTGGAAGAACTGGGTGCCTTGATAACCGAGGAGGACCGGGCATGAAAGCCGGTGACGAGCTGCCGCCCCTGGAGATCCCGATCACCCGCACCCTGATCGTCGCCGGAGCCGTCGCCTCCCGCGACTACCAGGATGTGCACCATGACGCCGAGCTCGCCAAGGCGAAGGGCTCGCCCGACATCTTCATGAACATCCTCACCACCAACGGCCTGGTCGGCCGGTACATCACCGATCACTTCGGCCCCACCGCGGTGCTCCGCAAGGTGGCGATACGGCTGGGCGCCCCCAACTATCCGGGCGACACGATGACGTTGACGGGAACGGTCACCGAGGTCGACGGGGACACCGCGCGGGTGCGGGTCACCGGCGCCAACGCCCTCGGCAAGCACGTCACCGGCACGGTGACCGTCAGCCTTCCGGAGGGTCCCGCATGAGCCTGCGCCGCCCCGACTCCCTCTCCGGCCGGGCCGCCATCGCCGGCATCGGCGCCACCGAGTTCTCCAAGGACTCCGGCCGCAGCGAACTCAAGCTCGCCGTCGAGGCCGTCCACGCCGCACTGGACGACGCCGGGCTCACCCCCGCCGACGTCGACGGCCTGGTCACCTTCACCATGGACACCAACCCCGAGATCACCGTCGCCCAGGCGGCCGGCATCGGCGAGCTGTCCTTCTTCTCCCGTGTCCACTACGGCGGCGGCGCGGCCTGCGCCACCATCCAGCAGGCGGCCCTGGCCGTCGCCGCCGGCATCGCCGACGTCGTCGTCTGCTACCGCGCCTTCAACGAGCGCTCCGGCCGCCGCTTCGGCTCCGGCGTACAGCAGCGCGAGCCGTCCGCCGAGGGCACGGCGCTCGGCTGGAACCTCCCGTACGGGCTGCTCACACCCGCCTCCTGGGTCGCGATGGCCGCCCAGCGCTACCTGCACACCTACAGCCTGACACCGGACGCCTTCGGCCATGTCGCCGTCACCGACCGCCGCCACGCGGCCCGCAATCCGGCCGCGTACTTCTATGGCAAGCCCATCACCCTCGCCGACCACGCCGCCTCCCGGTGGATCGTCGAGCCGCTGCGGCTGCTGGACTGCTGCCAGGAGACGGACGGGGGACAGGCGATCGTGGTGACGTCTCCGGAGCGGGCCCGCGATCTTCGTCATCCGCCGGCGCTGATCACGGCCGCGGCGCAGGGCGCGGGCCGCGCCCAGGAGCAGATGACCAGCTTCTACCGCGACGACCTGGCCGGACTTCCCGAAATGAACGTCGTGGCACGGCAGTTGTGGGCAACCTCCGGCCTCGCTCCCGCCGACATCGACGTGGCGATTCTTTACGACCACTTCACGCCGTTCGTGCTGATGCAGCTGGAGGAGTTCGGCTTCTGCGGGCCCGGCGAGGGCGCCGGTTTCGTGGCCGCGGAGGCGTTGCCGCTGAACACCCATGGCGGGCAGCTCGGCGAGGCGTATCTGCACGGCATGAACGGCATCGCGGAGGCGGTGCGGCAGCTGCGCGGCACTTCCGTCAATCAGGTCCCGGATGCGGGGCGGGTGCTGGTGACGGCGGGAACCGGGGTGCCGACGTCGGGACTGGTGCTGGGCGGGGACGGCTGACGGGGGCGCCGGCGTCCCTCCGGTCATGATCCAAACGACAGGCCCTAGGGGTAATGGCCGGCCCGTCCGCCCTAAGGAGGTGCCGTGTGCACCACCCGTACAACTTGAGGGGGATGGGCCTTCGGCACCTTGGGCCGATCCCTCACCCCCCGCCCCGCTTCTAGCGTGGAAGACATGACCACGCCAGTGTGCAAGGGCGCTTCGGCCGCCGCTGTGTTCCCGACGTTCTCGTCCTATGTACGGGCCCGGGGGCCGGTCCTGCTGCGCGCCGCGCGGTCGCTGTCCGCCAACCCGAACGACGCCGAGGACCTGCTCCAGACCGCACTCACCAAGACGTATGTGGCCTGGGAACGGATCGAGGACCACCGTGCCCTCGACGGCTATGTCCGCCGGGCGCTGATCAACACCCGCACCTCCCAGTGGCGCAAGCGCAAGGTCGAGGAGTTCTCCTGCGAGGAACTCCCCGAGCCGGACCCGACCCCGGCCCCCGACCCGGCCGAGCTCCAGGGGCTGCGGGACGCCATGTGGCGCGCGGTGATGCGGCTGCCCCCGCGCCAGCGGGCCATGGTCGTCCTGCGCTACTACGAGGACCTCAGCGAGGTCCAGACCGCCGAGGTGATGGAGGTCTCGGTCGGCACGGTCAAGAGCGCCGTGTCCCGCGCCCTGGCCAAGCTCCGGGAGGACCCGGAGCTGGCGATGATCGGGTAGGGCCGGGGGCGGCGCTCTCGCCGGTGGCCGGTGGTCGCCGCCCGATCACCCGCCCGCTACGTTGGCCCGATGGCCACACGCGAACTCCGAACCGACCGTCTGCTGCTTCGCCACTGGCGGGAGTCCGATCTCGCCCCCTGGGCCGCGATGAACGCCGATCCCGAGGTCCGCGCCTACTTCCCGGCTGTGCTCACGCGCGAGCAGAGCGAGGCATCGGTGGCCCGCTTCCAGTCCGATCTCGCGCAACGGGGCTGGGGCTGGTGGGCGGTGGAGGTCCTCGCGACCGGCGAGTTCATCGGGTTCACCGGGCTGGATCCGGTGGACGAGGGCCTGCCGTTCACGGGAGTGGAGGCCGGCTGGCGCCTGGCCCGCCCGGCCTGGGGCCACGGTTACGCCACCGAGGCCGCCACGGCCGCCCTGGCCTACGGCTTCGAGACCCTCGCCCTCCCGGAGATCCTCGCCGTGACGACCGCCACCAACCTCCGTTCCCAGGCGGTGATGCGCCGCCTCGGCATGACCCACGACCCCGCCGACGACTTCGACGACCCGGACGTCCCCGAGGGCCCGCTGCGGGCGATCGTGGTGTACCGGATCGCGGCCGAACGGCACCGGGCCCTCACCCGCGGGTGAACCGGCCGGTCACGTCCCGCAGTTCGACACGATCTGGAGCCTGCCCCATTTCGTCGAGGTGCGGGAAAAGGCGACTGACGCGCCGTCAACCGATCGACAGGAAACGGTACTTCGGTGAGCCGGGCGCCGGTATCCCGGGCCGTAACCAAACCCATAACCAAGCCCATGACCAGGTACGGAAAACCCACCCAACCCCACCAAACCCCAGCCGCCGTCACTCGCTCGGGTGATCCCGCGCCTCTGGGCTGGCTTTTGGCGAAGTCGCCGGTGCAGGCTCGGCAACGACAACCCCAGACATGCAACGGCCCCCGGCCGGGAGTGGCATCCCGATCGAGGGCCTGACCACCGAGGAAGTGAACCCTTCCGGATGGCTGAGAAGCAGCTTAACGCGCCCACGTCCGCGCAGTACGCAGTTCGTCGATCCCCCGGCGGGGTACGCAAGGTGACCGAATTCCAGGAGTCGGAATCCACGGTCATCGGCAATCACCTGGCCCAGCACAGTGCGCTGTCGGCGACCGCGATCGGGATCGCGACGCACATCCAGTCGCTGCCCGAGGGGGAGCCGGTCGACATCAAGACGCTCGCCGGGAAGTTCCATGAGGGGCGGGTGCGGATCGCTTCCGCGCTACGGGAGTTGGAGACGTACGGGTATCTCGAGCGGGTCCGGCAGCGCGTCGAGGGCGGGAAGTTCGTGACCGTGACGTTCTCGTACAACAACCCGGTGGCCACGCGGGCCCGGCGGGCCCGGGATGCCGCCGTGCAGGCCAAGTCGGCGGCCCGGTCGGCCCCGGCTCCCCAGGCAGCCCCGTCGACCCCACCGGCTCCGCCCCGTACGCCGGCCCCGACCGCCCAGGCAGCCCCACCGGCCCCAGCCCGTACGCCGGCCCAGGCCGCCCAGGCCGCCCCACCGGCCCCGCCCGCCGCACCCCGCCCCTTACGCCCCACAGCGGCGCTCCCCCGGCCCCGCACCCCCGAGCACCACGCCACGGCCTCCGCCCTGCTCGCCAACCTGCGCCGTGACGATCCCCGGCTGCTGCTCTCCGTACGGGACATCGACCGGCTCGCCCCGGCCGTGGCCGCCTGGCTGGAGCGTGGGGCCGCTCCGGATGCCGTACGCCGGGCCCTCACCACCAGCCTGCCCGACCCGATGCACCATCCAGCGGCCCTCGTCGCCCACCGCCTCACCGCGCTCCTGCCACCACCCCTCCCAACTCCCGCCCCAGCGGCGGCCACGACCGCGCGTCCGCACCCCCTCCAGACCTGCGACGGCTGCGACCGGGCGTTCCGGGCGCCGGAGCCGGGGCGTTGTCGCGCGTGCCGGGAGATGCCGGCAGCAGCGGCCACCGTCAGGGAGTGAGGGCGGCCCGGCGGCGCCGTCCTTTCGGATCCCGGAGCAGGAGACCGGCCACGATCACGGCCACGGCGGCCACCGCGGCCCACACGGGCCGGGACGGTCCCCAGGCCGGGGACCGCGGCGGGGGGAAGAGTTCCCAGCCGTCGGGGAGCGGGAGCAGCATCGCGGTCAGGATCAGCAGCAGCGCTCCCGGCGCGGCGACCATGCCGCCGCCGGAGCCGGCCGTGACCCGCAGCCCCGCCGAGGCAAGGGCGAGGACGACGAGGAGCAGCGCCCCGGCTTCGAGGGCGAGTCCGGATTGCGGCAGCAGGACGCGTTCCTCGGGGGTGACGGCGTGCCGGCCGAGAAGGAGCACCACGGTCCAGGCCGCGCCGGCGATGACGAGTGCGGCCGCGCTGCGCAGCGCGTGCAGCAGCAGGCGGGGCGTGGGGACCACCTCGGTCGTGCGGGCCGCCGGGTCGTCCAGCATGAAGGCCGCGCCGAGCACGATCAGGACCGTGGCCACGCGCAGCAGGAGCACGCCGTCGGTGAGGTGCAGCTGCGCGGACAGGGCGGCGGGCACACCCACCAGGAGGACCGCCGCGAGTGCCGCGCTCAGCAGGGGCGTCGTCCGTGCCGCACGCAGCAGCGGCGGGAGGAGGCTGAGGGGGAGCGGCCGCGCCCCCGGTGTCGTCGTGGGGCCCGATGTCGTGATCGGGCCTGGTGCCGGACTCGGAGCCGCCGTCGGCCCCTGGCTCGTCATCGGCACGCCCGGTCCGCCGCGGGCACCTGTGCCGGGGTGGGTACCCCGAGCAGCTTCGCGGCCCGGTCGGTCGAGGTGCGGGGGTCGGCGAGCTCTTTCCAGGAGGCCTGCACGCGGGCACCGATCTCGTCGGCGGGGCGTTGCAGCAGCCCCATCGCCAGTTCCTGTTCCCGGGTGTCAAAGCTGATGCCCGTGGCGGATTCCAGCACGAGGAAGCTGAAGCCGCCGGTGGAGCGGGTCGCCAGGTCCTGGAATGCCTGGTACCCGCCGTCGGTCGCCTGGCCCGCGAGCCAGAGAACGAGTACCCCGCGCGAGCCGCACACCATCCCCGTCGTCGCGGTGTGCGGTACGGAACCGGTGACCACCCGATAGGCGAACAGAGCGGAGAACTCGGCCACCGCATCGCCGGCCGCGTCGCCCCCCGCGCCGCCCTCGCTCCACCACGTACCGACCGGAACGGCGCGCTGTGTGCCGGCCCGCAGGTCGTCGGCGTCCCAGGCCGCCTGGGGGAGCGGCGCATTGCGGTGGGAGTCGGTGCCGCCGCGGAAGATGCGCTGGCGGACGGCGTAGCGGGCTTCGGCGATCTGGCGGGGAGTGCGGGCGAGGACGCCCCGCACGACCTTGTCCCAGTCCCGGGCGCGGCCTTGGAACTCGGGGAACGCGCAGTACGTGAGGGTGGTGTGGAGGGTGGTGCACAGCTGCTGGGCCGCCGGATGACCGGTGGCCTCGGCACGCGCCTGGACGACGTCCGCGGGGACGGGCTGTGCCTGCAGCGTGCCCGCGAGGGCGGCGAGCGCCGCGGCGGCCGCGGCGCACAGCCGCAGCGGCCCCGGGCCCGGCTGCGCGGCGGCCGGCGCATCGCGCGGGGTGCGCCGTAGCAGTGCGAGTGCCGCGCAGAGTCCGGCGAGGGCGAGCAGCCACAGCAGATGCCACCCGGCGGGCCGTCCCACCAGGTCCGACGGCAGCGGTGCGGCGAATTCGTCCTCGATGGCGACCACCGCGAACCAGCGCCAGGCGGCCGTGTTCTGCACCGCCGCGACAAAGGTGAACGCGGCCAGGCCGGCCAGGACGAGCGGCGCCACCGCGGGGGATGTGGTGAGCCGGGCGAGCAGGACGCCCAGGGCTCCGGCCAGGAGCACGGCGGCGGGAGCGGTCGCGATCTCCAGCCACTGGAGGGTGCCCACGGCGCCCGGCTTCGCCGCCAGATAGGCGATCCGGGCGAGGGCGAGCGCGGCGGTGAGTGCCACCGCGGGGAGCAGGGCCAGGAGATGGGCCGCGGTACGGGCGCGCGGGCCGAGGCCGAGCACCTCGTAGAGCGGCTCGACGCCGTGCCGGTGGCCGCGCAGTACGCCGAGGTTCGTGGCGAGCAGGGTGCCGATCGCGAGCAGGAGCAGCGGGATCTGCACAGAGCGGGACTCGTCCTGGAGGACCGGATAGCGGTTGGCCGCGTCGCCGGTGGCCGCCGCGTACGCCCAGAAGCCGAGGTAGGCGGCGAGGGCGGCGAGCAGCGCGGGATGCCGGAGCAGGCGCAGCGCTTCAACGCGGGCGAGGGGCAGGACGGCGGCCGGGCCGGGGCGGGAGCCGGCCGGGCGGGCGGCGGGGTCGCGAGGGCGGGTACGGGGGGCGGGCGCGGGGGAGCCGGACGCGCCGGTCGTGTGGGTGGTGCCGGTCGTGCCGGTGGTCTCGCTCATGCCGCTGTCTCCCGTGCGGCCGTCGCGTCGAGGAGCAGCAGGTAGCCGTCCTCCAGGGTGGGTTCGAGCAGGGGGACGCCGGGCGGCGGGGAGCCGATGTTGCGTACGGTGCCGACGCCGGTGCGCCAGCCCGCCAGCGCGCGGGGGTCGCGCTGCTCGCTGCTCCACACCCGGCCGTCGGCGACGGCGGCGAGCGCGGGCGGTTCGCCGTCGAACTTGACGGTGCCGCTGTCGAGGACGATGACCCGGCGGCAGAGCGCGGCGACATCCTCGGTCTGGTGCGTGGAGAGCAGGACCGTCCGGCCGTCCCCGAGATCGGCGATCAACTCCCGGAAGCGCAGGCGCTGTTCGGGGTCCAGTCCGACGGTCGGTTCGTCGAGGATCAGCAGCTCGGGGTCGCCGACCAGCGCGGCGGCGAGTGCCACGCGCTGGCGCATGCCGCCCGACAGCTGCTTGATCTTCTTGCCGCGGCGGTCGGGCAGCCCGACGGCATCGAGCACCCTCAGGACCTCGCGGTGCCGGGCCGTCCGGTCCTTCAGCTCCTTGAGGATGGCCACGTAGTCGACGAACTCAAAGGCCGTGAAGTGGGGATGGAAGCCCGGGTCCTGCGGCAGATAGCCCAGCCGGCGCCGGATCCCGAGCCGGCCTTCGGGGCTGCGCGGGTCCATGCCGAGGACGGTGAGCTCGCCGCCGTCGGGCAGCGCGGCGGTGGCCAGGGCGCGCAGCAGGGTCGTCTTGCCGGCGCCGTTGGGGCCCAGGAGGCCGGTGACGCCCGGCTCCAGGGTGAACGAAATGCCGTTCAGGGCGCGGAAGGAACGGTAGGCGACGGTGAGGTCCTGGGCGGATACGGCGGTTCGGGTCATGGAGCGGTCCCCCTGTTGTTGCGGTGGTCAAGGCCGGGCGGTCTTCGGGGCGAGCGGGTTCCGTGGGTGCGAGTGGGTTCCGTGAGTGCGAGCGGGAGCGGGGCGGGCGTGGCTGCGGGCGCTACGGAGGCCGGCGTTACGGAGGCGGGAGGCCGCGGTCGAAGCCGGCGCGGGTCAGCGCGATGACGGCGGCGGCGGCGAGGGAGGCCCCGGCCGCGGCCCACTGCCCGGTGCCGGAGAGCAAGGGGCTGTCCCCGTTCCCGTAGGTCAGCACCAGGGCCAGCGTCCAGCCGCCGCAGGTCACCCCCGCCGCCACCGCGGGGTCGAGCCGTGCGGACAGCGCCAGTGTGATCAGGGTCAGGGCCAGGGACGGCAGCAGCCAGCCGAGCGCCGTGAGCGCGGGACCGGGCAGCGCCACGGCGGCCGCACTCACCAGGGTGGCCGTCGTGCCGGCCACCGCGGCCGTGCGGATGAGCAGCAGCCGGAGCCCGTGCATCGGGGCGACCAGCGTCATCTCGTACATCGGATCCGAACGCGGCCCGAACGACGCGGCGACCCCGACGACCGGCAGGGCCGGCGCCAGGACGAAGAACGGCAGCGGTGCGGAGCCGGCGTGCCCCCACCAGGCCACCGCCACGGTCAGCAGCAAGGTCACCGCCGCCCCGATCAGCCAGGAGCGGCGCAGGGCCGGAGTGGCCGCGATCAGCCGGGCGGTGTGATCGGGGACCTTGCACCACAGCAGCGCGCGTTCGACGGGGCCGGGCCGCGGCACGTCCATGGTGGCGCGCAGCCGGGCCCACCCCGCATCCGTACGCGCCCGCCCGCCGAGGCCGCCGAGCCGGGAGCGGCAGTGCCCGCAGTCCGCGAGGTGCGCATCGGCGGGGGACAGCCAGGGCTGCGCCAACTCCCCGCGCGCGTAGGCCCGTAGCTCCCGGTCCTCGACGTGCGGGCCGTCCGGCGTCCGTGCCGCGCCGCTGCCTTCATTCATGTGAGTTCCTTACGGAGCCGTCGACGGGCCCGCATGGCGCGGGTCTTCACCGTGCCCGCCGGAATGCGGAGCACCGCGGCGGCTTCGGCGGTGGTCAGCCCGTCCACGACGGTTGCCTGCAATACGGCGCCGAGCTCGGCGGGCAGCCGGGCCAGCGCTTCGGCCAGTTCGCCGTGCGGCAGCCCCGCCAGCACCTCGTCCTCGGCGGACGGCTGGTCCGCGAACCGGAACCGGCCGAGGGCCTGCAGCAGCCGCTGCCGCGTGCCGTGACCGCGCAGCGCATCGGTGAGCCGGCGGGTGCCGATGCGCCACAGCCAGCCGGCGGCGTCCGCGCCGGGCTGTTCGCGGTAGCGCGCGGTGCCGCGCCAGATGGCGAGGAAGGTTTCCTGTACGACGTCGTCGACCACCGCGGCGTCGGAGCAGCGGTATTGGAGCCGGGCGACCAACCACGGCTCGTAGCGCCGGTAGAACAGCTCAAAGGCCCGGCTGTCGCCGTCCGCCACCGCGCACAGCAGCTCCGCGTCGCTGCTGTGCCGCTCGTCCATACCTGCCACATCCCTTCATCGGATGGGCGGCGGCGAACGGTTCACGGTGAGAGAAAAAATCTTGTACGGGTCACCGCCGCAGCGCGCCGTCCGGGCCGTGCGCAGGGCACGCATCGTTCCACATCGGATTCGCCGCGCGGCAGCCGGAGCGGAAATGGATGTGATCCGTCCGCAAAACCCCTCTCCAGGGAGTCATGGAGCCATCGATTCCGCTCATCGAACATATTCGCCGGAATACTTTCGTCCTCACCTTCTTCCTGAGTAACGTCCGTTTCAACTTGGGTCCGAGCAGCCCGAGTTCGGGCCCGACCAACCCGAAAACAAGGGGACGATCATGACCATTGACCGGAGAAATCTTTCCCGTTCCGCCGCTGTTCTGGTGGCGTCCGGAGCCATATTCGGGGGGATGGCCGTTGCGCCGGCGAGCGCGGCCTCCGCCTCCCCCGCGATCCAGGCACCTTCCTGCGTGAAGCTCAAGAGCACCTCGAGCTGGGCCACCACCACGACCCGCGCCACCAACAACTGTTCCTACACGGTCCGGGTGTACTTCAAGTGGGACCGGCACGTCGATGGCCCCTGCACGACCCTTGCCGCCTATGGCGGCTGGCGCTCCGAGACGGTAGCGATCACCGCGCGATTCGCGGGCCTCGGCGACTGCTGACCGGCGTCACAAAAAGATGCGGTGCGTTCCCCGAACCGCAATTTCGGGGAACGCACCGCACTGCCCCATCCAACCGTTCTTCTACCCGCGTGCGGGGTGGGCAATCAAATTGACCGGTGGCTCGTTGCGGTCGTTGCGGCCATTCAGTAAAGGTCGTCAAGTGCGGTGATGAGGAGCCTCAGTTCGCGGCCGCTGCGGCGGGACATGCCGAGTATTACCGCTTCCAGGAATTCCCGCGCTTCCAGAGGGCTGCCGCAGCATTCCCACACACCACATCCCGCGTCGTCGACCCAGAGTCGGTGGTAGGGATTGCGGACGAAATTCCGCCATTTCCGTACGGAATCCGCGGTGACGCCTGGCCAGAGGTAGCTGCGGGTCAGCTCGATCCTGCTGATCTGCGCCAATGCCGATGAGGAAAGCCCGTCGACAACGGGCCGGTAGGTGAGGTGACGGTGCCGGAGCCGCTGCTCCGTACGGACTCGCCCGGGGCGCCTACGCGGCATGGGCCTTTCTGTTGAAAGTCATGGGGCGATTCTGTCAGGGGGTCCCCGAGTCCGCTACGTCCCCCGGTTCACCAGCAGTCTGCCCACGGACTGTTCCAGCTCCGCGATGCGGTCGGCGAGGCCGGTGGGCTGGGCGCCTCCCGTGTCGCGCAACAGGACCTCGAGCTCGGTGAGCTGGCCGACGATCTCGGCGAGGCGGGCGGCTTCGCCGGGGGCGGTGGTGGCGAGGGCGTCCTGTCCGTGGGGGAGGTCGGTGTCCGTCGGCGGCGGGGGTTCCGTGGACTCCGATGCGGCAGGGGGCTGTGCGAGGGTCAGGGCCTCGGTGGACTCCGACGGCTCCGCGGGCCGCTCGCCGGCCGGGGGCACGGCGTCGCCCGCCCCGCCCGCGGTGTCCGCCCCGCCCGTAGTGCCCCTCGCGCCCGTCGCGCCCGCCGCGCCCGCCGCGCCCGCCGCGCCCGACATGTCGTCCTCCGATGTCAGCAGACGCTTCAACTGCTCCGCCTGCGCGGCCAGTTGGCGGTTCTTGCGATGCAGTTCCAGAAAGACATTGACCTTGGTGCGCAGCAGCCATGGGTCGAAGGGCTTGATGAGGAAGTCGGCCGCGCCGACCGTGTAGCCGCGGTAGGCGTAGTTGGGATCCACGGAGGCACCGGTCAGCAGGATGACCGGGACGTCCTTGGTCTGGTCGAGACCCTTGATGTTGGCGGCGGTCTCGAAGCCGTTCATGCCCGGCATCATGACGTCGATGAGGACGACCGCGAACTCCTCGCGCAGCATCGCCTTGAGCGCCTCCTCGCCCGAGCGCGCACGCACCACATGCCTGCTGAGCGAGCTGAGGACGGCCTCCAGGGCGACCAGGTTCTCCTCCATGTCGTCGACGATGAGGATGCCGGCGGTGCTGTCGGGTGTGGTGGTCATGTGGCCTCCCCCGTCGTGTCCCCGGCGTCGGCCCCACCGGCCGGCGTCTCGCGGGCGTCGTCTCCCTCGGCCGCCGTCTCGACCGCCTCGGCCGCCTCGGCCGTCTCAACTGTCTCGACGGCCTCGGCGTGCTCCGTTCGTACGGCTCCGGTACGGTCCTGCGGATCCAGCAGGCGGCAGATCACCGCCAGCAGCTGGTCGACATCGACCGGCTTGGGGATGTAGTCGTCGGCCCCGCTCTCGATCGCCTTTTCGCGGTCGCCCGGCATGGCTTTGGCGGTGAGCGCGATAACCGGCAGGTCCGCGAAGCGGGGTGCGTGACGGATCGCCTTGATCATCTCATAGCCATCCATTTCAGGCATCATGATGTCCATCAGGATCAGCGATACGTCGGGCGTCCGGTCCAGGACCTCGAGGCCTTCGCGGCCGTTCTCCGCGTACTTCACGCTGATGCCGACCCGGCCCAGTACATGCGTGAGGGCGAAGACGTTACGGATGTCGTCGTCGACGATGAGGATGCGGCGGTTGGCCAGCACCCGGCCGGGGCGGCCGCTCAGCCATTCCCGGAGCCGGGTGGTCTCCGGCCAGGTGATGTCCGAGCCGTCGGGGCGAAATGCGGTCCGGGGTGCCGTACGGGCCGCGGCTTCGGGCTTTTCGAAGACGTCCCCGATATCCCTGACGTCGATGCCCCCGGCGTCCCCGGCGTCCCCGGCGTCCGCGGCGTCCCCGGCGTCCGCGGCGTCCGCGGCGTCCGCCGGGGGTTTGGCGGGTGTGTCGGCGTCGGGTTCGGTGTCGGCCGGCTGCTCCGCGGCGAGCCTGGTCGGGGCGGGAACTTCACGCACGGTAGTGACGTTGTCACGTGCAGTGGGGAGGGTGGCCGGGGTCGAGGAGAGAGGGGAGGAGGTGCCGGTGTAGCGGGCGGGGACGAAGAGGGTGAAGGTCGAGCCGATGCCGGGCTCGCTCTCGGCGATGATCCGGCCGCCGAGCAGGGCAGCCATGTCGCGGCTGATGGAGAGGCCGAGGCCGGTGCCGCCGTACTTGCGGTTGGTGGTGCCGTCGGACTGCTGGAACGCCTCGAAGATGCCGTCGAGTTTTTCCGCCGGGATGCCGATGCCGGTGTCCTTGACCGCGAGGGCGATGACGACATCGGCGGTGCGCAGGGACTCCTCCTCGAAGCCTTCGGAGGGGACGCGCTCGATGCTGAGCTCGACGCCGCCGGTGGAGGTGAACTTCACGGCGTTGGAAAGGAGGTTGCGCAGGATCTGCTGGAGGCGCTGCTCGTCGGAGAACAGCTCGCGTGGCACGTTCTCGCCGACCTTGACGTCGAAGGACAGGCCGCGGTCGAGGGTGAGCGGGCGGAAGGTCGCCCGTACGTAGTCGACGAGCTTGTTCAGCGGCAGGGCCTTGGGGTGGACGTCCATCCGGCCCGCCTCGATCTTCGACAGGTCGAGGATGTCGTTGATGAGCTGGAGGAGGTCGGAGCCGGCGCGGTGGATGGTGACCGCGAACTCCACCTCCTGCGCGGAGAGCCGGCCGTCGGGATTGTCGGCCAGGAGGCGGGAGAGCACGAGCAGGGAATTGAGGGGGGTGCGCAGCTCGTGCGACATGTTGGCCAGGAATTCGGACTTGTACTGGGACGAGGTGGCGAGCAGGGCGGCCTTTTCCTCCAGCTCGGCGTTGGTGAGCTGGAGCTCGTCGGAACGCTGGCGCAGCTCGGCGGTCAGCCGCTGGGATTCCGAAAGGAGGGATTCGGTACGGGAGTTGGCGATGATGGTGTTGATGGAAACGCCGATGGTGTTCACGAACTGGTCGATGAAGGCGAGGTGCACCTCGCTGAACCTGCTGAACGACGCCAGTTCGATGACGCCGAGCACCTGGTCCTCGAAGAGGATGGGGAGGACGACGATGCTGGCGGGAGCCGCGGCGCCGAGGCCGGAGCTGATGGTGATGTAGTCCGCGGGGACGGCGTCGACGAGGATGCGCTTCTTCTCGATGGCGGCCTGGGTGATCAGCCCCCACCCGGGCGTGCCCATACGGAGCCGGGGCAGCGAGCGGCGGCCCTCGGGTTGCCCGGTGCCGTAACCGGCGATGAGCTCCAGCCCTTCGCCCGGCTCGGCGCCCGCCTCGGCCAGGAAGAACGCGCCGAACTGCGCGTTCACCAGAGGCGTCAGCTCGCGCAGGATCAGATCCGCGACCTCGACCAGGTCACGGTGGCCCTGCATCAGGCCCGCGATACGGGTGAGGTTGGACTCCAGCCAGTCCTTGGCGCGGGTGGTCTCGCGCAGGTTGGCCACCATGAGGTTGATGTTGTTCTTCAGCGCGGCGACCTCGCCCTGGGCCTCCACCGAGATGGAGCCGGACATATCGCCCTGGGTGACCGCGCTGGCGACCTCGGCGATCGCGCGGACCTGCGTCGTCAGATTCAGCGCCAGCTCATTGACGCTGGTGGTCAGCTTCTTCCAGGTCCCGTACACGCCCTCGACCCGGGCCTGGCCGCCCAGCTGCCCCTCGCTGCCCACCTCACGCGCCACCCGGGTCACCTCGGAGGAGAAGGAGGAGAGGGTGTCGACCATGGTGTTGATGGTGGTCTTGAGCTCCAGGATCTCGCCGCGGGCATCGACGTCGATCTTCTTCGACAGGTCGCCCTTGGCGACCGCGGTCGCCACCTGGGCGATGTTGCGGACCTGGGAGGTGAGGTTGTCGGCCATGGAGTTGACGTTGTCGGTGAGGTTCTTCCACACCCCCGACACGCCGTGGACCTGCGCACGGCCGCCGAGGCGCCCCTCGGTGCCGACCTCGCGGGCCACCCGGGTCACCTCGTCGGCGAACGCCCGCAGCTGCTGAACCATGGTGTTGACGGTGTCCTTCAGCTCCAGGATCTCGCCGCGGGCGTCGACGTCGATCTTCTTCGACAGGTCGCCGTTGGCCACGGCCGTGGTCACCTGGGCGATGTTGCGGACCTGGCTGGTCAGGTTGAGTGCCATGGAGTTGACGTTGTCGGTGAGGTCCTTCCAGACCCCGGATACGTCGCGGACCTGCGCCTGGCCGCCGAGGTTGCCTTCGGTGCCGACCTCGCGGGCGACGCGGGTGACCTCGTCGGCGAAGGCGGAGAGCTGGTCCACCATCGTGTTGATCGTCGACTTGAGCTCCAGGATCTCGCCCTTCGCCTCCACGGTGATCGTCTTGCCGAGATCGCCCTCCGCGACGGCGGTGGCCACCAGGGCGATGTTGCGGACCTGGGTGGTGAGGTTGTCGGCCATGAAGTTGACGCTCTCGGTGAGGTCCTTCCAGACCCCGGAGACGCCGCGGACCTGCGCC